>NZ_CFETID010000001.1:0-304629 GCF_983967925.1 Croceicoccus sp. | reverse complement strand
TTATGCCACTCCCGCCAACCCTTCGTAGCCAACCCCGTGAATAAGACGGGCTAGAATGGCTCCCACCCCCATGAACGACAGCAACCCGCCATAGCCGGTCGGACCAAGCCCCAGCTCTTCGCGCGCGATCAGCGGAAGCAGGGCCCACAGGCTGCTGCTGAAGAGAAAGAAGGCAAAGGCTCGCAAGATGACGGAACGCAATTCCGGCGACCGCAGCGCGTAGCGGAGCCCGGCTCGCATCGCGCCAATGAAGTGCTCGGCAGGCAGGGCGCGGTCCGGCGCCTCCCGCTTCCAGCGATACAGCACGGCGATGACGCCGCAGGTGCTGGCTGCGTTGACCGCAAACACCGCACCCGGACCGGACGATGCGATCACCACACCCGCAAGGGCAGGCCCTATTGATCTGGCAATATTGATGCCCAGCCCGTTCAGCGTAACCGCCTGCTGCAATGCCTCGCGGTCGACAAGTTCGGGAACGATGGCCTGAAACGCGGGTGCCGCAAGCGCGTAGCCGACGGCCATCATCGCCGTCAGCGCCAGCAGCAGCCAAGGGCTTACGGCACCGGCAAGTGTCGCCAGCGCAAGCAGGGCCGCGCCTGTAACCGTCAGCGTCTGAGCGCCAAGCAGCAGCTTGCGCCGGTCCACGAGATCCGCGATCGCGCCCGCCGGAAGGGCGAGCAGGAACATCGGAACCGTCGTTGCCGCCTGCACCAGCGCCACCACCAGCGGATCCGACGAAAGCGATGTCATCAGCCAGCCGGCCGCGACGCCGTTCATCCAAGTCCCGATATTCGACACGATGGTCGCGATCCAGAGCGCGCGGAAAACCGTGCTGGACAGTGGCCCCGCCGGCTTTGGCGGCAGGCTGGCCACCTTTCCGCTCATGTCAGGGATGGCGGCGGTTGGGCAATCATGGACGCGTGCCCAGTCAAACCGCCCAACATCCGCAGCCGAGCGCGCCCCAGAAGCCCTGCTTGTCGGCCACGGGAACCGGGCTGGTGACGGCGGCCGCGTGATCGTGGCCATGCACGGCACATCCAGAGTTGCAGCCGCATGCCATTGCTGCGGGCCTGACGCCCTGAGGAGCCTGCCAGTAGCCGCCGAAGGTCGACACCGGGGACCAGTCGGGCATCGGCGGCGGGAGGGAAGGGGCCAGAGAGGTGAAATCGCCCTCGGCGCTGACGATCCGGCCGCCGAGCACCGTCAGGACGCTGCGGATCCGGGCGATCTCGTCTTCCGGGACGGTCAGGTAGTCGTCGGACAGCACCGCGAGGTCGGCCAGTTGACCTGCAATGATCTGCCCCTTCTTTCCTGCTTCGCCGGAAAACCATCCGTTTTTTTCGGTCCACAGGCGCAGTGCGGTTTCGCGGTCCATTCGGTTGCGGACCG
Organism: Croceicoccus sp.; assembly: GCF_983967925.1. Classification (NCBI taxonomy): domain Bacteria; kingdom Pseudomonadati; phylum Pseudomonadota; class Alphaproteobacteria; order Sphingomonadales; family Erythrobacteraceae; genus Croceicoccus; species Croceicoccus sp. The sequence continues at coordinate 303,240 of NZ_CFETID010000001.1, read as the reverse complement.
GGTAAAGGCCCATCCCGCCCACCGTCTTGCCCGTGACAAGCCATGAAAGCGACACCCATGGGTTATAGCTGGCCACGCGCGTCGCATCGGTGCCCGCACCGACAGGCACGCCGGCCTTAAGCATGCGCCTGATCGGCGGCGTCGCTTCTGCCGCCTTCGCGCCATAGCGTTCGACGAAATATTCGCCTTGATAGGCCATGCGGTGCTGGACCGCGATCCCGCCGCCCAGAGCCGCGATGCGGTCGATGTTCCGCTCGCTGATCGTCTCGGCATGGTCGAAGAACCAGTTGAGACCGTCGAAGGGTATGTCCGCATTCACCTTCTCGAACACGTCGAGCGCCCGAGAAATGGATTCGTCGTATGTGGCGTGGAGGCGCCATGGCCAGCGTTTCTCGGCCAGAAGGCGGACCACGGGTTCGAGATCGCCTTCCATCCGCGGCGGCAGGTCGGGCCGTTCGACGCGAAAATCCTCGAAATCCGCGGCGGAATATACGAGCATCTCGCCCGCGCCATTATGGCGATAGCTGTCGTCGCCCATTCGCGGCGAAATCCGTGCGGACCAGCCGGCGAAATCCTGCAGTTCCTCGCCCGGTTTCTGGGTGAACAGATTATAGGCGATGCGCACGGTCAGCGCATTGTCGCGGTGCAGTGCCTCTATCACTTGATAGTCATCGGGATAGTTCTGCGATCCGCCACCCGCGTCGATCACGCTGGTCACCCCCAGCGAGTTCAGTTCGCGCATGAGATGCAATGTCGAACTAACCTGGTATTCGAAAGGCAGGGTCGGTCCGCGGGCCAGGGTGCTGTAGAGGATCGTCGCATTGGGCGATGCCAGCAGCAGGCCGGTTGGGTTGCCATTGGAGTCGCGTTCGATCCTGCCGCCCGGAGGTGCGGGTGTATCCCTGTCATAGCCCACCGCGCGCAAGGCCGCCCCGTTCAGCAAGGCCCGGTCGTAGAGATGAAGAATGAACACCGGCGTAGCGGGAGCGACCGCATTGATCTCTGCCAGCGTGGGCAGCCGCTTTTCGGCGAACTGGTGCTCGGTGAAGCCGCCGACGACCCGCACCCATTGCGGCGCGGGCGTGCGGTCCACCTGCCGTTTCAGCATGGCCATGGCGTCCGAAAGGCTGGGCACGCCATCCCAGCGCAGCTCCATGTTATAGTTCAGCCCGCCGCGGATCAGGTGGATGTGGCTGTCGATCAGTCCCGGGATCAGCCGCCTGCCGCCCGCATTGATCACCTGCGCATCGGGCGCGGCTGCGCGCACTTCGGCCTCGCTTCCGACGGACAGGAATACGCCATCGCGCATCGCGACCGCCTCTGCCGAAGGATTGGCGGGGTCGAGAGTCGCGATCCGCGCGTTGCGGATGACAAGATCGGTCGCTGTCACTGGTTCGGAAGCATTCATGGCGTCGAGCCTCGCGGTGCCAAAGGCGGCGCTTGCCATGGATCCGGCAAGCAGGGTGCGGCGGGAAAAGTCGATCACGGCCCGTCCTCTTCATTGGATAGTAGGCGGCCCAACACGTGGCGGGCACAATCCTGCTGGATGAAGCGCGTCGTCTCAACACCCGCGAACAGTCGCTGGGCAATGGGCACAAGCTGTTCGCCCAGCAGCATTCCCGCCAGATCGACAAGCGCGATGATCGGCGGGGCGGGAGAACGCACGCCGATCATTGCATAGATGACACCGACGAGAAGGCCCGCACCCAGCGAAACGGAATAGGGCTTCATGGTGCCTCTCCCGCGAAACGGCCCCGCCGTCAGGCGGCCTGCGCGTGGCCGCCTTCGTGCGCGCCGAACATCGATTTGGCGTAGACGATGCCGATGCCATAGCCCCCCGCGTATTTCTTCGCGATGCCGGTGGTCAGATCGTAGGTCTCGGTCCGCGCCCAGTCGCGCTGCAGTTCCAGCATGTATTGCAGCGAGGTCATGGGAACGGCTCCCGCCTGCACCATGCGCTGGACCGCGCGTTCATGCGCCTCGTCGGACACGTCGCCGCAGATGTCGGTGATGACATAGGCCTCATAGCCTTGGTCGAGCGCGGACAGGACCGGTCCGACGATACAGACGGAAGTCCACAGGCCGCCGAAGACGATCCGGTCCTTTTGCAGCGCGTTCACACGTTCTAGCACCTTTTCGTCCTCCCACGCATTCATCGTGGTGCGATCGATGATTTTGCAATCGGGTAGGGCGGCAAGGATCTCGTCGAATACCGGGCCGGAGAAACTCTCCGCCGCGACGGTGGTGAGGATCGTGCTGACCCCGAAACCGTGGGCGGCCTCTGCCACCATGGCCGAATTGAGCCGCAGGACGGCCACATCGATAGAGCGCACGGGGAAAGACATCTGCGACTGGTGATCGATCAGGATCAGGGTGTGGTTCTCGGAAGAGATCAGCCCCTTCCCGGGCGTGGGCGTGGCGACAAGCGGCATGGTCGTTCCTCAAGGCTTGATGAAGCGAGGATCATGCGCGCGAATGACGCGTGCTTCGATTACGCGTGGGTTTTACATGGCTAAACCTTGGTAGGGGGTGCGCGCGGCCCGCACGCCGCGACGAAGGCCGATGGTGCACGGCGGTTCGCTGCCCACTATCCCAAGGTATAGTCCGACAAGACAGGCGTCCGATTTCCCAAGGGCCCGGCTGCTGCGAAACTGGGCCTGCAAGGAGACAGGACCATGCAAGCCACCATCACCGAAACAAATGCCGCAAACGTGCCGACATCATTCGCCGAAATCGGCGGACGCCAGCTTGCCTATCGCGAGATCGGGCGCGGTCCGCCCCTGATCCTCTGCCTGCGGTTCCGCGGCGTCCTCGATAGCTGGGATCCTGCGTTTCTCGACGCTCTGGCCAGCTCTTTCAGGGTCCTTACTTTCGACTACTCCGGCCTTGGCCAGTCGAGCGGCACTGCGAGCTATCAGGCCGAGGAGATGGCCCGGGACGTGATCGACCTTGCCGATGCGCTGGGTCTTGATCGATTCGCAGTGGGGGGATGGTCGCTCGGGGGAATGGCCGCGCAGCTCGCGGCATTCATGGCCCCTAATCGGATCACGCACGCAGTGTTGATCGGAACGAAGCCGCCGGGAGCGGTGGAGTTCCCCCCCGAACCGGTATTCCTCGAACATGCGCTCAAACCCGATTACGACCTCGACGACGAGATCGTTCTCTTCTTCGAGCCGGTATCCTCGGCAAGTCGCGCCGCTGCCGCGGCTTCGCATGAGCGGATCGCAGGACGGCGCGGAGATCGCAGTCCGCCGATTTCACAGGAAACCTACCTGAACCTGTTGCAGGACCGGGTGGCCGACGACCGTTTCGCGGCGGACGAGGACTGCCGCTCCTTCCTGGCCCGCACCGACATCCCGATCCTTGTCATCTCCGGCGACCACGAGATCGTCTTTCCTGCCGGCAACTGGTTCGCGTGCAGCCGCGAATGGCAAAGCCTGCATCTGCTTGTCCTGCCCCGCATGGGACACGGCCCCCAGCACGAAGCGCCAGAGCTGGTCGCCGACATCATCGCCAGCTTTGTCCGCAACCGTTCGCGCTCGTTCGGCGCGCTCTGACTTTCCCCCCCCAAGGAGAACGACCATGCCCTTTTTCGAAACCAGCGACGGGACCGAGATCTTCTACAAGGACTGGGGTCCCAAGGACGCGCGGCCCATCGTCTTCCATCACGGCTGGCCTTTGTCCGCCGATGACTGGGACAACCAGATGATGTTCTTTCTGGGCAAGGGTTACCGCGTGATCGCGCACGACCGGCGCGGCCATGGCCGTTCGACCCAGACCGACAGCGGGAATGAGATGGATACCTATGCCGCCGACATGATCGCGCTGGCATCCGCGCTGAACCTGCAGGGTGCGGTCCATATCGGCCATTCGACCGGCGGCGGCGAAGTTGCGAGATATGTGGCGCGTTCCGAAGGCGGCCGCGTTTCCAAGGCGGTGCTGATCGGTGCGGTTCCCCCTATCATGCTGAAAACCGACGCCAACCCCGAAGGCCTCGCGCGCGAGGTGTTCGACGGCTTTCGCGAGCAGACCGCGTCCAATCGCGCGCAGTTCTTCCTCGATGTGCCAAGCGGGCCCTTCTACGGCTATAACCGCGATGGCGCGAAAGTGGATGAGGGCGTGATCCGCAACTGGTGGCGGCAAGGTATGATGGGCGGAATCAAGGCCCAGTACGATTGCATCAAGGCCTTCTCCGAAACCGATTTCACGGAAGATCTGAAGGCGATCAGACAGCCGGTGCTGGTGGTGCATGGCGACGACGACCAGATCGTCCCCTACGCCGATTCCGCGCCGAAATCGGTCGAATTACTGTCTGATGGAACCCTGAAGACATACAAGGGGCTGCCGCACGGGCTCTGCACCACCCATCCGGACGTGGTGAACCCGGATCTGCTGGCCTTCGTGGAGGGCTGAGCGGTGAAGGGCTCGATCGTTTTCGTCCACGGAGCGTGGGTCACGCCGGAAAGCTGGGATGCCTTCCGCAAGCCATTCGAGGGGGAGGGCTACGAGACACATGCTCCGGCCTGGCCCTATGTCGGCGAATATTCCGCCCGCGCCTTGAACGAGACACCGCCGAAGGGCTTCGGCTCGCTCACTCTCGGGAAAATAGCGGATTCCTACGAAGGCTTCATCCGGGCCCTGCCCGAGGAGCCGATCATCATCGGGCATTCGTTCGGGGGCCTGCTGGCGCAAATGTTGCTCGACCGCGGGTGCGGCCGGGCGGGCGTGGCGATCGATCCCGCCCCTATCGGAGGGGTGATCCCCGGCCCGAGCGCCTTTGCCGCGATTACGCCGATCATGCTGCGTCCTGCCGGGTGGAAGCGTCCATACAGGCTATCCCGCCGCCGTTTCGGGAAGCTGTTCGCCAATACCGCGCCGCCCGCATTGGTCGACGAGGCCTATGCCTCCTATGTCATACCGGCGCCGGGGATGATCTTCCATCAGGCGGCGCTCTGGCTTGGAAGCTGGGTCCATCCGGCGCAACGCCGACAGCCCCTGATGCTGACCGGGGCGACCGAAGACCGGCTCGTCTCGCCCTATCTTTCCAAGGCGGCATATCAAAAGCAGGCCGCATCCGCCGCCACTACAGCTTACAAGGAGTTCGAGCGCCGCTCGCACTTCCTGTGCGCGGAACCGGGATGGGAGGAGGTTGCTAGCAGTATCATCGGATGGCTGCGCGCCAATGTACAGGATGCCGGGCTCGCAGAGATTGCGACGGATTCCCTGACAGACGGGGAATTCCTTCACGGAGTTCTGGCATGACGGCGCCGCCCATCGACACCGGTCTGGACGAAAATGCCCGAGCGGAAATTGCGGGCGGACTGTCCCGCTTTCTGGCCGACAGCTATTCGCTTTACCTGATGAATCATAATTTTCACTGGAACGTCACGGGGCCCATGTTCAATTCCCTGCATCTCATGTTCATGGAGCAGTACATCGAACAGTGGAATGCCCTCGACCCGATTGCGGAGCGCATCAGGGCGCTGGGGCATCCGGCACCCGGTACCTATCAGCTGTTCGGCGCGTTGACTTCAATCGGCGAGGTCGAGGGCGTACCGTCTTCCACCAACATGATCGAATTGCTGCATTCCGGGCAGCAGTCTGCCGCGCGTACGGCGCGCGATGTGCTGGCCGCCGCGGATCAAATGGGCGACCAGCCTACTGCCGATCTTCTGATTCAGCGACTGAACCTGCACGAGAAGAATGCATGGATGTTGCGTAGCCTTCTGCAATAGGCTGAAGACGATATCATGAAAAAGCAGGCAGTCGCCATCCGGCATATCGAGTTTGAGGATCTCGGCTATCTTGCCACTCCGCTCGCAAGATCCGGCTTCGAAGTGCGCTATCTCGATGCGGGTTGTGACGATTTCCTTTCCATCGATCCCGTGGAGACACCCCTTGTCATCGTTCTTGGCGGACCGATGGGCGTCTATGAACAGGCGGAGAATCCCTTCATCCTTCAGGAACTGGAGTTTCTGCGTGCACGGCTGGCTGCCGATCGTCCGACGCTTGGGATCTGTTTGGGCGCGCAGATGATGGCCAGCGCACTTGGCGCAAGGGTCTATCACGGCAAGGCAAAGGAAATCGGTTTCGCACCCATCAGGCTGACTGCCGCGGGTGAAACTTCTCCGCTGGCGGCGATTGGGCAGGCGCAGCCCGTGCTGCATTGGCATGGCGACACGTTTGACCTTCCGGCAGGTTCGGACTTGCTGGCATCGACCGATCTCTACGAGAACCAGGCGTTCAGCAGGGGGCCGCATATACTGGCGCTGCAATTCCATCTGGAAGCAGGCGGCGACATCGGTCGCTGGCTGACCGGCCATGCGGATGAGCTGCTATTGGCAGGTGTCGATCCTGAACCGATCCGGGCGGATGCTGCACGATATTCGCACCAACTGGAAACTCTCACTGAACAGGTGCTCACCAGCTGGCTCGGGCTGCAACGTTAACGCATCAATCTTGCAGCCCGGCCAGGCCAAGGCTTCGCCGCTCAGTCGAATAGCCTGTTTGCGGTCCGAGCCACGATCTCACCCTGGTGCCGCGCACCGTCGAGGTCGACGTCCGAAGGCCTTCTCGAACCGTCGGTGCCCGCCACTGTCGTTGCGCCGTAGGGCGCGCCGCCGACGATCTCGTCCACGCTCATCTGACCCGCGTGGCTATAGGGCAAGCCAACAATCGTCATGCCGAAATGCAGCAGATTGGTGATAATGGAGAACAGCGTCGTTTCCTGCCCGCCGTGTTGCGTTGCGGTGGATGTGAATGCCGCACCGACCTTGCCGTTCAGCGCGCCCCGAGCCCACAAACCCCCGGCCTGATCGAGAAAGGACGCCATTTGTGAAGACATGCGACCAAATCGGGTGCCTGTGCCGATAATGATCGCATCATAGGCTTCCAACTCTTCCACGGTCGCGATCGGCGCCTCTTGATCGAGTTTGTAACCCGCTCCTTCAGCCATGGCGGCGGGTACCGTCTCGGGCACACGTTTCACGTCGACGTTGGCGGCCGACAGGCGGGCGCCTGCGGCCATCGCATAGGCCATTTCCTCGATATGGCCGTAACTTGAGTAATACAGGACGAGGATCTTGCTCATGATGTGCCTCCCGGCTTACCAGCCGCATAGGGGTTGGATGCGTAACTCTATTTCGGCATGCGGCCCGGCTGGCTAAGATCGCCCGAAGCGACATCGAAGACATCCGATATGCAGAGTAATGGCGCATGCAAATTGGCGTTCACCTTCAACGCGGAGGTCACGCCATCAAAATTGATCGAGTCCGTTGCACCGATCACCGCCGCCGGCACTCTTACTTCGACCATGTCCATTTCTAGGTCGGTCGGGTAGCCCGGGCTATCAATCAGTAGGGGAACCCTGGGCCAAGTGGCGGGGAGGCGGGGCGTCGATCCGGTGGGGATGTCCTTCACCTTCAGTGAGCCCGCACCACAGGCGTCGTCGGGCACGAGTACGACCCAGTGCGGATGCCAGACATGCCGGTTGGCGCTGCCATCGGCGGAATCGTCGAAATCGGGGTGAAAGGTGACGGCAAGCGCCAGTATTCCCTGGCTTGCCTCGAATCCCACGCTCGAGCTGTTCAGAGATGTTGGCCAGACATACGAATAAACAGCGCTCCCGGCGAATTCACCCGTCGCTTTAGGCCGCAGTACGCCAGCCTTTCCTCTGACCAGTACGCGAAAGACAATGTCCGGTCCGTCGCTGCTAACATCGGTTTGCACGATATCGAATGACGCGTCGATTTTTTCGTCGACGGGTGAGACGATCTGTCCAACTTGCCGAGAGGCGGGCTCTTGACCAGATGCGCCCGACGATATCGCGGCAAGCAGTGCGATGGCGGCTACGCCCATTCGTATCATGGCCTTTCCTCCGGTGCTGATCCGGTCGCGGGATCGTCTCCTTGGAATCACTGCGATCGAAGCAGGCCCAGCATGCCGTGGCGGCAGCGGGCGATCGATCCTACGTGTGTTTGGCGAAGCCGATCTCTTGGTATTGCGATGCCATACCGTGAGGTGACGACTAGGCATTGTGAGGATACAAAGCGATCAGTCGCGGACCAGATCCAGCAGCCGTCCAAAGCGTACGAGATCGGCCGCATTGGCCACGCCCATCTTGCGGGTCAGCGCGCCGCGATGGGCCTTGACCGTCGCCAAGCTGAGCGACAGGCGTTCCGCGATCTCCCTGTTCATCAGCCCGTCCATGATACCCTGAAAAACTTCTTGCTCGCGGAGCGTCAACGCCGCGAATTTGGCGTTCAGTTGCTCTTGCTCCACTCGAATACCGATCTGCTTCCGATCGCGGGCAAGGGCCCGCTCCACGGCATCGAGCAGGTCCTGGTCGCGGAACGGCTTGGGAAGAAAATCGACGGCACCCGCCTTCATCGCCCGAACCGACATGGGAATGTCGCCGTATCCCGTCATCATCACGACGGGCAGTGGCAACCCTCGGCGGACAAGGCTGTCCTGCAGGTCAAGACCGCTCATGTCCGGCAAACGCACATCGAGCAGGATGCAACTGGGCACGTTTTCGGGCGGGGCAGCCAGAAAGCCCTGCACCGAGTTATAGGCGCGTCCTTCGAGGCCTACCGAGCGGACCAGCCGGACCAGCGCTTCGCACAAGCCGGTATCGTCGTCGATGATATGGACGAGCGGTCTCGGCGTTTCCGCGTCCAACGCTCACTCTCCCGCCTGGTCCGGTGCAGCTTTCAATTCAATGTGAAATGTGGCGCCTTCGCCCAGGCTGCTCGTGGCCCAAAGCCGGCCGCCATGCGCCAGGATGCAGTTTCGGCAGATCGCGAGCCCCATTCCCATGCCGCCGTCCTTGGTCGAATAGAAGGGTTCGAACATGGATTTCATCGTGTCGGGATCGATCCCCGGGCCTCGGTCTGTTATCTCGATGCGTACACACCCGTCCCTCGCCAAGGCCGATATCAGTATGTCGCGGGGACCTTGCAGCTCGGTCATGGCCTGCGCCGCATTAAGCGCCAGATTGACGATGACTTGCTGCATGTTGACCGGATCTGCCAGAACCTTCGGCATCCCGTCACGAAGGTCGAAATGTACCGACGCGCCAAGCGCCCTCAATTCGCGCTCGATCAGTAAGATCGCCTCCTGGATCAGCGGAACGATGTCGTGCGGATGCGGAGCGACCGAGCTGTTGCTCAAAAAGGCCCGCGTTCGTTCAATCACCGCTTGCGCTCGCGCCGTCGCTGCGACGACGCTTCGAAGGCTCTCCGCAGCCTCGTCCAGTTCGGGTTGGTCCCGCTCAATCCAGCGCAAGCCGGCCGCCGCATGCGACCCGATTGCCGCGAGCGGCGAACTCACCTCATGTGCGATCGAGGCGGACAATGCGCCCATCGTGGTTACCCTTGCCGCCCGCGCGATGTCGAGCTCCGCCTGCGCCAGCCTGCTCTGCGTCGCCTTGTATTCGGTGATGTCGAGATCGCTGACCAATATGTCCTCGAACCCGCGCATGTCCTTCGGCAGTCCCGCCGTGAAGAGCGTATCGACCGGATTGCCGAGAGCGTCGGTCAGATGCGTTTCGGACCGGTAGAGGTCGTCCCCGCGCGCAAACGCCACCAGCCATTGCACGAAGGTCTGGTCGGTGTCCGGCAGGATACGGTCCAGCGACCCGATGAGCGCGTCCTTGCCTGTCGCCCCTGCGCGGGCCACGGCAGAGCTGTTCACGTCCTTGATAATCACCGACTTGCGGATTGCGCGCAGCTCGTGCGGATGGGCGGCAAAATGGGCTTGCATGTCCCGAACGCCTGACCGCAGCAGCCGCAGCACCTCGTCACGGGCGAATGACCAGTCCTCGCGCCACAGGGCTATGCCCGTTCTCTCGAAGATGGTGTCGTTCCAGCGAATGCTTTCGTCAAGCCTGCGTTGCAGGCCCGTTATGGTGCGCCGGTAATACACGATGAACGCCAGAACGGTGGCGACAATGGCCAGTCCAAGGGCGATGCCGAACGCGTCTGCCGGACTGCCGGCCAGCAGCATGGCGCCCGCCAGCAGCGCAATCAGGCAAACGAGTAGGACATCCGCTGCGTGCCAGCTCGCCCGGTCTTGCGAGGGCTCAGGATCGGTCGCCCAGACCGGCATGCCATGCTGGTCGACGCTTCCCCCTTGCTCGACATTCACCTCTGGCCATAGCGTGAAAACTTGTCGCATTTTCAGACCTTCGACAGAGCTTTCCATTGCCCATCCGGATAAGCCGGGTAGCAATCAACCTTCGTATAGTTGTTATTGTGATTACTCCAGATCAAAGTAACGATCTGGTCTGTTGTGTCCCGAACCTAGCTATGGCCTTCAAAGGGAAGGACCGGCCAAGAAAAGGCGGCGAGGCAGAAGAATGAGAATGCCGGCTTTCGTGTATCGACCTGAAGTTGGCGCCGCCTTCGCTTCGACATTGCGCGTGTCACGATGAACCGGCCTCATCGTCCGCTAGCCCTTAGCGCGCGAGCAGTGCTTCCCCATGCTTCAGGCTTGCCGGTCAGTATGCGAAAACGGATCAGGCCTTCAGCCCAGCTATTGCGCATCGGCGTCGCCCTCGCCGCCTTCGCGGCGGCGGTCGTCGTCGCCTTGGCTGACGATGGCAACCCGGAACATCGGGTGGAGATACTGCTCATCGTCGCAACCGCATTTATCGCGGCCGCCTTCTTCTATCAGTTCCTGCGATCGAACCTGGAACTGCAACGGGCCGTCAGCGAGGCGGAGGAGCGTTTCGCCGAATTATATGATCGCGCGGGCATTTCGATCTGGCGCGAGGACTGGTCGGCCGTCGGAGCGGCGATACAGGATCTCCGGGATGCCGGGGTCGCGGACATCCCGGGCTGGTTCGCCGCCCGACCGGAGGAAACCCGCGCGCTGCATGCCACGGTGCGGATCAACAGCGTCAACTGGAAATCCGTGGAACTCATGGGCGCGTCGAGCGAAGCGGAACTGGTCGGCAGCCTGGCCGACATATTGCCCGGCAGCGCGCCGGCCTTTCACCGCTGGATCGCGGCCCTGAGCGCGGGCGACAGCAGCTTTGTAGGCGAGAGCGCGATCCAGCGCCTTAATGGCGAAGTTTTCGACTGCCTCGTCACCGCCGCGCTTCCCCGCGAGGGAGAACCGCTGACCGACGTGATTATCTGCATTGTCGAGATCACAAAGTACAAACGGGACCGGGCGGAGCTGATGCACGTTCGGGACGAAATCGCCCGCACCCAGCGCATCGCAACGGTGGGAGCGCTGACGGCATCGATTGCGCACGAGGTAAACTCGCCGCTCGCCGCCATTGCCTCCAACGCTGCCGCTTGCGTCCGGTGGCTGGAACGCAGCGAGCCGGATCTGGAAGAGGTCAAGACCGCGGTGGCAGCGGTGATCGAGGATACGCACCGGGCGAAGGCTGTCATCGACCGGACCAGATCCTATCTGCAAAAGGCACCCCGCATCACCGAACAGCGCGATATCCGCGGCCTGATCCGGGCCGCCCTGCAAATCGTCGAGAACGAAGCGCATGCGCACGAGGTGAATCTCGGACTGGCGCTGAACGAGGAGCTGGGGTCCATAAATTGCGAACCCGTCCAGTTGCAACAGGCGCTCATCAATCTGATGCTGAACGGCATCCAGGCCATGAGCAAAAGCCGCGTCCGGCAACTGACTGTCCGGGCGACCCGCAAGCCGCCGCACATCCTGATTTCCATCGAGGACACCGGTCCGGGCATTGCACCCCAAGATCTCGGCCGGATCTTCGAACCGTTCTATTCCACGAAGGACGGGGGCATGGGGATGGGATTGTCGATATGCCGGACGATCGTGGAATCGCATTGCGGAACGCTTACCGCGCAGAGCAGCCATGACGCAGGAACACGCTTCCTGATTTCGCTGCCGGATACGTCCGGATGAGCAAGATGCCGGTAATCGCGATAGTCGACGATGACGGGGCGATCCGTACCGGCCTGTCGAGCCTGTTGCGATCGGAGGGATACCAGATCCGGCTATTCGAAAGCGCGGATGCCTTTCTGGATAGCTCTTGCCGGGCCGGGATCGATCTCGTCATTACCGATATCCAGATGGACGGAACGAATGGACTGGATTTGCAGGAGATACTGAAGGATCGCCAGCCCAACCTGCCGATGCTTGTCATGACGGCGTTCCCGCAGCCGGACCTGCGGAGCAGGGCGTTGGCGCAGGGCGCCCGCTGCTTCATGTGCAAGCCGTTCGAAGCCGAGGAATTGCTCGGATGTATCCGCAAGGCGCTGACCGGCTGACCCGATGACACGAAGATAGTCCTAGGCTGACGCGAAGGATGTTCGATAAGGATTGCCATGGTTGAACCAGCCATCGTTCACGTCATAGACGACGACGCGTCGGTCCGGCGTTCGGTGACGGCCTTGCTGCGTTCCGTGGGCAGGGATGCATGCGACTATCCCAGCTGCGTCGAGTTTCTCGATGCGCAACTGCCGGACGTCGCCTCCTGCCTCATCCTCGATGTGCGCTTGCCGGGTACCAGCGGCCTCGACTTTCAGCGCCAGATGTCGGTGAAGGGCCTCGAAATGCCGGTCATCATGATGACGGGGCACGGGGACATCACCATGTCGGTGCAGGCCATGAAGGCGGGAGCCATCGACTTTCTGACAAAACCGTTTCGCGATCAGGACATGCTCGACGCCGTGAATGCCGCATTGGAAAAGGATCACGAGCGACGCCTGAGCCGGTCGATGATGTCAGATCTAGTCAATCGGCACGCCTCGCTTTCGGCGCGGGAAAAAGAGGTGATGGAAATGGTGACGTCGGGCCTTCTCAACAAGCAAGCCGCGTTTGCCCTGGGATTGAGCGAAATCACGGTGAAGCTGTATCGTGCATCGGCAATGAAGAAGATGGGCGCGAGGACACTGGCCGATCTGGTGAAGATAGCCGAGCGGCTGAAAGGGTGAAGGCCGTGTATACCGCTTCGGCGTTCGGGCTGCCATGTCTCGCAATCAGCCGTTCGCGTCCTCTTCGAAGATCCTAGCCGCCTGTCCGCGGGTATAGGCAAAAGACACAAAGAAAGTGACGCGCATGGCAGGTTATCTGATTTTCTACGGTTCTTATCGCCGCGACCGGCTCGGCATTCGCCTTGCCGATTATCTGCTGCGCCGCTTTGCCGAGCGGGGTGAGAACGCCGAGCTCGTCGATGCACAGGAAGTGGGGCTGCCGATCCTCGACCGGATGTACAAGGAATATGCACAGGGCGAAGCGCCGTCCGCCATGGCCGAACTGGCAGAGCGCATCGGGGCTGCCGACGGGTTCGTCTTCGTGACGGGAGAATACAACTGGGGCATCCAGCCGGGTCTGAAGAACCTGACCGATCATTTTCTCGAGGAATGGTTCTGGCGCCCCGCGGCCATCGCCAGCTATTCCGCCGGACGAATGGCGGGCGTCAGGGCTGGCACCGCCTGGCACGGAACGCTATCCGAAATGGGCATGGTCGTCGTGTCGAGCACGATTGCGGTCGGCCAGATACAGAACACGCTCGACGAAAGGGCCATGCCGAAAGGCGACGGTGGACAGGCGCTTGACCGCGCGTTTCCCCGTTTCGCCGATGACCTTGCGTGGTGGAGTGAAGCGGCGCGCCGACAGCGCGCGGATAAAGCGCCGCCCTATTAGGCCAGACGCGCATTCGAAGCCGGGTCTGGCACCTGTTCGACCTCCCTTTCGGTTCGCCCGGCGGCCTCTACATATTCCCAGATGCGGCTGACGACCACCGAACCTTCGCCGACGGCACTCGCCACACGTTTCACGGAGCCTGCACGGACGTCTCCGACGGCATAGATACCCTCCGCGCTCGTCTCGAACAAATGGCTTCGGCCGACTGCCGGACCGGTTTTCACGAAACCGCACTGGTCGGTTTCGACCGTTTCGCCCAGCCAGTCCGTGTTGGGCACCGCGCCGATCATGATGAAAAGGGCGCGCGCAGGTATCTTGAGTTCGTCATCGGGCGACGACACCACGACTGCTTCGAGGTGCACTTCCCCTTCCAGCGCCGAAACCGCCGAACGGTAGTGAATGGTCACTGCCGGATCGGCTTCGAGCCTGCGCCTGAGATAGTCTGACATGGAGGAAGCAAGGCTTTCCCCGCGCACGATGACGTGGACGTGCTTCGCCGTTCGGCAAAGGTACATCGCGGCCTGTCCCGCGGAATTTCCACCACCCACGACAACCGCCTCGGTATTGCGGCAGAAACGCGATTCCATGTCGGTCGCCGCATAGAACACGCCCGCCCCTTCGAATTCGGCGAGCCTGTCCAGAGGCAGGCGGCGGTATCGCACCCCCGTAGCGATCAGCACGGCCAGCGCCGAAACCGTTTCCCCCCCATCCAGCCCGATCTGGTAGACGCCGTCCTCGCGCCTCGAAATCGACTGTGCACGCCGGGGCATCGCGAACCGGGTCCCGAACTTCATCGCCTGCACCTGCCCGCGATAGACCAGATCGGTTCCGGAAATGCCCGTCGGAAAGCCCAGATAGTTCTCGATCCGGCTGCTGGTGCCCGCCTGCCCGCCGATCGCGGTATCTTCGATGGCCAAGGCGCATAGCCCTTCGCTCCCGGCATAGACTGCCGCAGCGACGCCGGAGGGACCGGTGCCAACGATGACGAGATCGTAGATCGTGCGTTCGCAGACATCGAGATCGAGGTGCAGTTCGCGGGCAAGGCTGCGCGGACTGGGATCGTCGAGGCGGTGGTCCTTGCCCAGTATCACGCCGGGAGAATGGCCGGTCAGGCGGCACGATTCGACGGCCAGCTCGCCCTTGTCGTCGAGATCGAAACTCACGAACGGAATGCGATTGCGCGCGAGGAAGCTTTCGCATGCCTGGATACGCGGGTCGCGATCCGCTCCGATCACCTTGATCGCGCTGGCGCGGGCTTCGAACATGCGGCGCCGACGCGCGGCAAAAACGGTCAGTACGTGATCGGAAAGCTCGGGCACATTGGCCATAAGCTCGAGCATGTCCGGCCTCGATAACTCCAGCGTCCGAGTGGGCATGGTCGAACGAAGCGCGGTGGTCACTGCGGCCCCGCTCAGGAAACCGATATCGCCTATGAACTGCGTGGGCCCGAGAACCGCATTGAAGAGCCGTTGTCCCGAGAAGGAATCGACCGGCTCGATCTCACCTTCGATGATGTAGATGAACCGATCCAGCGGTTGCCCGACTTTCAGAACCGTTTCGCCTGCGGAATAGGCTCTTTCGCTGCCGATCGCGCGCATTCGTGCGACATGACCCTCGGCCAGCGGCACTCGCCGAAGAGTCTCTAGATCCTCGCCAAAAGATTCCATAACAGGGTCTTCGCAGGTTCAGTGGTGATCGTACCGGCATTTATCTCACCATGCCGAAACATGCCATATTCGTTTCGCCAGTCAGCCAAGCTTATGGCTTCAGATTTGTAATCTCGCTTCGACGTTTTCAAACCGACAATTTCAGCAATGTTAGATCTTCATTGCCAATCGCTGTCATAAAGTAACGGCCTGTCAGCTGTTGCTGGTGACCGTGTAATTTTCGGCGAGGAGGTTTAGGAACAACGTGTCTCACATATCAATTGTGCCGCGAAGAGGGACACACAGGACGAGACTGAGGCCAGCCCCGAACGTGCGATAGGCGATATCGCGACCATCAACTTCGACGATCTGATCCGGCGCGGTGAGGGCCGCACTTTGGTTAATACGCTGGACATTTTCATTCTCCTTCAGGCTGCAGTTTCCGAAGCCGGAACAAGCGCGGCTACGATTTCATCGGAGGTTGTGATGACGTGCGCGTAGGTCGGCCCATTGACCTCGTGCGCACAAGTCATGGCTGCGGGAGAAGCCGCGGCGGTCGCGTCGCGAACGAGCGTGACATGATACCCGAGCTCGACGGCGAACTTGGCCGTACTCTCGATGCAGGTGTTGGCGATCAGCCCGATCACGATAACATGTGTTATGCCCCTCTGCTTGAGGAGCATGTCGAGGTTGGTGCTAGCGAAGCCGCTGCTGCCCCAATGCTCCGTGCAGATCAGATCGCCGGACTGAGGAGCAAAATCGGGAAACCATTCGGCTCCCCAAGACCCTTCCTCGAGGACTTTCCGCTGATACCCGCTGATCATGTAGGGATTGGGATGGTCCCAGTCGTCGAGATCCCCGTCCTTCCAGCGATGGTGCGGCACGATCACGACTTGCGTTCCCGACTGGCGGACGGCGCCGACCACCTTCTTGAGGTTCGCGTGAAGGCCAACCTCTTCGGCCACGTCCTTGACCATCGGCCAGACCTTGCCGGCATCTGCAAGAAAATCGTTGTACGGGTCGACGAAGAGGAGCGCAGTGCGCCCCAGATCGTAGGTCGAGTTTTCAATGGTGCCTGAAGACATGGTGCACTCCGCGATAGAATGGTCCTAACGGACTGTCTGGGATGCGATGACGATGCGGCTGTTCGCGGGACTGGCCAATTGTCCGGTTGCGTGATCTCGCTACACCTTGGTATAGGCAACCAAGCAAACTAGCCGATTTTTAGGCCAGTCCCTCAAAGTACGGCTTGCACTCGCGATCGAAAAAATCCTCCGCCCTCTTATACAAAGCTCATTTCTCAAAACGAGCGCTGTGGTTGTGAACTTAATTTGATTATTTAAGAACACGGCAAATGTTAAAGTGATCTCGGAAATTCTGTATGAGTTTAGATACTTAAATTGGCTTCTGACACTTGCCGAGGTAGCTTGTTATTGCCGTTCTGACACTGGTTTAGGGCGCCGGAGCGCTCGCGCATTCAACAATCTGTCGCCGGGTTCAGCTAGATCTGCCCGTGAAACGGACGTTTGATCTTATTTCAGGAAAATGGTGCTGGCGGATAAAATTAAATTCCCAGCTTTCTACTGAGATGGATCAAGGCGCGCGGGAACGTCTCTCGGCTCACTTTGCGGGGGCGAAGGGGCGGTCGAACTTAGATGCTAGTATGGAGTGTGACCTTGTGACGGCTTTGTGCCCCGCTTTCGGTCATCAGAGATCAGCTTTCGATTACCCGAAAGCTGACAAGGCTGGCTATCGAAGTCGATTGCCGGATTTGGGAAATTGCTGCCGTTTGACACCAATCTGTCGAATGGCAGGTTTTGCCAAAAGCTGACAATTAGGCTGTGCTGAACCGGCTCAAGAAAGTGGCAAAAGCTGGCCGTTAGCGGACTGGCAGCTTTTGGGCTGCAAACTGTGAAAGCGGACATTGCAACGGGCCACCACGATGGTCACGAGCGGCCGACATAGCAGACATTCGACCGCTCGAAACGACACCCCAAACCCGCCCTTTTCCTCAGGCCGTCGAGACGTAGCGATGGGCTGGCGTTGGACCATTTCTGCCGCGCTCGTGGAAAACGTTGCTGCATCCGGTGTAGTATACGACAGAAAAGGCTTAATGAACGCCTGCGACATGTCAGCACGACTGTCGGACCCCGCCACGGACCAGATGTGTTTCACCAACATACCATAGGTAACGCGGCCGGACTGCTTCAGCACAACGGCCGTTGGACCCACGCCCCACTTCTTGCTGCCAAGCGCGCTGTCGGTGGCTGCGGGTAGCAGGAAGGCCGGACCTACGACCCAGATGATGCCCGACGAACCGACTTCCTTCGGCGAGAAAAACGCGCTCTGCACGACGTCGCCTAGGCCGAACTGATCTTGTCCTCGTCCGGTAACCCCATCCTGATAGATGACCGGTACGATGGTGCGCGAGATGAGGTTCCAATCCTCCGAGATCGAGATGGGAATTACCGGCTGGACATTGGTGGTGGATCGGTCAGCGCTCGAACCGCTCCGCGCACCAGAATCAACTGTCAATCCAGCATCGGTTGCAGGAACAGGCTCTTGTGCGGAAGCCGATACACCACACACACACCACACACACACGCTGCATAGCCCGGCCGCCCCGATAAATGTCCGAGCTGCAATCATTAGAATCCTTCCTCGGCAGGAACCGGAAGTCTTTGCGAAAAAATCTGGACCCGCACTTGCTGCCATGCCTCCTGAATCCGCATTGGACTGAGAAACAATAATCCGATCACTCGATATGCTGCGCGAAGGCGAGATAGCGTTCGTGGAGTTCGTCCTCCTCGCTCTGGCTGAGGTTGCGGGGCGCAAGCTTGATGTCCACGCGCTCGATCCTGCCGGTGAAGGCGAAGGGCGGATCGTAGTCCTTGGATACCGGAGACCCCGTGTCCATGCCCACGTCGAAGGTGTCGATGCCGAAGCGGCCCGCGACGGTCACGTCGATACGGCCCTTGCCGACTTCCTTGTCGTCGATCAGCAGCACGGCCTCGCCGCCCTTGCCAAGACCGTCGCCGTCGTAGGCGAAGGCCAGTTCGACGGTGGACTTGCCCTTCGGAAGCGGCTCGCTCGACACCACGGTCAGGCGCTTCTTGTCGAAGTAGTTATATTCATAGACGACTTTTCCGCCCTTCACATAGAGCGTGTAGCCTGCCGACTGGCCGCCTGCGGCGACCATGACGCCCTCGGACTTGCCGCTGGCGTTATCGACCGCGACCTTGATCGAATGCGACCGGTTCTTGGTGTTGGGCGCCGCCGTTTCGGGCAGGCGCACCGCGCCTTCGTAGAAGGTGAACTCGGTGCGGTTGGGGTCCGCGCCGCCGGGTGAAGGCTTGGGTTCGGCCAGCCGTCCCGCGCCGCGATCGTCCATCGGATAGACGCCGTATTTCTCGGCTTCCTCGTCGAAAATCTTTTTCAGATCTTCAAGCTTTTCTGGGTACTCGGCGGCAAGGTTCTTCGCTTCGGAATAATCCTCGTCGATATTGTAGAGCTCCCACTCGTCCTTTTCCCAATGGCCGGGCGCAAAGTCCTGCCGCCACGGGAAGGTGTGCTGGGCGCAGGCGATCCATCCCTTGTCATAGATCGCACGGTTCGAGAAAATCTCGAAATATTGCCGCTCGCGCACCGCCGGCGCGTTGGCATCGGCGAATGTGGCCGAGATGCTGACTCCGTCGAGAGGCTTCTGTTCGATCCCATCAACATGGGTGGGAGCCGGAATTCCCGCAGCCTCCAGCAATGTGGGGACCACATCGATCAAATGGGTGAACTGTGAACGGATGCCGCCCTTGTCCTCGATCCCCTTGGGCCAGCTGATGACCATGGGATTGCGCGATCCGCCAAAGTGCGAGGCAACCTGCTTCACCCACTGGAACGGCGCATTGCCTGCCCATGCCCAGCCCAGCGGATAATGCGGTTCGGTGTCCGAATCGCCGATCTTGTCGATCAGCGCTAAGTTTTCCTCCAGGCTTGAGGAGACGCCGTTCAGGTTCATCACCTCGTTCACCGTGCCGCTGAAGCCGCCTTCGGAACTGGCCCCATTGTCGCCGACGATATAGATCACGATGGTGTTGTCGCCGCCAGGCATCTCGCGCACCGCGTCAATCACCTTGCCGGTCTCGTGGTCCGCGAAGGAGAGGAAGCCCGCGAAATTCTCCATGAACTTGGCGTAGAGCTTCTTCTCGCCCTCGGAGAGACCGTCCCAGTCCTGCACCCATTCGGGCTTTTCGGTCAGTTCGGTGCCTTCGGGGATGATGCCCATCTCAAGCTGGCGCTTGTAGGTCTCCTCGCGCACCTTTTCCCAGCCGGCGTCGAACTTGCCCTTGAACTTCTCGCGCCATTCGGGCGGCGCGTGGTGAGGGGCATGCGCCGCACCGGGAGCGAAATAGCAGAAGAACGGCTTGTCGGGCGCGACCGACTTCGAATAGCGGATCCAGTTGATCGCACGCTCGGTGATGTCCTTCTGGAAGTGATAACCTTCTTCAGGAGACTTGTCCGGTTCCACCGCAACGGTGTTCTCGAACAGCACCGGATAATACTGGTGCGTTTCCCCGCAGATAAAGCCGTAGAAATAGTCGAAGCCCATTCCGGTCGGCCACCGGTCGAACGGTCCGGCGATGCTGCTTTCCCAGTCGGGCGTGTTGTGGTTTTTCCCGAACCAGCTGGTCGCATAGCCGTTCTCCTTCAGGATGCGGCCCAGCGATGCGGTCGTCTGCGGGATCATGTTGTTATAGCTGGGGAAACCCGTCGCCCATTCCGACAGGAAGCCAGTGCCGCAATTGTGATGATTGCGCCCGGTGATCAGCGCGGCGCGGCTGGGACCGCAGATCGCGGTCGTGTGAAAGCGCGTATAGCGCAGCCCGTCGGCAGCCAGTTTGTCGAGCGATTCCGTCGGCACCGGCCCGCCGAACGTGCTGGCCTGCCCAAAGCCCACGTCGTCCAGCAAAATCAGCAGGATGTTGGGCGCACCTTCGGGCGGCCTGGGCAATTCCGGCCATGCGCTTTCCGAATCCTGATAGGTCGTGCCGATCCTGCCCTTGAAGGGCGGGCGATGAAGCGGAAGTCTGCTGCGGTCGATCTCGGACATGTCGAACTCCGATTGAAGCGTTAGGGCTGGCTAGCTGGCGGCCCCGCCAGCAAAAGCAGGGCCGCCGGTTGCGGTCATTGGCTGTCAGGCAGGCGCGATATCGACCTCGACCTTCTCGACCTTGCCGGTGAACTTGAACGGCAGGGTGTAGGTGAAATCGATGGCAGAACCGGTATCCATGCCAATGTCGATGCCTTCGCCCAGCGAGAACTGGATCGGCACGCTGCGCTCCAGCCGTCCCTGCGCAACTTGCTTGCCGTTGGCGAACAGAGTGATGGTCGCGCCCTTGCCCATGCCGCCGCCGTCATAGGCGAAATCGACGGTCAGCCTCGTCTGTCCGGCAGGCAGCGCCTCCTCGGCGGCGATCGTCGTGCGCTCTACGCTGAGGAAGTTGTAGACGAAGACCGGCTTGCCTTCGCGCATGTAGAGGCCATAGCCGCCTTCCAGACCGCCATGGGTGATGATCATCCCTTCGGCCTTGCCGTCCAGCAGGATGACATCCGCGTCGATCTTCCAGCTTTTGTTCAGCATCGGCAGGCAGGCCTCGCTGGATAGCTGCTTCATGCCTTCGTAATAGGTCGCCTTGGTGCGCTTTCCGACAAGGCTGGGGCGGCCCATCTCCTCGGCATTCATGCGCTGCGTGCCGCGCCAGTCGAGCGGCAGGACATTGTATTTCGACGCTTCCACCCACCACATGTCCTGCAACTCGCGCAGCTTTTCGGGATGCTTGTCGGCAAGATCCTTCGCTTGCGAAAAGTCCTCGTCGATCTTGTAGAGCTCCCAGATCTGATTGTCGGGATCCCAGTCGGGATCGCGGATCGGCACCCACGGCACGAAGGACGGGGCCGAAGCCATCCAGCCGTCATGATAAAGCCCGCGATTGACCGCCAGTTCGAAATATTGCGTCTTGCGCTTTGGCGGTGCCTTGGCGTCCTCGAACGTATGGGCAAAGCTCTTGCCCTCGATCGGCTTCTGCTGGACCCCGTTCAACGTGCGCGGCGGCGTGATACCGCAGGCTTCGTAAAGCGTCGGCACGATGTCGATCACATGCAGGAACTGTTCGCGCAGGCCGCCTTTGTCCTTGATGTGATCGGGCCACGAGACGATCATCGGGTTGCGCGTGCCGCCGAAATGGCTCGCCACCTGTTTCGTCCATTGGAACGGCGTGTTCATCGCATGCGCCCAGGAGGACGGAAAATGGTTGAAGTGCTTCGGCCCGCCCAGCTCGTCCATGGCCTTGATGTTGTCTTCCCACTTTTCGGGGAAGCCGTTGAAGAACATGTTCTCGCACAGCGAACCTTCAAGCCCGCCTTCTGCACTGGAGCCATTGTCGCCGGCGATATAGATGATGATGGTGTTGTCCGCGTCGGGCAGCGCCTTCACCGCATCGATGACCCGCCCCATTGCCTCGTCCACCTGCGCGCCATAGGCGGCGAACACTTCCATCATGCGGGAATAAAGCCGCCTCTGGTCGTCGTTCAGCTCGTCCCATGAGGGTAAGCCCTTGGATCGGACTGTCAGTTCGGTGTCCTTTGGCACGACGCCGCACTTCTTCTGTCGTTCGAGCGTCATCTCGCGATAGGCGTCCCAGCCCATGTCGAACTTGCCCTTGAACTTGTCGATCCAGTGCTGGGGCGCGTGGTGCGGGGCATGGGTGGCGCCCGGCGCGACATAGAGGAAGAACGGCTTGTCGGGAGAGATGCTCTTGGCCTTGCGGACCCAGTTCACCGCCTTGTCGGCAAGGTCCTCGGTCAGGTGATAATCGGGATCTTCCGAAGGAGGAACGAGGTCGCGGTTCTCGTAAAGGATCGGATTCCAATGGTTCGCATCGCCCGCATTGAACCCGTAGAAATAGTCGAAGCCGAGACCATTTGCCCAGCGGTCGAACGGGCCGACAGGGCTGGTTTCCCAAGGCGGCGTGTTGTGGTTCTTGCCGATCCACGCGGTCATGTAGCCGTTCTGGCGGAGCACCTCGCCAATGGTGCCGCAGCTGCGGGGCAGCACGCAGCAATATCCGTCATAGCCCGTCGCAATCTCGGTAATGCCCGCAAAGGAGGCCGAGTGATGGTTGCGTCCCGTAATCAGGGCGGCGCGCGTGGGACTGCACAGCGCGGTAGTGTGGAAATGGTTGTAGCGCAGCCCCTCGGCAGCCAGTCGGTCCATGGTCGGGGAGGGGATGCCGCCGCCGAATGTCTCGAATTGTCCGAAACCCGCATCGTCCAGCAGGATCACCACGACATTGGGTGCGCCTTTGGGCGGCTGCACCGGTTGGGGAAAGGTCGGTGGGTCGGATTCCTGATAGGTACGTCCGACTTCGCCCTCAAAATGGAAATCGGGGCGGGGAAGAACGTCAGGGGTCTTACCTTTACTGTCGGTCATACTGGTCTCCATACGGGGGATCGGATCGCCTGAAATTCAAGTGTATCGACTGCATCTGCCATCGGGTTTTTCCCTGAGATTTGGCCGGTTGATGAGGGTGTTCTCCGATGCGGCCGAAGAATGGTCGGGGTCTTTCGGCCACAGTTCATCACGCCCGAAAGCAAGTGCTTCGGACGTTTACGAAAGTCTTGGTCGGAACCGACGAGATCGCTCGACTAGGTCGTATCACTCTCCGTAAACCTAGCCGCCTTGCTCATTTCCGCCACGCCTCCTGTTGGTGCTATTCGGACCGAAATTTGCGTCACTTCCTGTTTCCCAAGAAGAATATCGCGGATAGGGCGATTCCATTGTGCATAGGTGCGTAATTGGAGAGAAATTGGATGGAAAATTTCAGTCCGCTCGGTTGGCTCAAGTCGATGACGCCCGAATTTCAAGACGAGGTCATAACGCGCGCAAGGCTAGTCAGCTTCGACCGGGGCATGCCAATCTACCTGCAGGGAGAGGATGCCGGCGGTCTATTTGGGCTGATCGAGGGGATACTGGAAGTCAGCATTGTTCAGGCGTCCGGTCAGCCCGCACTGATCTACCTTGCGCGCCGAGGCTGGTGGTTCGGGGCGCTCGAAATTTTCACGCAGGGACCACGACGGTTTCAGATCGAAGCGAGGACGGATTGCAAGCTGATGTTCCTCTCAAGCGGACAGGTCCGACAAATATGCCGAGCAGGCCCAGACAATTGGGAAGCATTCGCGCAGCTGATGTGCGCGAACTACGAATCGATGGCTGCTGCCGTGGCGATGATGCGCCTGCCCTCGCCGGAAGCGCGCATCATCAGGGCGCTCCAGATACTCTATTTCAGGCAGAGTGAAACCGAAGAGACAGTCGAGGCCACCCAGTCGGACATAGCTTCGGTAGCAAACGTCTCCATCCGCGCGGCAGCATCTGCGCTCGCCCAAATCGAACGAGCAGGGCTCATAAGGCGCGGCTATCGTAACGTGACAATCCTTGATCCTGCGCTATTGTCGGAAGCGGCCGGCAGCGACATCAAGTAATTTCACAGAAGAAATGGTGATCTGCTGTCTCCGAAGATTGCAGCGCTGATGTATGCCGCTTTCGAGCCAAAAACTGCCGCCAGGCTCATCGCGTGGCCAATGTCTGCTTTTGGCGAACAGCAACCTGCGGCCTAGTGACCGCAACCGGGCGCAAAGCTGACATCATGAGCGTCTGCCTTTGCAACACCGGAAGGGCGATGCAAGCGCTGGGAACTCACAGGTCAACCAGAATTCTCCAATGACCTGAGTGCCCATCATTGTCCGGTCGGGCGCACCATTCTGCCTGCTTTCGCCTCTTCATCGGGAGTGTGAGATAGGCTCTCATAGGTCCAAGCGCTCCATGGGTGATGCACCGGACATCACCCCATGCGGGCGTGCTGGTTGAACAGGATCCATATCGATCCGCCCACCATCAACGCGATGACCAGCCCCGCGAAAAGCACGAGTTGCAAGTCGTCGCGGTGCGATTTCTTGAGATCGACGTGCAGGAAAAAGCGGAACTGCGCGGCAATCTGGACGAGTGCGAGACCGCCCAGCGCCGCCAGCAGCCAGCCGGTCGCCAGCGGTTTCGCAACCGCCAGAAAAAACGCCAGCGCCGTCAGGACAGAGGCGCTCGCCAGTCCCATCAGTATGTGACGGAATTCGCGGCGGGGATCTTCCCTCTCGCTCTGCGGCAGGTCTTCGTCGTTCATCCGGCGGCTCCGTACAGAAAGACGAAGGTCAGAATGGCGACCCATACGATGTCGAGCATGTGCCAGAACAGCGCCAGCCGCATGAAACGCAGCCGCAACGCGCGTTCGAGGCCTGTGGCCATCAGTTGCAATACCAGCACCGCCATCCACAGCAGGCCTGCCGCGACATGCAGCGCATGACACCCCAGCAAGGTGAAATGGGCAGAAAGGAAACCGCTGCGCTGCGGCACCGCGCCTTCGGCAATCAGACTGGCGAAATCGCGCGCCTCCATGGCCAGAAAGCCGATGCCGAGGACCGCGGTCAGCCCGAGCCATTGCAGCAACCGCCGCCCGTCGTCGTGATATTTATTGGCAAGCGATGCCATGCCGATCGTAAAGCTGGAAAGCAGGAGCAGCGCCGTCTCGATCCCGGCGCTGGCCAGATCGGTCACATCACGCGGTTCCGGGCCGCCCGCAACGCCGTGCACGCTCATCGCCGAATAGGTGGCGAGGAGGAGCGCGAACAGCACCAGATCGCTCATCAGAAAGATCCAGAAACCGAACATCACCGGCTCGGCCTGATGGTGGCCCGCCGGGTCGGAGTGGCCGAGATTAATGCCGGGGTGAAGGTTCTTGCCGGCGCTCATGTCGTTTCCATCGCCCTGCCGCGATTGATGCGCTCCACCTCGGCAAAGCGGGTGACGGGGGCCGTTTGCCGAGCGCAATCCAGCCATGCCTCGTTCTGCCTTTGAACTTCCGCAGCCGGGATCACGCGTTCCGTGTCTCCTTGCAGGCTTCGCAGCACCACGCCCGCCCACATGGCCGCAAGACCCAGTAGGGCGGCCCACCAGATATGCCAGCTGAGCGCGAAGGCGCAGACAAAGCCCGCCGCGCCTATCCCGGCGGGGATCAGCGTGTTTCGCGGAACCTCGATATCCTCATAAGACGGCGGCGCGTGATAGGCGCGGCCATCGCGTTTCGCATTGGTGAAGGCCTCGGTATCTTCGATCCTTGGCCTGCGCGCGAAATTGTATTCGGGCGGCGGAGCGGGGGTCCACCATTCCAGCGAATGCCCGTCCCACGGATCGCCGACCGGAACGGCCAGATCGGACCGGCGGCGCACGCTGACTACCAGCTGGATGCCCAGCGCGACGATCCCGCAAACGATCAGGGCCGCACCGGCCCAGGCGGCATTCAGCCATGGCTGATAGGCCGCTTCAAAGCTGATGGCGGTGCGGCGCATCATGCCCATCAGGCCAAGCCAGTACAACGGCATGAAGGCGGCCAGAAACCCGCCCGACCAGCACGCCCACGCAATCCGCCCCCATCGCTCATCCAGGCGGAATCCGAACGCCTTGGGAAACCAGAACATATAGCCCGCGATCATGCCGAACAGCGTGCCGGGGATCAGCATGTTGTGGAAATGCGCGACGAGAAACAGCGAGTTGTGGACCTGAAAATCGACCGGCGGATTGGCAAGGATGATGCCGGTCAGACCGCCGATGACGAAACACAGCAGGAATGTCATCGCGAACAGCATGGGCGCGGTAAGGCGGATACGCCCGCGATACATCGTCAGCAGCCAGTCATAGACCTTCACGCCCGTAGGAATGCCGATCAGCATGGTCGCGATGCCGAAAACCGCATTCACATTCGTGCTCTGCCCCATGGTGAAGAAATGGTGCAGCCAGACGGTGAAGGACAGGACCGCGATGCACATCACCGCAAAGACCATCGACGCATAGCCGTAGAGCCGCTTGCCTGAAAAGGTCGATATCACTTCGGACCAGACGCCAAAGGCGGGCAGGATCAGAATATAGACCTCGGGGTGGCCGAATAGCCAGAACAGGTTGGCATAATTCATCATATTGCCGCCCGCCCCGTTGGTGAAGAAATGAAAACCCGCATAACGGTCCAGCGCCAGCAGCGCCGTCGCCACGGTCAGGGGCGGCATGGCGAAGATCATCAGGATCGCGGTGCACAGCGACGTCCAGCAGAACAGCGGCATGCGAAACAGATGCATGCCTTCGCAGCGTTCCTTGTAGATGGTCGTCGCGAAATTGATCCCCGTCAGCGTCGTGCCGATGGACGACAGCGTCACCGCCCAGATCCAGTAATCCACGCCTTCACCCGGAGAATAGGCCAGTTCGGTGAAGGGGGGATAGCCGCTCCACCCTCCGGTCGAGAATTCGCCAATGACGAGGCTGGCCATCAGGATCGCTGCACCCGCCGCGCTGAGCCAGAGGCCGACCGCGTTCATGAACGGAAAGGTCAGGTCGCGCGCGCCGATCTGCAGCGGCATGACATAGTTGATCAGCCCCGATATGAAGGGCATCGCGACGAAGAAGATCATGATCGTGCCGTGCGTCGAGAACAGCTGCGCGAAATGATCGGCGCTGACCACGCCCTGCGCATTGACCGACAGCGCCTGCTGGATGCGCATGAGAACGGCCTCGATCACGGCCCGCAGCAGCATGACGAACGCCAGCACCATATACATGATGCCGATCTTCTTATGGTCGAGGCTGGAAAGCCAATTGTCGAACAGCCAGCGCCAGCGCCGCGCAATCGTGAGCGTGGCGACAACGCCGATCGCGCCGGCCACGACGATCAATGCGGCGATGGTCGCGATCATGTCGGCCTTGGGCGGAAAATCGGACCAGCGCAGATCACCGGCAAGCCAGTACAACAGTTCCTCGCTCATCGGTGCGTATCCCCCGCGGACGAAAGCCTGTCTCCGGGCTGACGGTCGGCGGTGTGATAGGCGGCGACGATGCTGCCGAACAGGCCGTCCTCGACCCTGCCGAACCGCAACGGTCGGTCGATCACCGAGGGTTTTGCCAGCGCGGCATAACGCGCCATGTCCAGCGCAGGCCCATTGCGCGACGAACGGACCCACTGGCGGTATTCGTCCGGGCCGACCGCTTTCAGCTCGAACTTTTGCCGCGCAAAATTCTGCCCGTTATATTGCGTGTTGAGGCCGCGATAGGAACCGGGTGCGTCGGC
This sequence comes from Croceicoccus sp., assembly GCF_983967925.1. NCBI lineage: Bacteria > Pseudomonadati > Pseudomonadota > Alphaproteobacteria > Sphingomonadales > Erythrobacteraceae > Croceicoccus > Croceicoccus sp. The sequence continues at coordinate 275,747 of NZ_CFETID010000001.1, read as the reverse complement.
GATCAGGTGCAGTTTCGTGCGCATGCCCGCCATTGCGTAGATCTGGCCGCCAAGCCGCGGCACGATGAAGGACATCATCGGGCCATCGGCGGTGATGTCGAACGCGATCTGCCGCCCGGCAGGGACGACCAGCTCGTTCACGCTGGCGATCCCTTCGCCCGGATAGATGAACAGGAATTTCCAGTCGAGACCGACGACCTGAACATGAAGCGGCGGCTCTGTGCCTGTGCCAAGCGGGCGATAGGGATCGATCCTGTGCAGGGTATGCCACAGTGAAAATCCCAGAAAGCCGACGATAACGACCGGCACGCCCCAGATCACGAATTCGGGCGCCCATGCGAACCGCCATTCCGGTGAATATACGTTCTGCCGTGCCAGTCGATAGCGCCACAGCAGCAAGGGCAGGGCGATGAACACGGGCACGATGACGACCGAAACGATCAGCACGGTTTGTATCAGGTGATCCTGCTGGATCTGGGCGATCAGCCCGGCGGGGGACAGCAGGCCATGACCGGATCCGCTGCAATCGGCATTGGTGCAGGTTTCTATGCTCATCGGTCGGACGGCCACGCCCGGATCTCGTGCGCGGAAGCGTCGCGGTCCGCCGCGCTTCCTGTCCGACCCGTCACCATGCAACGCCCTCCGCACCCTCGATATAAAGCCACAACGATGCAGCGGCCCAAGCTTTCCCGTCGTGCCGGACCGCGTAGGGATCGGTGCTCATACCTGCCGTTAAGATGGGGCTGTCCCCCGCGAATGATGCAAGGACATATCTGCACGTGTCCTTTTTGGGTGTTCAAGTCGAAACCGGACGCCGCTAAATTCGCCTCTGAAGGATGGTTTCTCAAAAAGGCGAAAGTCGAGACGAATAGCCCGTGGCGTAGACCGCATCCCAATTTGTCCGGAACCGACTTTACAAATGGACCAAATGCCGGTGATGGCCATCATCGGTCAGCAGGCGCGCACCGCCACCGGATCGCATTGCCAGCACGATCTTGACATGGCCCGCCCGCCGGGAAAGCACGGCGCTGTCCTTTTCGGACGAAGGCCGGTCGCCGCTCCGTATCGTGCCGATGCGGTCCGATCTGGAGCGCGCCGCCGAATTTCCGAACTTTGGCAGGAAGGTCGCCATGACCGACTGGGCCTTATGCGCTCACCCTTTCGGGCCGCTGCTGCGCGGACGTTTTGCCATCCAGATATCGGGTGCGGGCGAGGTGCTGCCGGGCCGGTTGGACGAATAGAACAATTCCTCTCCATCCCATGAAATGGCCGGCCGCGCATCAAAGCCTGCCGAGTTCAGTTCGCCGAGATGTATGGCGGGCCCGAACGCGGCGTCGGTGCTGGGCCGGGTCGCGTACCACAGATCCGGTCCGCCCAATCCTCCGGGGCGCGTCGAATCGAAGAACAGCGTGCGTCCGTCGTGCGTAATGCTGGGCCGGCTGTTGGAACCTGCGGCATTGGGTCCGCCGGCAACTTCCTGCGGCATTCCGCCTGCCACGCTTTGCAGGATCTTGCCGCCGCTACCATCGACATTGCGCCGCGACCAGAGGACGACTTCGCGGCCTTGCTCATCTTCGAAAACCGTCACGGCCTCGTCCAGAAGCGAACTGTTGAGCGCGGACACGGGGTTGGCGGGCTGCCAGCCCTTGGACGAGCGCGTGGAGACATAGATGTCACCCTCGTCGGTTGCATTGCCGCGCAGGAAATAAAGCCGGTTTCGCCCTACGATCGTGGGACAGGCCTCGTCGGCGGGCGTGTTGAGCGTGGCGGGCAGGCGCTGCGGCGGCCCGAAGGCGCCCGCCACGCTGCTGCGACGGGTGACATAAAGATCGAAATTGCCGGTCCGGTTAGAGGTGAAATAGAGTTCGAGACCATTTCTCGAAAGGCTGACGCAGCCATCGACCGCGCCCGTCGCGATGGCGCCGACCGGACCCGCCGCCGATTGCACGCGCGAAGGCCCGCTCCATTCCCCGAAACCGGGCATGGCGCTGGCTGCGAGAGCCGTGGCGCCGATGGCGATCGCGACCAGCGCAGATCCCATGCGATACTGGATGTGCGGCATGACATTCTCCCTTGATGATCCCCGACAAGACGGGGGTGGCGGATTGCCCATGACCGGACCCTGCCTTCCGTCATCGCTGACGGCCATGAGGGCGCGGCATGGCGCCGCCCATGTTTTGCCGATGGTTTGCCGATGAACGCGCAAATCTCTTGAGACTCCGCGTCCTGAGATCCTATGAATGTTCATGGGGAATGTTTCGTCGATCATGGTGTCCCGGACGGGGCGGATCGCGGGCGAAGCGATGGGGGCCGCCATCCTGATGGCGATGCCTTGCCATGCCCAGGCGCAGCAGGCCGCCGATGAGCCAATAATTGTCACCGGCGAGCGCGCCGACCGTTCCATCGCGCAGACGTCATCGAGTGTTCTGGTCATCATTGATCAAGACCTCGAACGGCAGCCCGACACTGACCGGCTCGATCAGTTGCTGGGCCGGGCGGCGAACGTAACGCTGGGGTCCGGCGGACAGGGACCGACAATAAGGGGGCTCGATACGACGGGCGTTTTGAGGGACTTGCCCGCCTTTCTGGGCGGAACGCGGCCTCGTACGACCCTGATCGTCGATGGCAGGCCAGTGTCGTACAATGAATTCGTGTTCGGCGCCGAGCCTCTCTGGGATGTCGACAAGGTCGAGATCTTCCGCAGCCCGCAGACGACGACCCAGGGACGCAATTCGATTGCGGGCGCGATCTTCGTGGAGACCGCGGCACCCGAAATGGCGTGGCACGCGGGTGCACGGCTTATCGGCGGGAACCTGGGCACGCGTCAGATCTCGGCGATGGCGACCGGACCGGTGCTGTCCGACCAGCTCGCGTTCCGTGTTACGGGCGATTTGCGCCGCGGCAGGACGGCCAGCACGTTGATCAGCCCTATCGAAGCGGTCGACGCCAACAGTGACGATTTCGAGCAGCTGCGCTTCAAGCTGCTGGCGACGCCATCTGCCGTTCCGGACCTGAGGCTCGAGGCAAGCTATCAAGCCAGCCATTCGCGCGCTCCCCAGATCGAAGGGATCAGGCCGCCCTTCAAGGATCGCCGCGATCCGGCGGCGACTTACGGGATCTTCGACATATCAACCCATGCCCTCACACTTCGCGGCAAATGGACAATGGATCCGGCGACCGAGGCGGTCGCGACTATCACCGCCGGTCAGGTCGACGCCCGGCGATACGCACCGCCCGGCCTTGGCGAGGCGCTGAACGACGTAACGGACCGAAACGTCGAATTCGTTCTTCGTCACCAAGGCAAAGAGCTGGACCTGCTGGTCGGTGCGGCTGCAAATCGCGTACGCTTGCAGCAGGCCATCGACCTGTCGGCAATCGGACTTGGCACGGGGACGTTCCGCGATCTTCAGCAGAGCGAGGGAATCTTTGGTGAGCTGAAGTGGCAGGCTTTGGACCGCCTGTCGGTCACCATCGGTGGCCGTTATCAGCACGACAGGCAGCACAGGGCGGGCGGCCTGCTTGCCGCCGCTGGACAATTGCCCGTCAATTTCGAAGAACGCTTCTCGGCGTTTCTGCCAAGACTTTCTGTCGCGTTCGAAGCCGGTGCATTCGCGACCCTTGGTATCAGCGCGCAGCGCGCGGCAAATCCGGGCGGGGCCACGCTTTCGCCAGTCACCGGTATGATCGACGGTTTCGATGCCGAAAGCTTGTGGGCCTACGAGATCTTCGCGCGCGGCGAACTGGACGGGCCAGCGCTGACATATGCGGCGAACCTGTTCCTTTACGACTTGCGCAATGCGCAGCGGTCAGTCCTGCGTGCGATCGAGACGCCGGGGGGCACGTTCTATTTTCAGGAAGCCGGCAATGTTCCGCGGGCGTACAGCCAGGGGGCCGAACTGCAACTCGCGTGGGCGGTGCGCCCGGATCTGTCGCTGAGGTTGTCAGCCGGCCTTTTGGAGACAAGGATTACCCGCACGCCAATTGATCGCGATATCCTGGCGGGCAGCCAATTCCAACGCGCGCCGCATTTTACGGGTTCTGCCGAACTGTCGTGGCGTCCTGCCCCTTCCGTCGAACTCAATTTTTCATACTGGCGCAGGTCCGGCTACTTCAGCGACGACGCCAACACGCCATCGCTTCGCGTGGGATCCGCTGGGGCTCTGGACGCACGGGTGGGCTGGCAGACCGGCGATTTGCGCCTGTTCGCTTTTGCGCGGAACGTGTTCGACAGGTTCTACCTGACTGCGCTGTTCGATAACGGCAGCCTCGCCACCGCGGGAGACCCCCGCGAATATGGCGCAGGCGCCGAGTTTCGCTTTTGATCGCGCGTGCCCGCCGCCGATTGCGGGGTCCCTCGGTTTGGAATAGATTGAGGCAGGGCATGACGGACCTTCCGATCAGGCCCAAGGCGTGGGGAGAACGTCTGAAAATGAACGAGAACCGGGCCTTGTCTGCTTCCACCTTGGCGCGCAGGCCCGACCTCCTGTTCGAGAATTCCGTAATTCGGCCTTCGACTCGTTCGATACAGGGGCCGCTGGCTTCGGGTACGCTCGAACCCAAGGTCATGCTCGTGCTGCTGGCGCTCGTCGATGGGCAGGGGGCTGTCCTGGGACGCGATGAACTGATGAGCGAGTGCTGGCCCGGCGTGATCGTCGGCGATGATGCGATCAATCGCGCGATCGGCGAAATCAGACGGGTTATCCGCGAAACCGGGGCGAGTTTCGAGATCGAGACCATCCCGCGGATCGGCTATCGCTTTGTCGCCAACGAAACATCCGAACCTCCAGCGGGCGTGTCGCAGCAAGGCAATGTCTTGTCGCGGCGAGCTGCCATCGCATCGGGCGTTGTCGCCATTGCCGGTCTGGGCGCTGCTGCCCTGTGGTACAGGAACGACTCCCGCGAACGCCGTGTCAGCGAACTCATCGATGCAGGGCGCCGCGCCTATCTGCTGCATGACCCATCGTCGGGGCGCGAGGCGGAGGACATATTTGCCACCGTCACAAGGATCGCACCCGATCGGCCGGAGGGGTGGGGTTGGCTGGCGGCATCCATACTGGCCAGCAATGACGGCGGACCCGGCACGATGGAAGCCAAGGCTTACGATGCGGCAAGATATTCGGCGAGCCGCGCATTGGCTTTGGATGCGCAGGAGCCAAACGCACTTACGGTCATGAGCAATCTGCGCGAAAGCCTCGGCGACTGGCGCGCCTATCAATCAGAACTGGAGGGCATACTCGAACGTTCGCCCGGCGCGATACCGGCTTGCGAGTATCTGACCGGCTTTCTGCAGGGGCTGGGCTATTGCCGCGCATCGTGGCGCGTGAACGAGCAAGGCATCGCCCATGAACCTTTCGCGCCTGTCTTTCAGCAGAGGCGCGGACTGAAATGCTGGATCTTCGGCCGCATCGGCGAAGCCGACAGGGTTTTCGACCGCGCGCTGCGGTATTGGCCCGACCACCCGCTGGTGTGGCATTCCTACATGGCGACGCTTGCCTTTACCGGCCGGACAGAAGCGGCGCGGCGAATTGTAACCGAGGCGCTGGATCGCGGCGCCATGGCCCCGCAGCCGGCCCAGCTCTGGCGGGTAAGCCTCAACGCGCTGGAAAGCGGCGCTGCCGGCGATGTGGCGGCTGCGCGTGATGTCGCCATTCAGCTTGCGCCGAAAGCGCGCGGCCTTGCCACCAATGCCATCATGATCCTTTCGCATCTGGGCGAGGTCGATGCGGCCTATGCGATTGCCGAAGGCCAGCTTCAGAGCCGCGGCAGGCTGATCGCAACGAGCCCCGATACCGATGCGGCGGGCCGCTTCTATGCGGATGAAAACTGGCGCGAGACGCAGTGGATGTTCACGCCCGCTGCCAGCCGGTTTCGCGATGACGATCGCTTTACGGGATTTTGCGAGGCCATCGGATATCTCGACCACTGGCGCGGGCAGGGCGCATGGCCCGACGATTTCGTGCGCGGTTCGCTGCGCGTATCGTAAAGCCATTCAATAGCGGTTGAGCCAGTCGGACTTGTGCACTTGCGTCCACCAGTCCCATCCATCTTCCTTGACCACACCCTTGATCGCATAGCCGATCGCCTCTGCATTCGGTCCCAGAAAGATACCGGTGATCTCTCCGGTCTTTTCAAAGCCTTCGGGGGCATCGGGCACCTGGAATCTTGCCGAAAAGCTTGTGCCATCCGCCGAGAAGACTGCCTGCTCGATATCATATTGAACGGGCCGTGATCCGTTCATCGGCCCGGTGTAGAACAGGCTGACAACGCCCGAGATGATACCGCGGTCGAAGTCGAATCTCAGCCGGGTTTCCTCGGCGCCAGTGCCTTTCGAATAGGTGACGATGCCGGTCTTCGGCATGTCGTCGCGCGATGTACCGATGCCGAATACGCCATCCGCCATGGGCAGGAAATCGCCCTCGATTTCTCGCGACCAGTGTACCCACGCTGCATGGCGGCCGCGTCTCGTGTCGGAAATCGACATGTGAAGCCCGATGTCCTCGCCTTCGGCATCTGCGACGGTGAAGGCGCTCGGATTATTGCCCGGAAAGGTGAAATATAGCAGGCCGTCCTTGAATTCCCTGGCGCTGGTTACATAAGTCCCCGCCGCCTTGGACCATGACAGGCTGAACTCATCGCCTGATAGCGGCGTGATGATTGCAGGCGGGCGGAACCCGTCTGGCGACGCCGGACCAAATTCATAAGACCAGCCTATTATCCGGAACGCCTGATTTCGGTTAATGCCAAAAGGCGCGTCCGGATAAAGCGGCGGTTCAGGCGACGGGCCGGGTCCGGCAGATGGTGACGGTGTCGGCACCGGCGCCTGTATCGGATCCTTGCCGGACGAACCCCCGTCGCCTCCACCGCAACCTGTCAGTGAGACGACCGCGATCGCAGCCATGGCGCGGTGTGTGATCGTGCGGCGATGCGGCGCAGCGTGTTGCCTCAAGAGTGAAAGCAGCGACATGGCCTTATCCTCGGTTGGGTCCCCAACTGGTATGTCATTGCCAGCAACGCTGATCCTATCGGGCCCGATATGGAATGATGGAAAGCCGATGATTGAATGATGGTTTGCCGCAGGTGGCTGGCATGTCGCCACGTGCTGGTCTATTGATCGCGCATTCGCGCCAGCCATGGAGAGCGGGATGGTCACGCTGCCAGCGAACGCGCGCTTCCTCGGCATCATCGGTGTCTTTCTCGCGCTGACGACCGCTCCGACAGGCGCGGCGGCGCAGGACCAGCAGGATCTGGGCGTTGCCGACGAAGTCGATACGGTGACAGCGGCAGGTATCGATCCCGATCGTCAGGCAGGGCCGGATACCGACAGCATCGTGGTGCCGGTGCCTTTCGTCACGCCGCAGCTGGGGGCTGGCCTCGCGGTGGCGGGCGGCTGGTTCTACAAGCCCGACCCGGCCTCGCGCCCTTGGGCAAGCGGGATCGGCGCGGTCTATACCTCGAACGGCAGCAGGGGGCTGGCCGGCCTGCACAAGATGTCGCTCGACCGCGACCGCATCAGGGTGGACCTGCTCGGCGGCTATGGTGAGATCCACAAGCGATATTACCCGCAGGACGGATCGGCCGGCGGCGATGCCTGGGTGGAGACGAAGGAAAAGACGTTTCTCGCCTCGGCCACGGCCCGGCTGCGGATCGGGCCGGAGCTGTTCGTCGGCGGACGGGCGCGCTTCCTGTCCAAGAATTCGCAGCTTCGCGACGAGTCCGATCCCGCGCCGCTGTTCGATCCCGCCGAATATGAGGGCAGGGTCGATCTCGTGCAGATTGGACCGATCTTCACCTATGACACGACCAGCGATGCGTTTGCGCCGCGCGAGGGGACGATCCTGAACGGTCAGTGGATCTTCGCCATTCCGGCAGGCGGCGAGGCGAGGGCCTATGATAAGAAGCAGGCCTATGCCCGTCACTATATCCCCGGCCAGGGGCGCAGTTCGGCAGCGCTCCAGCTGCGCGGCTGTTCCGCAAGCGGTGACACGCCGTTCTTCGATTTGTGCATGATCGGGCTGCGCGGCTATCCGGGCGACCGGTTCCGCGACCTGTCCAGCTGGGCGGCAGAGGCGGAATGGCGCCAGCCCGTATCGCGCCGGTTCGGTGTCGTCGGTTTTGTCGGCATCGGAGCAACAGGCGGCAGTTTCGGCGATGCGCTGGGCGGCAGGCTGCTTCCCGCCGTCGGTGGCGGCGTTCGCTATCTTGCTGCGGAAAGCTATGGAATCAATCTGCGCATCGACGCGGCGATCGGGCGGGACAGCAGCGCGCTCTACGTCTCGATTGGCGAGGCATTCTAGGTGCGCGCGGCAGGCCTGCGCGGGCGGGCCTGCGGCGGGCGCGGGCGTTAATTTCACTTATTCACCGTATTTGGCGGCGCGCCGGGCGAATATCCGCCGCAAACCGCTTGATTCCACTCGCCGAGTGTGATTCTCCTGACTTATGACGAACAGGGGCGATCAGGCGCGGGGCGAACAGATGGGCGATAGCGGCCTAGTGCGTCGTGGGCGCAAGATCGCCGCCCAGCCGCGCGCCCGTCAGCGCAGCCTTGGCCAGATGGCAGCCGCAATCGGCGTGATCGCCTTTGCCGCCCTGGCGCTCGTCGGTCCAACCGGCGTCAGCGCCTGGGCCGATTCCCGCCAAAAGCTTGAGCATCGCGAGGCGGAGCTTGCCGAATTGCGGGCCGAGCGTGACCGGATTGCCAATCGCGTCGACCTGCTCGATCCCGACAATGCCGATCCCGACCTTGTCGGCGAATTGCTGCGCAACAATCTCAACGTCGCGCATCCCGACGAAATCGTCGTTCCGCGCGACTGATCTTTCCGGCATTCGGTCGCATTTGCGATTTCTGCAATCGGGCGCTCGCCAAGTTCATTTGGAATTGCCGGTCAATCGCTTGCGCCCATCGCCCAAGTGATAATATAGCGTGGCGGCGAAATCAGGGCATCCTCCCCATTAGCCCTGATCCGAAACGAGGATACCCGACTTGGCAGCCGATAGCGTAACGCCCCCGACTGACGATCCCGACTTCAAGCTCCGCAGCCTGCAGGAGGCCTATGACAAGGCCGGTGCCTACAAGGCGACGGACGAAGAGCTGATGGCATTGTACGAGCAGATGCTGCTGATCCGCCGCTTCGAGGAAAAGGCGGGCCAAATGTATGGCCTGGGCCTGATCGGCGGTTTCTGCCACCTGTATATCGGTCAGGAAGCGGTCGCGGTCGGCCTGCAATCGGCCCTTGCCGAGGGCAAGGACAGCGTCATCACCGGCTATCGCGACCATGGCCACATGCTGGCCTATGGCATCGATCCCAAGGTCATCATGGCCGAGCTGACCGGCCGCCAGGCCGGCATCTCGAAGGGCAAGGGCGGCTCGATGCACATGTTCAGCACCGAACATGCGTTCTATGGCGGTCACGGCATCGTCGGCGCGCAGGTTCCGCTGGGCGCGGGCCTGGCGTTCGCGCACAAGTACCGTGAGGATGGCGGCGTGTGCCTTGCCTATTTCGGCGACGGCGCGGCCAATCAAGGCCAGGTGTACGAGACCTTCAACATGGCCTCGCTGTGGCAGCTTCCGATCATCTTCGTGATCGAGAACAACCAGTATGCCATGGGCACCAGCACCGCGCGTTCCTCGGCCGAGACCGAGTTCCACCGCCGCGGCACCGCCTTCCGCATTCCCGGCATGGATGTCGACGGCATGGACGTGCTGGCCGTGCGCGGCGCGATCGAAATTGCGCTCGACCATGTGCGCGGCGGCGGCGGTCCGGTGCTGATGGAATTGAGCACCTATCGCTATCGCGGCCACTCCATGTCGGACCCGGCAAAGTATCGCACGCGCGAAGAAGTTCAGGAAATGCGCGAGAAGCGCGATCCGATCGAGGCTGCAAAGGCCGAATTGCTGAAGCGCGGCGTTGACGAGGAAAAGTTGAAAGAGCTTGAAAAGACCATTCGTTCGCAAGTGAACGAAGCCGCCGATTTCGCGGAAAGCTCGCCCGAGCCGGAGCCGTCCGAACTCTACACCGACGTTCTGGTGGAGAACTACTGATGGCGACCGCGATCAAGATGCCTGCGCTTTCCCCGACGATGGAGGAAGGCACGCTGGCCAAGTGGCTGGTCAAGGAAGGCGACAGCGTTTCGCCGGGCGACATCCTTGCCGAGATCGAGACCGACAAGGCGACGATGGAGTTCGAGTGCATCGATGAAGGCACCGTCGGCGCGATCACCGTTCCCGAGGGCACGGAGAACGTGAAGGTCGGCACGGTGATCGCCGTGCTCGACGGCGACGCCAGCGATGTCGCCGGCGAAGCAGCCGAGCCTGAGGTTAAGGACGTGCCGGGCGAAGGCAAGGATGTCGGCCGCGAGGCTGATACAGACGGTGCGCAGCCGCCCGAGACGAAGCCTGCCAAGAAGGAACGCGCCAACGATCCCGAGATCGCCGAGGGCACCTCGATGACTTCGGTTACCGTGCGCGAGGCTTTACGCGATGCCATGGCCGAGGAAATGCGCGCCGACGAGCGCGTGTTCGTGATGGGCGAGGAAGTCGCCGAGTATCAGGGCGCCTATAAGGTGACCCAGGGCCTGCTGGACGAGTTCGGTCCGAAGCGCGTGATCGACACGCCGATCACCGAATATGGCTTTGCCGGCATCGGTACGGGCGCGGCCATGGGCGGTCTTCGGCCGATTGTCGAGTTCATGACCTTCAACTTCGCCATGCAGGCGATCGACCACATCATCAACTCTGCGGCCAAGACCAACTACATGTCGGGCGGCCAGATGCGCTGTCCGGTCGTGTTCCGCGGCCCCAATGGCGCGGCCAGCCGCGTCGGTGCGCAGCACAGCCAGAATTATGGTCCGTGGTATGCCAGCGTGCCCGGCCTGGTCGTGATCGCGCCCTATGACAGCCGCGATGCGAAGGGACTGCTGAAGGCGGCGATCCGTTCGCCCGATCCGGTCGTGTTTCTTGAAAACGAGCTGATGTACGGCAAGAGCTTCGACGTACCCGAGGTCGACGACTGGGTCCTGCCCATCGGCAAGGCGCGGATCGTTCGCGAAGGTTCCGACGTCACGATCGTGTCCTATTCGATCGGCGTGGGCTTCGCGCTGGAAGCAGCCGAGAAGCTGGCGGGCGAGGGCATCGATGCAGAAGTCATCGACCTGCGCACGCTGCGTCCTCTCGACGCCGACACGGTGCTGGAAAGCCTGAAGAAGACGAACCGGCTGGTTGTCGCGGAAGAGGGCTATCCGATGTGCTCGATCGCCAGCGAAATCAGCGCCATCTGCATGGAGCAGGGCTTCGACTATCTCGACGCCCCGGTCCTGCGCGTCAGCGACGAAGACGTGCCGCTGCCCTATGCGGCCAATCTTGAAAAGCTGGCCTTGATCGATGCGGACCGTATCGTGAAGGCTGCGAAGAAAGTCTGCTACAAGGACTGACCGGTTCCACGGCGAAAACGAAGAGGGCCCGCCATCATGGCGGGCCCTTTTTGTATCAGGCAGATAAATTTGGCTTACGTTACCGTGACGTAGATGGATTTCTTGTAGGTGAGATTCATCGGCCCCATGTTTGCAAAGGCAATGACGCTGGGCACCTGATAGGTCATCGTCAGTTCGATCTCGCGCACATTGGTAATTGCCTGCGTCGCGGAATTCGTGGCGGTCGTCCCGACGCGGGCTCCGTCAAGCAGATAGGGCGCGGATACCGCACGCGTGTAGGCCAGCGCCTCAAGCTGCGTGTTCGTGATTTCATTGTCCTTCTGATATTCGACGGACATGTAGCGGCTCATATCGCCGGCCACCCCGCTCAGCGCGTTCTGCGCCTGCATATAGAGGCCGATCTGCATGACACCCAGCAGCATCATGATCAGGATCGGCGCAAGGATCACGAATTCGATGGCCGCCGCGCCGCGCTGATCACGCGACAGTCGTGCAACCAGACGGATGGATTGACACGTCATTGGATCACCCGATCTGGACCGATTTCTCGACCCGGTATTGCAGCGCCTCGCCCAGACCGAATTCGTTCCAGACCGGCGTGTATTTATCGCGCAGCAGGAAGACCACGAAACGTTCGGCATTGGGCGAATCGGTGCAGCCGGTATCCGCTTTCTTGAAATTCTTTGCATTGCCGCAGCGGAAGCGGGTCATCACATAGCCGACGTCGTTCTTCGTCTCGTCAGGTTCGACATTCGCGCCGATGGCGGTCGTCTTGAGCCCCGTGTCATCCTCGATGGCGGCGGCGAGCTGCTGCATGACAGTGGTCAGCGCCGCCTCGTTCTCGGGGTGGGCGGCCATCATGATCTCTGCCGCCTTGGACGCTGCGTTCTGCAGTTCGTGCTGGCGTTTGACCATATTGGCGACCTCGACGCCGCCCAGGCTCATCAGGATCAGAAACGGCGCGACGAAGGCCGTTTCGATCAATGCAGAGCCGGCGCTGTCGTCGCGCAACTGGCGGAGGAGGGCGCGTAACCTCATCATGCCACCAGCGACACGCTGCCATAGATGATGGTGGTCGGATGGTTCGGCGGATCCTTGCACCACTTGGTCATATTCAGCGTACCGGTCAGATTGACCTTGTTGGCCACCAGCAAGAGGCAGGCATTCGCCACGTCGGCCGTGCCCGAAAGGTCCAGGATATTGTTCTTGGTGTAGAGAGCGCCGTTAAGAAACGTGTTGCTGTTGCCGTTCAGCGTATTGTTCTGCTTCGCATCGTTTCCATCGGTTTCGAAGATCAGCATCGTGTTGATTTTATGCGCTTCCTCGGCGGTATAGCCAAGGTTTTGCAAGTCGGCCTCATCCATGCCAGACAGGTTGATGTCGGCGCCGCCATTGATCTTGAAGTTCGCCCCGTCTTCCAGCACGAACATGACGCCGCTTTCGCTTGTCACACCGTAATTGCCATTGATCGTCAGCGTACCGCCGCGGATGAAATAGACGCCGCCCTTGAAGACCGTGTTGCACCCAAGCGAAAGCCCGCCTTCGTAAACGCCGGGGTAGGCGGTGCCCAGGACCAGCTTGTCAGTGTCGGCCTTGCCTGCATTGAAAGCGTCGATTGTCGCCTGGGTTTTCTTGCCCGTGGCCTTGCAGATATAGGTGCCCGGTCCAACGCCTTCGCTGGACGGCGGTTCGATGCCCTCGAACGGATCGGCCAGATTGGTTGCGTGTTCGATCACCGTATCGCCGTTCGCTTCGGCCTTGGCCGCCAGCGTATCGCTGATGGTTCCCGCCGTGGCGATCGAGCCTGCCTTGATCTCATAGCTGTTGCCATTGTCGTCAATGGCATCCTGGCCGGTCCAGCCAAGGCAGGTCCCGCTGGAATCGTAGCCGCCGGTACAGGTCTTGGACGAGTCGGAGAGCGCCGCGATGCCGCACTGCGCGGTAAACACCGCGTTGCCGCCGATGGTCACGGCGCCGCCGCTGTGCTCGTCAACCGCGATCATGCAGCTTGAGATGGTTGCGCCGCCGGTAAAGGCCGCCTGGCTCGACACGCTGACCGTGGTCGCGCCCTTGGTAAAGAACGAGGTGAACGGCAGGCGCTTGGTCGCGCTGGAGGTCACGATGACCGAATTGCCGACGCCGCCCGCGTAATTGGCGAGCTGGACAACCGGATCGGTGTTGAAGCTGGCAGTGATCTGCTCGTTCACCGCGAACGCGTTCTTGGCGCGGTCAGTCATCTTTGCGCTGCTGCCGCTGTCCAGCACCTCCCACGCTGCCGCGATGGCCGCCTGGTCATTGGCGAACTGCAATTCGCGCTTCCACAGATAGAATTGCGCAAAGTCGATGGCCATGCCGCCGCCGCCGATGACCATCGGCATGGCGAAAGCGACCAGCATGGTGGCGTTGCCGGTCGAATCTCCGACAAGACGGCGGACACCCAGACCCAATGCATGGGGGGCCGAAGCACAGGATTTCAAAGCGCTGGCAAAGCGGCGGAGGCCTTTGCGCCCCGTATCAATGCTCGTCATAAGCGTGCGAACTCCCTGTTTAGATCCGAATCGCTGTGCGTTTCGGAGCGTGACCCCACTGATTTGACAGGAAGAAATACGGTAACTCTGGTAAGCGCGGTGCCAACGAATATGGTCAATGAAAAGTTAACCGCCAATTCCGTGCAATTTCAGGAACTTGCATCCGGAGAAGACGCGGCGCTGCCCCCGCCGGTGATGCTGGCGCTGGCCTATGCGCCGGGCCGTGCCAGACCGTATTGGACAGCGCTGTTGGAACTCGACCGGCGGCTGGCGCGAATCGTGTCGCAGGCCAGCGAACCGATGCTGGCGCAGATACGCCTAGCCTGGTGGCGCGAGATGTTCGGCAGGCCCGCCAGCGACTGGCCTGCCGGCGAGCCGCTGCTGGCTCAGCTCGCCGCCTGGGATGCCGAACGCGCGGGCCTTGCCGCACTCGCCGACGGCTGGGAAGCGATGGTGGGCGATGCGCCTCTGCCTGCGACGTCCTTCGCAGCGCTCTCGGACGGACGCGCGCGGGCGCTGACCGGTCTTGCGAAACTGGCTGGAAGCGCAGCGGACCAGAAGGACATCGAGCGCAGCGCCTATCGCTGGTCGCTGGCCGATATCGCGCTGCACCTGTCCGACGAGCGCGAATATGGTCAGGCGATGTCACTGCTGTCGTCCAGCGAACCGGCGAGGGGGCGACTGGACCGGACGATGCGGCCCCTGTCGGTGCTGAGATCGCTGGCGGAGCGTGCCGCGACGGATCGCCGAGCGAATGGAGGCGCGGGCGATTTTCTCGCCGCGGTTCGTGCAGGGCTGACGGGGCGATAGTTTTCCTTAACGGTGAACGGGTTATGGGCGGCCGCGGAAACGGTCGGAAAGGGTGCAGATGAATCGGATGCTGATTGGCGCTTTCGGCGCGCTGTTGCTGGTCGCCATCGGGGTTTTCTGGTGGCAGGGCAGGGCGGTGGAAAGCCCCGCCGCGCCTCTGCCCACCGCAGAAGAGGCCACCGCCGAGAATGCGGAGCCGGAAGCGCTGCCCGAGGCGGACGTGTCGGGCATGCAGGGACCGGCCTTGCCCAAGGCGCAGGAACTGACGCGCGAGCAGAAGCGCTTCTTCCGCTATGACCGCAATCGCGACCTTGAAATCACGCGGAACGAGATGCTGTCGACCCGGGTCGACGCGTTTCGCAGGCTCGACAAGGATGGCAATAATCTGCTCACGTTCGAGGAATGGGCCGTCACCACCGTCGACCGGTTCGAGAAGATGGACGCCGACGAGAACGACCGCCTGACCCCCACCGAATTCGCGACCAGCGCACCCAAGCGCAGCCCGCAGAAAGCCAAACCCAAATGCGCGTGCTGACGCGTCAGGCGGGTTCGGCGACCTTGGTGTTGCCAAGCCATTCGGCCATGTCGCGCTTTGCACGGTCGGTATAGGCTCGCTTGCGTTCCTTTTTCCTGACCGCTTCGTCGGGCATCGGGAACAGGCCGAAATTGACGTTCATCGGCTGATAGGTCTCTGCCTCTGCATCGCCGGTAATATGCGACAGCAAAGCGCCCATCGCGGTCGTGCGCGGCGGCGATTGCCAGTCGCGGCCCGACAATTCGTTTGCCGCCATCATGCCCGCCATCAGTCCGACTGCCGCGCTTTCGACATAGCCTTCGCAGCCGGTGATCTGCCCGGCAAAGCGGATATGCGGCGCTGATTTCAACCGCAACTGCCGGTCCAGCAGGATCGGCGAGTTCAGGAATGTGTTGCGGTGCAGCCCGCCCAGCCGCGCAAACTCGGCGTTCTCCAGCCCCGGTATGGTGCGAAACAAGGCCTTCTGCGCGCCATGCTTCAGCTTGGTCTGAAAACCGACCATGTTCCACAGCGTGCCCAGACGGTTGTCCTGCCGAAGCTGGACCACGGCATAGGGCCAGCGGCCCTTGGGAAACTCCGGCGTCGCGGCATGCGGATTGTCGAGGCCAACGGGCTTCATCGGCCCGAAGCGCAGCGTATCCTCGCCGCGCGCGGCCATGACCTCGATCGGCATGCAGCCTTCGAAATAGGGCGTGTTCGCTTCCCATTCCTTGAACTCGGTCTTTTCTCCGTCGAGCAGCCCTTGCCGGAAAGCCAGATATTGCTCCCGGTTCATCGGGCAGTTGATGTAATCCTTGGTATCTCCCTTATCCCAGCGGGACGCCATCCAGCAGATGTCCATGTCGACCGTGTCGCGGTGAACGATGGGCGCGATCGCATCGAAGAACGCCAGGCTGTCCGCTCCGGTGGCGGCGCCAATGCTTTGCGCCAGCGTGGCGGCGGTCAGCGGACCGGTCGCGACGATGGTCAGGCCCTCGGCTGGCAGCGTATCGATCCGCTCGCGCACGATGGTGACATTCGGCAGTTCCGCCAATGCCTTCTCGACATGGGCGGAGAAGATATCCCGGTCCACCGCCAGCGCCGAACCGGCAGGCACCTGCGCCTCGGCCGCGGCGCGCATGATCAGGGAATCGCATTGCCGCATCTCGTGATGCAGCAGGCCCACCGCGTTGGACGTGTCGTCGTCGGACCGGAACGAGTTCGAGCAGACCAGTTCGGCCAGCCCATCGGTGTGATGCGCGTCGGTGCTGTCTCCGCCCCCGCGCATTTCCGAAAGCCGGACGCTGAACCCGCGCCGCGCCAGCTGCCACGCCGCCTCGCTGCCTGCAAGCCCGCCGCCGATGATATGGATCTGTTGTGCATTTGTGCTCATGCCCGCCGGTTAGCGATTGCGCCCATGGGTTGGCAAATGCAATCAGGCGGCGCCGGTCCCTTAATTCGCCGAACGGAGCCCCGATGGTAAGACGCGCATTGATCGAACGCCGCCCCTGGCTGCTGCTGTCCATCGTGGCGGCGGTCATATGGTGGCTGGGGATCGAGGGGACGCAGACGCCCGGCATGTATCAATTGCTGCTGAAGGGCGTGCCCGTCGGCCTGCTGGCGATCTATGCGTGGCAGCGCCTGCTGGGCACCGACGGCAGGTTGATCGCCGCGGTCATGCTGATCGCCGCGATCGGGGACTGCCTGACGACGCTGGAATATGGCTGGGGCGGATTGGCCCATGCCCTGTCGCAGCTGATCGCGATCGCGCTGTACTGGCGCAACCATCGGCCGGGGGTAAAGCCCGCAGTGATGGCGGCGGGGCTGGCGGCGGTCGTGATCGCGCCGGTGCTGGCCTGGTTTCTGATGGTCGGCGAAACCGGGCAGGGCGCGGTGGCCGCTTCGGCGGCGCTGCTGGCGGTCACCGCCGCCATGGCATGGCTCAGCCGCTTTCCGCGTCAGCGCGTGGGTCTGGGCGCCTTGCTTTATCTGCTGTCGGAATTGCTGCTGATCACCGTGCGGGCGCGGCTGGTCGATAGCGGGGGCGCATTGGGCCAGTCGGTTCAGGAGCTTGTCTGGCCGCTCTATTACGTCGGCCAGCTGCTGGTCGCGACGGGCGTGGTGACCACGATCCGGCGCGAGAGGGGCGCCGGGCGGCTCTGATCCGCCCGGCTGCCGTCCGGTTTACTCCGCTTCCGGCTCCTGATCGTCGCGATCTTGCGTCGGTTCCGGCTGCGTTTCGGGGGCATCCCGTCCGATCATTTCCTCGACGATGGCTTCCTCGGCCTCGGTCTCGGGCGCTTCTTCCTCGTCGATGCGCGCGACCGAGACGACATGCTCGTTCTTGCCGACATCGAAAAGCCGCACGCCGGCCGTGTTCCGGCCCAGCACCCGCAGCGAGGCGAGGTTGATGCGGATCAGCTTTGCCTTGTCGGTCACCAGCATCAGCTGTTCCCCGACATTGGCGGCAAAGCTGTTCACCACCGGTCCGTTGCGCGCGATATTGTCGATATTGACGATACCCTGACCGCCCCGGCCCGTACGGCGATATTCATAGGCCGAGCTGATCTTGCCATAGCCATTGGCGCAGACCGTGAGGACGAACTCCTCGGCATCGGCCATCGCCTGCTGCTCCTCGGTCCGCTCTGCCGCCTCGTCCTTCCACGGGGCGACGCGCAGATAGGCGTCGCGGGTTTCGGCATCGGCCTCGATCGTCTTGAGGATGGAAAGCGAGACGACCTCGTCCCCGTCCTTCAGCGTCATGCCGCGCACGCCGGTCGAGGTGCGCGACTGGAACTCGCGCACGTCTTCGGCGGCAAAGCGGATCGCCTTGCCGTTGCGGCTGGCGAGCAGCACGTCGTCTGCTGAATCGAGCAGCGCCACGCCGATCAGCCGGTCGCCCGAAGCCTCGTCGAACCGCATCGCGAACTTGCCGTTCGACGGAATATTGGCGAACGAATCCATCGAGTTGCGGCGCACGCTTCCCATCGCGGTCGCAAAGACGACATGCAGCGCGCCCCAGCTGTCCTCATCCTCGGGCAAGGGCAGCACGGTCGCGATCGTCTCGCCCGGATCGAGTGCGGGGAGCAGATTGACGATGGGCCGCCCGCGCGTCGTCGGCCCGCCTTCGGGCAGTTTCCAGACCTTGAGGCGATAGACCTTGCCGCTGGTGGAGAAGAACAGCACCGGATTATGCGTGCTGGTCACGAAGAGCGAGGTAATCGCATCCTCGTCCTTGGTGCTCATACCAGAACGGCCCTTGCCGCCGCGATGCTGCGCGCGGAAGGTGGAAAGCGGGGTGCGCTTGATATAGCCGTCCATGGTGACCGTCACGACCATGTCGTCGCGTTCGATCAGATCCTCGTCGTCGACGCCGTCCCATGCGGGCGCGATCTCGCACAGGCGCGGGGTGGCGAAACGCTCGCGCACCTCCATCAGCTCGTCGCGCATGACGCCGTACAGCTTCACCCGGTCGCCCAGGATCGAGAGATATTCCTTGATGTCGATGGACAGCTTTTCCAGCTCGTCCCCGATCTCGTCGCGGCCCATCGCCGTCAGGCGG
This sequence comes from Croceicoccus sp., assembly GCF_983967925.1. Lineage (NCBI taxonomy): Bacteria > Pseudomonadati > Pseudomonadota > Alphaproteobacteria > Sphingomonadales > Erythrobacteraceae > Croceicoccus > Croceicoccus sp. Next base: position 256,906 of record NZ_CFETID010000001.1, on the reverse strand, counting down.
TGCAGCCTGAGGTCGAGGATCGCGCGAACCTGCCGCTCGGACAGGCGATAGGCGGATACGTCGCCTGTGTCCTCGTGCTCCTCGATGGCTTCGACAAGGCGGATATAAGGCGCGATGTCGCCCATCTCCCACTCGCGCGCCAACAGCGTCTCACGCGCCAGCTGCGGCGTGGCCGATCCGCGGATGATGCGCACCACCTCGTCCAGATTGGACACCGCGATGACCAGGCCCAGCAAGATATGCGCCCGCTCGCGCGCCTTGTTCAGCTCGAACTTGGTGCGGCGGGTGATGACGTCTTCGCGGAAATGGATGAACGACTGCAATATGTCGCGCAGGTTCAGCGTCTCGGGCCGTCCGCCGCGGATCGCCAGCATGTTCGCCGGAAAGCTCGACTGCGCGGGGGTATAGCGCCAGATCTGGTTGAGCACGACTTCGGGCGAGGCGTCGCGCTTGAGTTCGACCACGACGCGCATGCCGTTGCGGTTCGATTCGTCGCGGATGTCGGAAATGCCCTCGATCCGCTTGTCCTTGGCGGCATCGGCGATCTTTTCGACCAGACCCGCCTTGCCGACCTGATAGGGGATCGACGTCAGTACGATCGAACGGCGGTCGTTGCGCCCCACCTCGATCTCGTGGCGGCAGCGCTGCAGGATCGATCCGCGCCCTTCGCGATAGGCGGCCCGCGCGCCCAACTGGCCAAGGATGATGGGCGCAGTCGGGAAATCGGGACCGGGAATGATCTCGAACAACTCGTCGATGGTGATGGCGGGATTGTCCATCATCGCAAGACAGCCGTCGATCACTTCGCCCAGATTGTGCGGCGGGATATTGGTCGCCATGCCGACCGCGATGCCGCCCGCGCCATTGACCAGCAGGTTCGGGAAGCGCGCGGGAAGGACCGACGGTTCCTTGTCGGAGCCGTCGTAGTTCGGAACGAAGTCGATCGTATCCTTGTCGAGGTCGCTGAGCAGCATGTCCGCCGCCTTGGCCAGGCGGCTTTCGGTATAACGCATGGCCGCCGGGGGGTCCGGGTCCATCGATCCGAAGTTGCCCTGGCCGTCGATGAGCGGCAGCCGCATCGACCAGTCCTGCGTCATGCGGGCCAGCGCGTCATAGATCGCGCTATCACCGTGGGGGTGATAGTTACCCATCACGTCGCCGACGATCTTCGCCGATTTGCGGAACGGCCGGTTCGAATGATAGCCGCCGACCTGCGCGGCATAGAGGATCCGGCGGTGCACCGGCTTCAACCCGTCGCGCACGTCGGGCAGCGCGCGGGCCACGATCACGCTCATCGCGTAATCGAGGTAGCTGGTCTTCATCTCGTCGACGATGTCGATCGGTTCGATGTCGGGACCCGGCTGGGGGGGAAGCTCGGTAATATCGTTCACTGGGGGTTCTGCTCTGTCATGGGACTGTCTTGTCTGGCCCCGCAGCCTAGGCGAGGGCGGCCCGCAAGGCCAGCGAAGCCAGCCTTCGGGCAGGGCGCGACAGCCCGTTTTCCACAGTCGATACGGTTGAATCGCAATCCCCGGCACCAAGCGGGCGCACATGCGTTGCCATTCAAACCGCGTTCAGTCGCAATACGCTATACGATGTGTGTGTTTTAAAGAATTAGCGGCGCGAACCGGTTGCCATGCGGGGCTTTCCCCGCCATCTGGTTCGCGCCTTTTTGTGAGAGACCGGACCCTGACGTGCATCCCTCTGCCATGGGTCCAAAGCCTGTAAGTCAAAGGAGTTTTCGATGAAGCGTTCCGTTTCGCACGTGGCCATGGCGCTGGCACTGACCTTCGGTGTCGCCGGCACTGTTGGCGTCGCAGCCCCGGCCTATGCGCAAAAGCAGCCGAAAATGGAGATTTCCGAGGCGTTTCAGCCTCACGCCGTCGCCATTCAGGAGTCGGTCAATGGCGTTGCCGAAAATCCCGCGGTGAAGACCGCGTCGGATCAGGCGATGACCGCGACGAACGCCGTGCTGAACGCCCGCGACGATGCCGCCCGTGCATCGGCGCAGTCGCAGCTTGACGCCGCGCGCGCGCAGGTCGATCAGCAGATGGGCGGCATTCTGGCCAAGCTCGAAGCTGGCCGTCCGACCCTGACGACTCCGGATGACAAGCTGTTCTTCGGCCAGATGGAATTGAACGTCGGCCAGCAGATGGCCGATTTCGAGATGCAGAACGACGGCATCGACATGATGATCGCATCCGGCAAGATCCCCGCCGAGGAACTGCCGAAGTATCATTATTTCGCCGGTCAGACCGCCTATAACGCGCAGAATTACGGCGATGCTGCTGCATCGCTGCAGCAGGCGATCGACGGCGGATATACCCAGAACGATGCCGAGAAGCTGCTGGTCGATGCCTATCTGCGCAACGAACAGACGGCTGAGGGTCTGGCCAAGCTCAAGTCGATGATCGAGGCGCGGCAGGCTGCCGGTCAGCCCGTTCCCGAAGGCTGGGCATTCGACGGACTGGCCGCCTCGGTCAACCAGGGCCAGCGCGATCAGGCCTTCGACTGGGGCATGATGACCCTGCAGACGGATAGCCGCACGCAGGCACGCCAGCAGGCCTACAAGATCGTCGAGGCTTACTCGCCGACCTATTCCGACGAAGAGCAGCTTGACCTGCTGCGTCTGATGGCACGTGACGGCGGCATTACCGACGATCGTCAGGCACTGACCTATATCGAGCTGATGCAGCCGATGCGCCGTCCGGGCGAGGCAAAGACCTTCACCGACAGCGGCGCCAAGATGCCTGCCGGAAACACGATGGTGACCGAAGCGAAGCGGGTCGGGTCCGAGCGTTACGATTCGACCCTGCGCGAACTGAATGCCGACGCCTCGGGCGCAAGCGGCAATGCAGCGCTGGCGATCGCCGACACCTACCTCGGCTATGGCAAGGCGGCAGAGGCCGAAGCCATGTATCGCAAGGCGCTGGAAACCGGCGCTACGGACAAGGCGAAGGCCCAGATGGGTCTGGGCATTGCGCTCGCCGATCAGGACAAGATGGCGGAGGCCAAGCAGGCCTTCGGCCAGATCTCTGGCGGCAACCGCGCCTCGCTTGCCCAGGCCTGGATCGCCTATACCGACATGAAGTCCAGCTGATTTTCGGACCGGCTGAAAAAGAAAAGGGCGGCCTTGCGGGGCCGCCCTTTTTGTCTGGTTGACGCTTGCCGGATCAGCGCAGCCGCTTGACCACCAGATGGCCGTCCTTTTCCTTGACCTCGAAATGCTCCAGCGAGCGCAGCAGATCGCTGAGCCGCCTGTAGCCATAGTTGCGCACGTCGAAACTGGACCGGTTGCCGGCGATCTGGCCCACTTCGCTCAGCCGCGCGTACCCTTCGGCATCGCGCTTGGCATTGCGCCATGATTTGCCGAGCAGATCGATCATCTCGTCATCGATGCGCGGCTTGGTGTCGGGCTTGCTGCTGCTTGGCGTTTCGCTGCCCGAATCGTCGATTTCCTCGTCCCCAGCGATCAGCGCGTCGATGTCGATAAAGCGCGTGCAGGCGTTCTGGAAGGCATCGGGCGCCTTGGCGCTGCCGAAGCCGTAAACGGTCAGGCCATCCTGACGCAGACGCGTGACCAGCGGCGTAAAATCGCTGTCGCTGCTCATGATGCCGAAACCGTCGACCTTGCCTTGATAGAGCAGATCGATGGCGTCGATGGTCATGGCCATGTCGGTGGCGTTCTTGCCCTTTGTCAGGTCGAACTGCTGCTGGGGGCGAATGCCATAGCGATTGGTCAGGCCCGCCCATTTGGTCAGCGCAGGCTTGGCCCAGTTGCCATAGGCGCGGCGGATGTTCACCTGTCCCAGCTTGGCCAGAGCGGTCAGCACCGGATCGATACCGCGCGGCGTGGTGTTGTCGGCGTCGATCAGCAGGGCGATGTTCTTAAGCGATTCTTCGGTCATGGACCGCGATGTGTGGCGCACGGGCGGCGATTGCAAGCAATTGCGCATCGCCCCGCGCGTTCGCCCCGGCAGATCACCCGCGGCGCCGGCGGCCCCTTGCGCGCGGCTGCATTTCATCGACCAGTTCGCGGAACAGGTCCGGCCGCACGATGCGTTCGAACTGAAACCCGGCGCGGTCGTCCGCGACCCAGATCACATGCGCCTCGATCCTTCCGATGACGGGCAGGCGGATCAGTACGCGTTCGCCGCGGCCCAGCGGACTTCCGCCCTGGATCATGAAGCCATTGGCGGACAGGTTGACGATCTGCAGATGCACGTCGCCAAGGCGGCGATGTTCGGCGAGGACCGGATAATCGACGGGATGACGCGCCGCGCGCCGAAGATCGGTTACCGAAAGTTGGGCGCCGCCAAGCACTGCATATCTCCTTCAAACCCCGGAAGACTCAGGGTAGGAAGGATTGGCGAATATTTCGTTAAAAATGTTGCCCTTGGCCCACTCGGACCGGCGGGTCAGGCCGCCGCCGACAGCAGCCCGTGGCGCTTCTTGCCAAGCGACAGTTTCAGCTGTTCGCCCTGCGCCACCTGCACGATCATCTGCGGATCGCCGACCACATTATCGTCCAGCCTGACAGCGCCCTCGGCCACCTTGCGCTTCGCCTCGCCGTTCGACTTGGTAAAGCCGATCGCGGTAAGGGCCGCGACCAGCGGCATGCCTTCGGCGGGAATGCCAAGCTCGGGCAGATCTTCGCCCAGACCGCCTTTCGCGAACACATCCTCGGCGGTCCGGCGCGCGCTCGCGGCGGCGTCGGGTCCGCGCACCAGCGCCGTCACCTCGTCGGCGAGGCGGATCTTCGCGTCGTTGATCGCGCTGCCTTCCAGCTTCTCCAGCTGCGCGATCTCGTCCATCGGGACATCGGTGAACAGGCGCAGAAACCGGCCCACGTCGCGGTCGTCGCAATTGCGCCAGTATTGCCAGAAATCATAGGCGGGCAGCATGTCGTCGTTGAGCCACACGGCCCCGGCGGCGGTCTTGCCCATCTTCTTGCCATCGGCGGTCGTCAGCAGCGGCGTGGTGACGCCGAACAGTTCGGTGCCGTCGACCCTGCGGCCAAGCTCGATCCCGTTGACGATATTGCCCCATTGGTCGCTGCCGCCCATCTGCAAGCGGCAGCCGTAACGGCGCGACAACTCGCGGAAATCGTACGCCTGCAGGATCATGTAGTTGAATTCGAGGAAAGTGAGCGGCTGCTCGCGGTCCAGCCGCAGCTTGACCGAATCGAAGGTCAGCATGCGGTTGATCGTGAAATGCGGGCCGACATCGCGCAGCAGGTCGATATAGGACAGCGCCGAAAGCCATTCGTCATTATTGACCATGATCGCGCCGTTCGGCCCGTCGAAGTCCAGCAGACGCTCAAACGTCGGGCGGATCGCGGCGATATTGTCCTCGATCACCTGCGGGGTGAGCATCTTTCGGCTCTCGTCCTTGCCCGACGGATCGCCGATCTTGGTCGTGCCGCCGCCCATCACGACGATGGGCCGGTGCCCCGCCTGCTGAAGCCGGCGCAGCAGGAAGATCTGCACCAGATGCCCGACATGCAGCGAGGACGCGGTCGCGTCGAAGCCCGCATAGCCGGGCACGACCTGCTTTTGCGCCAGCGCGTCCAGCGCGGCGGCATCGGTCGTCTGGTGAATATAGCCCCGCTCGTCGAGCAGGCGCAGCAGGTCGGAACTGTACTGGCTCATGATGGCGCGCGGTTAGCACGGCGCATCGCGGGCGGGAAGGGCATCGCGGGCGGAAAGGCGCAGTTTTCACACAGGCTGCATGGCGGCGATTGCGCAGCGGCGAAGGCTTGGGCAGGAAGGGCGGATGTCGCGCCTCCTCTGTCATCCCGAAACGCCCCCGCTTGCCATAGAGCGTGTCGAGGCGCAGCTGATCCGCCTGCCCGCGAACGGCAAGCCGGGAAGCGGCAACCTGCTCGTCCGCTATCGCATCACCGGGATCGGCAGGCTGGTCCTGCCCGATTTCTCGGGCCGGGGGCGCGAGGACGAATTGTGGAAGCGCACCTGCGGCGAATTGTTCCTGGCGCCCGACACGCCCGGCTACCGCGAATACAACTTTGCGCCGACCGGGCGCTGGGCGGCCTATGACTTTCGCGATTATCGCAAGCTGGCGGGTCCGTACGAACCGCTGGAAATGCCCGAAATCTCGGTGCGGACGGGCGACACCATGGCCGTGATCGACGCGGCGCTGAACCCGCGCGAGATCACCGGTTTTACCCGCGCGGCCCTGTCCATGGTGATTGAGGAAGAGGGCGGTCACCTGTCCTACTGGGCGCTGGCGCATCCAGAGGCGCGGCCCGATTTCCACCATCCCGATTCCTTCCTGCACCAGATCGAGCCTGCCTGATGTCCTATCCTTCCGTTCAATTCGGTATCGACCGGCTGCTGGCCGAACCGGCGCTTCGCGAACCGCTGAAGGGCAAGCGGGTGGCGCTGGTCGCGCATCCGGCGTCGGTGACGGCCGATCTCACCCATTCGCTCGACGCGCTGATGGCCTGCGAGGATATCGACATCACCGCCGCCTTTGGCCCCCAGCACGGGCTGAAGGGCGACAAGCAGGACAATATGGTCGAAACGGCGGACGAGACCGATCCGGCCTATGGCATTCCCGTCTTCAGCCTTTACGGCGAGGTACGGCGGCCCAGCGGCCAGATGATGTCGACCGCCGACGTGTTCCTGTTCGATCTGCAGGACCTCGGCTGCCGCATCTATACCTTCGTGACGACGCTGCTCTACATGCTTGAGGCTGCTTCCGAAGCGGGCAAGGAAGTCTGGGTGCTCGACCGGCCCAATCCGGCGGGGCGGCCCGTGGAAGGCACGCTGCTTCTGCCCGGTCAGGAGAGTTTCGTCGGCGCAGGCCCGATGGTGATGCGCCACGGTCTGACCCTGGGTGAAATGGGGCACTGGTTTATCCGCCATTTCGGCCTCGACGTCGGATACCGCGTTATCGAGATGGATGGCTGGCAGCCCGACGCCGCGCAGGGGCATGGCTGGCCCACGGACCGGATCTGGATCAACCCAAGCCCCAACGCCGCGAACCTCAATATGGCTCGCGCCTATGCGGGCACGGTCATGATCGAGGGCGCGACCCTGTCCGAAGGCCGCGGCACCACGCGCCCGCTGGAGGTCCTGTTCGGTGCACCCGACATCGACGCCAAGGCCGTACTGGCCGACATGCAGCAATTCGCGCCCGAATGGCTGGCGGGCTGCGCTCTGCGCGAATGCTGGTTCGAGCCGACGTTCCACAAGCATGCCGGAAAGCTATGCGCGGGCCTGATGATCCATGCAGAGGGCGCATTCTACGACCATTCCGCCTTCCGCCCGTGGCGTTTGCAGGCGCTAGCGTTCAAGGCGATCCGCCGCCTGTATCCGGATTACGAGTTGTGGCGCGATTTTCCCTACGAGTACGAATTCGACCGGCTGGCCATCGATGTCATCAACGGCGGTCCGGCGCTGCGCCAATGGGTCGACGACCCGGCATCGACCCCCGCCGAGCTGGAAAAGATAGCGGGCGCCGACGAAGCGCGCTGGCGCGAAGAGATCGCTCCCTTCCTGCTCTACTAGGGCTTCGCGCTCATCCCTGCTTCCGGCTCAATTGCCGCATCGCCTCCTCGATCCCGCCCAGCGTCAGCGGGTACATGCGGTCGTTCAGCAATTGCCGGATCATGCGGTTCGACTGGCTATAGTCCCAGACGCGCTCCGCCTCGGGGTTGAGCCAGATTGTCGCCGGATAGGTGTTGGCCACGCGCTGCAGCCACACCGCGCCAGCCTCGTCGTTCATATATTCGACCGATCCACCGGGGTGCGAGATCTCGTAGGGACTCATCGCCGCATCGCCGACGAAGATCACCTTGTAGTCGTGCCCGTATTTGTGAAGGATGTCCCATGTCTGGGTGCGGTCCTGCCAGCGGCGCGAATTGTCCTTCCAGACGAAATCGTACAGGCAATTGTGGAAGTAGAAGAACTCCATGTTCTTGAACTCCCCCGTGGCGGCGGAGAACAATTCCTCGACCAGCTTCACATGCGGGTCCATCGAACCGCCGACGTCGAGAAACAGCAGCAGCTTCACCGCATTGTGCCGTTCGGGCCGCATGCGGATATCCAGCCAGCCCTGCCGCGCCGTGCCCGCGATGGTCGCGTCGAGGTCCAGCTCTTCAGCCGCTCCTTCGCGTGCGAACCGGCGCAGGCGGCGCAGCGCCACCTTGATGTTGCGCGTGCCCAGCTCCTTGGTGTTGTCCAGATTGGCGAAGTCGCGCTTTTCCCAGACCTTGAGCGCGCGCTTGTGCTTCGATTGTCCGCCGATCCGCACGCCCGCCGGATTATAGCCCGAATGGCCGAACGGGCTGGTCCCGCCGGTGCCGATCCACTTGTTGCCGCCCTGATGACGGCCTTCCTGTTCCTCCAGACGCTTCTTCAGCGTCTCCATGATCTCGTCCCAGTCGCCCAGCGCCTCGATCTTGGCCATTTCCTCTGGCGTCAGGAATTTCTCAGCCACAGCGCGCAGCCATTCCTCGGGGATGTCGGCCTGCGTCTCGCCCATGTCGGACAGCACACCGTTGAAGACCTTCTGAAACACCTGATCGAACCGGTCGAGCAGCCCTTCGTCCTTCACATAGACCGCGCGCGAGAGATAATAGAAATCCTCGGGCCTGCGCTCGATCACTTCGCGGTCCAGCGCCTCCAGCAGGAGCAGATGCTCCTTCAGGCTGGCGGGAATGCCCGCGCTGCGCAATTCGTCGAGGAAGTTCAGAAACATCGTTTGATCGGCCTCAAGGCTGGGGAACGGCTGTCGGCGGCCATCATAGGCAAAGCCGGCCCGCTTGTGAAAGCCCGTGCCGCGCGCGTTGGCTGCAGGGCGCTTCGGCATATCGGTAATAGGCCCGATGGCCCGCCGCCGCCGCCGTGGCACACTTGGCGCGGATTGAAACGCGCCGCCGCGCGGCCGAAAGGAACATTCGATGAAAAAGCTTCTCCTCGCCGGCCTCTTTCTGCTCGTGCCGCTGGCGGCGCTCGGCATCATTTTCGCCAAGCTTTTCGAATTCGCGCTGCGCGTCACTGGGCCTGCACGGCGCTTTTTGCCGCACGAGACGATCGGGGAGATGGCGGTCGCCAATATCCTCGCGGTGATGGCCATTCTGGCGCTGTTGATCCTTGCCGGCGTTGCCGCCCGCATGACGTCGCTGTCCGGCCGCCTTGACCGGTTCGACCGCTTCGTGGTGGCTGCGATTCCGACCTATGCGGTGGCCAAGGTCGCACTGGGCACGGCGGCCCGCGGCGCGCAGGGCGAACCGGGCATGACGCCCGTGCTGGTCCGTTTCGACGATTACAGCCAAATCGCGTTCGAGATCGAGCGGGACGATACCCATGCCATGCTTTTCCTGCCCGGCTCTCCCACCGTGTTCTCGGGCGCCTCGGTGCGGGTCGATGTAGAGCGGGTGACGATACTGGAAATCCCGTTCAACCGCGCGGTCGGCGTGCTGCAGATGCTGGGGAAGGGGGGCCTTGGAGTGTGTGCCGGCGCAAGAAATCACCAATAAAGAAGCTATCCGTCCACGGCGCCTAGCATGGTTTCGCGCCATTCATATTCGGCACTGCACAGGGCCATGGTCTTCCCGTCCGACCGAACGAGCGAGCCAAGCACTTTCAGGCAGGAGCCATCGCGTTGGATCTCATGCAATCGGTAGGTAATCGACTGGTCCGAACCGCTGTTTGCGAAATAGCTGATGTCCCTTGCCATCGGTGACCAGATCTCGCCATCGGGCAGGTATCGGGCAAGGCAGATGTCGCAAATTGTCGGATAGGCGGCGAAATAAAGCAGGCCGACACCGTTGATGTCATGCTGTGGAACAAGCCGATATTCCGTTTCGAAAAGAATGTCCGGCGGTTCGCTCGCCCGCAAATCGCGGTAACCCTGTACGAATTCCGGTGTCTCGGACAATGCCGGAATCGGAAATCCGGCAGGCAGGTCAGGCTGGCCCCGCTGCAATGTGCGGGCATCTCCGCGTTTGCCGAACTGAGAGAAGCTGGACATGAGCGATGCCTCGATCGACGTTGAGCCGACTTTACCTGCGATAGTGGCAAGGAAAATTCCGGCACCAACTCTTGTCTGACCTCCCTCAAGCTGAAGAACATCATTTTCCTCGACGTTCGCAAGACATGTGCTTGCCCGATACCCGATCCGCGTAAAGGTCGCGTATAATCGGCCTCCATCCTGACCGGTGATCGAACGGCTGTTAACGCCAAGGGCACTTGTCAGACCCGACCAGTGCAGATCGCCGATTTCCTTGAAGAACCAGCTTTCCGACAAGCCGCCCATCGCCATCTGCGGCATTCCGATCGGACATTCTCGCAAAAGCGGCCAATTTCCCGAACTCGAATTTGAAGCAGCCCCTGCTTTCCGTTCGAGCATAGCGAGTATCTCGGACGGCCGCTCGACTTTCGTCCAGTCCGAATCCGCGATTTGTTCGCCTAGGCGTTCCTCCACTTCGGCCCGCAAAGCGATCATTCCAAAGCTGTCGATGCCGAGAGCGTCGAAGTCGGTGTCGAAAGAAGCGCCGTCTGGCAGGCGTGCGGCAAGAAACGACAGGTGGTCATCCTGATCGATACGCATCCTTGGGGGCGGACTGGCTGGGATCGCGGCCAGTTCCTTGGCAGTGGACGCGGATGAAGAGATGTTCTCTTCAGCCAGAAAGACCGGATCACGGATGCACCAGCGGCCGTTGACGATATCGGTTTCGACGACGCGCGCCGGATTCCCGGCGACGACGGTTCTAGGCGGAACATCGGTGTAGACCACGCTCCCCGACGATACGATCGCGTTATCGCCAATGCTGACGCCAGGCATGATGATCGAATGTGCGCCTACGAAGCAGTTATCGCCAATGCGTGTAGAAAGGTGGCGTCCATTGATAAAATCATGGGTTAGAACCGCGAACCTAAAGGAAATGGCGGTGTTGTCGCCAATCGAGATACCCTTGGGGTATGTCAGATCAAGCTTCGCGAAGCGGGATATCTTGCAGTCCTTGCCAATGCGCATACCCATGCGACGGTATCGCCATACCAGATAGGACGATAAGCGGTCGTAGATAGCTGATCGCAGTCGGTGCTTCACCCGATCGGTTCCGCTTTTCGCAGGCCCATTCTGCGACATTCAGCGTTCCCGCCGCGCCATGAAAGCCAGCCTTTCGAACAGCATCACGTCCTGCTCGTTTTTCAGCAATGCACCGTGCAATGGCGGAATCGCCTTGGTCGGATCCTTTTGCTGCAATGTCTCCAGCGGCATGTCTTCCACCAGCAACAGCTTGAGCCAGTCGAGCAGTTCGCTGGTGCTGGGCTTCTTCTTCAGACCCGGCACGTCGCGGATCTCGTAGAACATCTCCAGCGCCTTGGACACCAGCCGCTGCTGGATGCCGGGGAAATGGACCTCGACGATCTCGGTCATCGTCTCGGGATCGGGGAACTTGATGTAGTGGAAGAAGCAGCGGCGCAGGAAGGCGTCAGGCAGATCCTTCTCGTTGTTCGAGGTGATGACCACGATGGGCCGCTCCTTCGCCTCGATCCGCTCGCCGGTTTCGTAGACGTCGAAATTCATCCGGTCGAGTTCCTGCAGCAGGTCGTTCGGAAACTCGATATCGGCCTTGTCGATCTCGTCGATCAGCAGCACGGGCAGTTCGGGCGAGGTGAACGCCTCCCACAGCTTGCCCTTGCGGATGTAGTTCGAGATATCGTGAACGCGCTCGTCGCCAAGCTGGCCGTCGCGCAGACGGGCGACCGCGTCATATTCGTACAGGCCCTGCTGCGCCTTGGTCGTGGATTTCACGCCCCATTCGATCAGCGGCGCGTCGATGGCCTTGGCGATTTCATTTGCCAGCACCGTCTTGCCGGTCCCCGGCTCACCCTTCACCAACAGCGGCCGGCGCAGCGTCACGGCGGCATTGACGGCGACCTTCAGATCGTCCGTTGCGACATAGTTTTCGGTGCCTGTAAAGCGCTGCATCCCAATATCCTGCCTGCCAATATACTGCATGAACGGTTTTGCGGGCCAAGCTAGATATTGCATCGCAGCATGGCAAGCGCCGGGACGATAAGGCTCAGCGTCCGAACAGGCGCGGATAGCGGCGAACGAAGCGCCGCAGCCAGAAATCCGTGCGGTCGCGCCGTGCGCGGAGCATGTATCGCCACCCGGCCAGCGCCATGATGGCAGAGCCCAGCGTATCGACGATCAGGTCCCACATTGTGTCGGTCAGCCCTGACGGATCGCCCAGCATCGGTTTCTGCATGTTCATGCCCAGCAGCCGGTCCGCCGCAAATTCGGCAATCTCCCACAGCGCGCCGATCCCCACGCCGAAAAAGAACGCGAACAGCGCGACGAAGCTGGGTTTCATGGTCACGTCGACCAGTTCGTTTTCATTGACCATATAGACGAACAGAAAACCCAGCAGGCCCAGCAGAACCCCCGAACTGGTGTGCAGGACCAGATCCCACCACCAGAAACGCTCATAATAATCGCGCACCTCGCCAAGGAACAGCGTGGCGAATATGAACAGCACGGCGAAGACCTGGATTTCCGCCGGAATGAACACGGGCAGCTTTTCGGGAAACAGGGCGGGGACGCCGATGACCGCCATCAGCATCAGGACAAGGAAGATCCCCATCCACCGCTGCTCCATCGCCAGCACGGCGAGTTCGCCGGCCATGACGAGTTCCATCACGCCCACGATGATCAGGTGGATCCGCCGGATCAGCGGATCGGGCATGTTCTCGGTAGTTGGAGCGCTTTTGCCGCCCGTCACGCGTCGATCATGTCGCGGTCGAGTTCACCCGCACGGTTCTGGATGAAATTGAACCGATGCTCCGGATTGCGGCCCATCAGCTCGTCCACCAGCCGCGACACGCCCGCGCGCTGTTCGTATTCGGTGGGCAGGGTGATGCGGATCAGGCCCCGGCTTTCGGGGTTCATCGTCGTTTCGCGAAGCTGCTGCGGGTTCATCTCGCCCAGTCCCTTGAAGCGCGAAACCTCGACCTTCCTGCCCTTGAAGACGGTTTCCTCCAGCTCCTTGCGATGCGCGTCGTCGCGGGCATAGCGGCTCTCCTTCCCGGCGGTCAGCCGGTACAGCGGCGGCTGGGCCAGGAACAGATGACCGCGCCGAACAACCTCGGGCATTTCCTGGAAGAAAAACGTCATCAGCAGGGTCGCGATATGCGCGCCGTCGACATCGGCGTCGGTCATGATGATGATGCGGTCATAGCGCAAATCGTCGGGGTTGCAGTCCTTGCGGATGCCGCAGCCCATGGCCAGCGTCAGGTCGGCGATTTCCTGGTTGCCGCGGATCTTGTCGGCGCTGGCGCTGGCGACGTTCAGGATCTTGCCCCGGATCGGCAGGATCGCCTGCGTCTTGCGGTCGCGCGCCTGCTTGGCGCTGCCGCCTGCCGAATCGCCCTCGACGATGAACAACTCGGTCTCCGCCCCGGTTTCGCCGCTGCAATCGGTCAGCTTGCCGGGCAGGCGCAGCTTCTTGGCATTGGTCGCGGTCTTGCGCTTGATTTCGCGCTCCTGCTTCCTGCGCAGGCGCTCGTCCATCCGCTCCATCACCGCGCCCAGCAGCGCCTTGCCGCGGTCCATGTTGTCGGCAAGGAAATGGTCGAAATGGTCGCGGACCGCATTCTCGACCAGCCGCGCCGCTTCGGGCGAGGTCAGGCGGTCCTTGGTCTGCGACTGGAACTGCGGATCGCGGATGAACACCGACAGCATCACCTCGCTGCCCGTGACCACGTCGTCGGGGGTGATGTCCTTGGCCTTCTTCTGGCCCACCAGCTCGGCAAAGCCGCGCAGCCCCTTGGTCAGCGCCGCGCGCAGGCCCTGTTCGTGCGTGCCGCCATCGGGCGTCGGAATGGTGTTGCAGTACCAGCTGTACGACCCGTCGGACCACAGCGGCCATGCGATCGCCCATTCGACGCGGCCCTGCTGATCGCCCGCTTCGTTCGCGGGAAAATCCTGCGAGCCCGAGAAGAACTCGGTCGTCACGCATTCGCGGCTGCCGACCTGTTCCTTCAGATGGTCGGACAGCCCGCCGGGGAACTGGAACACCGCCTCGGCCGGGACATCCTCGCTCGCCACGTCGGGGTCGCATTTCCAGCGGATCTCGACGCCCGCGAACAGATAGGCCTTGGACCGGGCGAGGCGGAACAGCCGCGCGGGCTTGAACTTCTGCGCGCCGAAGATCTCGGTGTCGGGCGTAAAGGTGACCGTCGTACCGCGCCGGTTGGGGGCCGCGCCGACATGTTCGATCGGCCCCTTGGGATGGCCCTTGGAAAATTCCTGCGCATACAGCTTCTTGTCGCGCGCGACTTCCACGCGGGTCAGCGTCGACAGCGCGTTCACCACCGACACGCCCACGCCGTGCAGGCCGCCGCTGGTGGCATAGGCCTTGCCCGAGAACTTGCCGCCCGAATGCAGCGTGGTCAGGATCACTTCCAGCGCCGACTTGCCGGGATATTTGGAGTGCTCGTCGATGGGCATGCCGCGCCCGTTGTCGGATATGGTGATGCGGCCCGCCGTGCCCGGTTCGCCCTTTTCCAGCGTGACCTCGATCCGGTTGGCGTGGCCCGCCACCGCCTCGTCCATCGAGTTGTCGAGAACCTCGGCGGCCAGATGGTGCAGCGCACGCTCGTCCGTACCGCCGATATACATGCCGGGGCGGCGGCGCACCGGTTCCAGCCCTTCGAGCACTTCGATCGAGGAGCTGTCATAGCTTTTCGCGGCGGCGGTCGCCTTGGCGTCGAAAAGGTCTTCTGAATTGTCCTGTGGCATGACGAAAGGCTAGGCCTCCCACGGGGCTGCGATCAAGCTTTGCGCGAAAGTTATGAGCAGTCGCGATCACCCGGTCTGCCATCCGGGTTGATCGCCAGCGTCGATAAGAGTGGCAGCTTTTTTGCGTTTTATCGAATAGCGACGTGCTGGCATAAGAACAGGGCCAGCGCGATTGCGGCCATTGCAACGCGCAGCGGTTCGTCCCTCAGGCTTCCCTGTCCCCCGCTCGGAAGCCGGTAAGGGGGCGCCGCCTCGCTCCTGTCCCCACCCTCAACGCGAGGCGGCGTCCCTGACGAACGCCGCCCCCGATGCGCCTTATTCGAAGCTGGTTGGCGCGGGCGAGACAACCTTCATCCCGTTGACCGTGACCTCACGCACCTCAAACGCGCGCTGAACGACGCCGTCGTCAAAGCGGAACGCGCCGTCGAGGCCGAGGAAGCCGCTGGGATCGTCAAGCTGCGACACGGGGAAGGGATCGCCCGGATTCCAGTCGCGCGCGATCCTGATCGTCAGCAGCACCGCGTCATAGCCCAGCGCTGATACGCGATAGGGCGCCGATCCGAACCGGCTCTTGTAGCTATCCGACAGGCGCTGGAACCGCGCATCCGACACGGCGGAAAACCATGCGCCGCGCAGCGAAGGCGCCTGCGCGATCTGCGCGTCCCCGCTCCACAATTCGGTGCCCAGGATCTTTGCCATCTTGTCGGCGTCGCGGATCAACGGGCCTGCGCGCACGGCAATCCGGGCCCCGTCGGCAATCAGGATCGCCTGATAGTCCCCATTTTCCTGCAACCGCCGCACCGCCGCCGCCAGAGAGGCATTGTCGCGGTCATAGGTCTCCATCGCGGCGACTTGCGTGCCGGTCCGCCGCGCGGTCGCCAGCATCGCGTCCGACGCGCGCTTGCCATATTCGCCGCTGGGGACCAGCGCGCCAAAGCGGGTGATGCCGTTCTGCTGCGCATAGCGCATCGTCCGTTCGATCGACTGCGCGGGCACCTGTCCCATTACATAGACGCCGTCGCCCGCAACCTCGCTGTCGTTCGAAAAGCTGACGATCGGCACACGCGCGGGCTTTGCCACGCCCTTCACGGCATCGACATTGTCGCCCAGCAGCGGGCCCAGGATCAGCCGGTTGCCGTCCGCGACCGCGCGCCGCGCGGCGTCGGCGGCCCCGCGCGCCGTGTCATAGCTGGTGATGCGGATGTTCGACGTATTGGTGTCGAGCAGCGCCATGGTCGCGGCATTGGACACGCTCTGCCCCACGGCCGCGTTGTCGCCCGACATCGGCACCAGCAGCGCGACGCGGTGGCGCGCTTCGTCCACATCGGGCAATTCGCCGGCACTAGGCCCCTCGACCGGCGCGGGACCGGAAGGCGGCGGCGTGCCGCCATCGGGGATGATCCCCTTACAGCCCGCGAGGACCAGAGCGCCAAAGCCGAGCACGCCCAGCCGGATGGCGCGGCGGCGGGCGGCACTGTGACCGGCGGCGGCGCGGTCGTCGATAGGCGCGGAAATGGGTGCGACCCGCGTGTTCATGCTTGCATCTCCCAGAGTATGGCGTGCATCAGCGCGGCCATGGACCAACGCGATGAATCCCTCGAACCGGGTCTCTATATTGTAGCCACGCCGATTGGCAATCTTGGTGACATCACCGTGCGCGCCGCCGCGACATTGCGCGGCGCAGAAGCGGTCGCGTGCGAGGATACGCGGGTGACGGGGAGGCTGATGCAGCATCTCGGCCTGAAGCAGCGTCTGATCCGATACGACGATCACGCGGATGAGCGGGCACGCGGCGGATTGCTGGATCTTGCCGCCAATGCCGCGGTGGCTCTGGTGTCGGATGCCGGAACGCCGCTGATCTCGGACCCTGGCTATCGCCTTGTTCACGAGGCGCGCGAGCGGGGCATCAATGTCGTCGCCGTACCGGGACCGAGCGCGGTGGTCGCAGGCCTTTCCATTGCGGGCCTGCCGACCGACCGTTTTCTGTTCGCCGGTTTCCTGCCGCAAAAGGCCAAGGCACGCGCCGACGTGCTGGCCGAACTGGGCGGCGTTCGCGCTACGCTCGTCTTCTACGAAACCGCGCCCCGGCTGGTGTCGGCGCTGCAGGCGATCGAAGAGGCATTGCCCGGACGCACCCTTGCCGTGGGGCGCGAGATCACCAAGCTGCACGAGGAATGCCGCAGTGGCACGGCCACGGAACTGGTCACGCATTACACCGCGCACCCGCCGCGCGGTGAAATCGTGCTGATGATCGGCCCGCCGGGCGAGGAACAGCCAACCGACATCGACGCCGACGCGCTGCTGGTCGAGGCGCTGAAGACAGACAAGCCCAGCCAAGCGGCCTCACGGCTGGCCAAGGCGCACGGGCTGGACCGCAAGGCGCTCTATGCCCGCGCGCTGGAACTGAAATCGTGAAACCCGAAGCCATCCGCCGCATCCGCGCCGAGAAACAGGGCCGGCGGGGCGAGGATGAGGCGGCGCTGTTCCTGCACGCGTCCGGCTGGGACATTCTGGCGCGCAGGCTGCGCAATGCGGCGGGGGAGGTCGATCTGGTCGCCCGCAAAGGCCGGATCGTCGCCTTCGTCGAAGTGAAATGGCGGCAGACGGCGGCAGGCCTCGACACCGCGATCGATGCGCGCCGCCTTGCACGGGTCTGCGCCGCGGCTGAGGCGGAGGCGCATCGCTTTCTGGGTCCGGAGGACGACATGCGGATCGACGTGCTGCTGCTTGCGCCCGGCCATCCGCCGCGCCATCTGGAGAACGCAGGCCAGTTCTGACGCCTGCCAAATAAGGAATCGCCGTGCCCAACCCCTTGCGTGTCGCCGTCCAGATGGACCCGATGGAATCGATCAATATCGCGGGCGATTCCAGCTTTGCCCTGATGCTTTCGGCGCAGGATCGCGGGCACGAAATATTCCACTACGACGTGCGCTCGCTCAGCTGGCGTTCGGATGGCAGCGGCAGCGGCCGCGTCACCGCATGGGCCGCGCCGGTCACGGTCCGCAAGGTGAAGGGCGACCATTTCGACATGGGCGAACATCGCACCATCGACCTTGGCAGCGATGTCGACGTGGTGCTGATGCGGCAGGACCCGCCCTTCGACATCGGCTACCTCACCGGCACATGGCTGCTTGAGCGGCTGAAGGGCGAGACGTTGGTGGTGAACGATCCCGTCTCGGTCCGCAACGCGCCCGAAAAGGTCTATGTGCTCGACTTCGCGCGCTTCATGCCGCCCACGCTGATCACCCGGCGGATAGAGGAAGTGCGCGGCTTCATCGCCGAACACGGCGCGGTCGTCATCAAGCCGCTGCACGGCAATGGCGGCAAGGCGGTGTTCAAGGTGGAAGCCGACGGCGGCAATCTGTCCGCTCTGGTCGAGATGTTCAACAATACCTGGCCCGAACCCTTTATGGTCCAGCCCTTCCTTCCCGAGGTGAGCGAGGGCGACAAGCGCATCGTCCTGATCGACGGCGTCGTCGCGGGCGCGATTAACCGCAAGCCGGGCGAGGGCGAGTTCCGCTCCAACCTCGCGCAGGGCGGCTATGCCGAAAGCGCCTTGCTGACCGAGCGCGAGCAGGAGATCTGCGACGCGATGGGGCCTCAGCTGAAGAAACTGGGCCTTGTCTTCGTGGGCATCGACGTCATCGGCGGCAAGTGGCTGACCGAGATCAACGTCACCAGCCCCACCGGCATCGTCGCGATCGACAATTTCAACGGCACCGATACGGCGGCGATGATCTGGGACGCGATAGAGGCACGGCTGGCCCAATAGATGCGGAGCCTTCGGCCCGCTCAAGCATTGGTGCAGCAATGACCGACTGGATCATCACCATGATCGAGAGGGGCGGCTATTTCGGCATCGCCTTTCTGATGGCGATCGAAAACATCTTCCCGCCCATCCCCAGCGAGGTGATCATGGGCGTGGGCGGCCTGCTCGTTGCGCGCGGGTCGATGTCGTTCGTCCCGCTGCTGATATGGGGCACGGCCGGATCGGTGGCGGGCAATTTCGTCTGGTACTGGGTCGGCCACAAATACGGCTATCGGCGGCTGGAACCCTTCATCGAAAAGCACGGACGCTGGCTGACGCTGGACTGGCAGCACATCGAGGATACGAGCCGCTTTTTTCAGAAACATGGCCAGTGGGTCGTGTTCTTCCTGCGCTTTTCGCCGCTGATGCGCACCATCGTCTCGCTGCCCGCGGGCCTTGCGCATATGGGCGTCTGGCGCTTCCTGATCTTCACCGCCGCCGGCGCCGCGATCTGGAACGCGCTGCTGATCGCCGGGGCGAGCCTGCTAGCCAAGCTATTTGCCGAATTTGAATATTGGGTCGGCATCGCAACCTGGGTGCTGATCGGCCTGATGCTGGTCGGCTATGTCTTCCGTGTGGCGACCTGGAAGCCGCGGGAGCGAACGGACGAGATGGAAGACCTATCGTGAGTTCGTCCGTCGGTCAGTTCCCCAGCTTGTACGATATGACGGCTGCCCAATAGCTCTTGACCGGATTCCCGCCGGAATCCAGGGCAGGCAGATAGAGACCGTCTCCGAGAACACGCTTGCAGATAAAGGGCTTGAACCGCTGCGTGTCGGTTTCGTTCTGGATATGACAGGCCGTGCCATTACCCTGCGCATCGACATCCACGCGAAACGCGATGATGGCTTCCTGGCCGTCGACGAGTTCGTACCTGGGATAGGTCTGAAGGTTTAAGATGAAATTGCGAAAGTCTCTTGGATCTGCCTTGCGGCTTAGATTCTCATGCGCTGCGTGATCGATATCCCAGTGTGATGTCAGTTCGGTCATGCACTTTGACAGAGCGCGAAACGGTTCGACCAGATTGCCCGTATGGATGTTCCATGTTTCGTTGCGGGCTGTAACCATGGAGATTGTTTCGATACCGGAAAACAGCGCATCGCGCTCTTCATCGGACCATTGACGATCGGGAACGTCGGAAGGAGACACGCCCAAGAGTTCGCTCTGTCTGACGGCGAACATTCCGCCGGGAAGATGAGCCCATGTAATCGGCACGATAGGATCGGAGATATAATCCCCTTCGTCCCCGAAACGGAACTTCAGCGCTTTTCCGCCGGTTCTCCTTCCGGCGGAGAATAAGACGTTGATCGATCCGCTGGGAGAATATTGCCGCATCTGCATGTAAAGCTTTTCACCCTTGGCGGTGTAAGCCCGCGTAAGCGCGCAGCTGTCCTTCGAATAATCGAGGGCCCATGCGACCGACGGTTCGAAATTGATGACATCGCCGTCACCCGCGTGGGCAGGATTGGCCGAAAGTGACATTGCGGCGATGGATGCCAGTAATTTTGAGCGCATATCAACGAGCTATCGAGTGTATCGATCCCGGTCAATCTCGCCCTCACGATCGTCGCAGCAGGCCAGATAAGCCTGTCACCAGGATGGCCGCTTCGGGTAGGCCTAATCCTCCCGCTCCCGCGGATGTGCGTCGCGATAGACGTCCAGCAATGTCGCCGCATCGACCTTGGTATAGATCTGCGTCGATCCCAGGCTGGCATGGCCCAGCAACTCCTGCAGGCTGCGCAGATCGGTGCCGGCCGCGAGCAGATGGGTGGCGAAACTGTGGCGCAGCGCGTGCGGGGTCGCGCTCGGCGGCAGGCCCAGCAGGGCGCGGGCGCGGGCCGTGGCCTTTTGCACCATGCCTTGCGACAGGCGCCCGCCCTTGGCCCCCCGAAACAGCGGATCGCGCGGACCGGTCGGCCATGGCAGGCGGGCAAGGTAATCCTCTATCGCCTGCTTCACCAGCGGCAGGATCGGGGCCACGCGCTGCTTGCGCCCCTTGCCGAGCACGGTGATCGTCTCCCCGATCGGCAGGATTCCGCAATCGAGCGACAGCGCCTCGTCGATGCGCAGCCCCGCACCATAGAGCAGCAGCAGCACCGCCCGATCACGCGCGCCGATCCAGTCGACATCCGCATTCTCCGCCGCGGTCTCGGCAAGATTGACCGCTTCGTCGGGCGTGACCGCTCGGGGCAGGCCCTTGGCGACGCGCGGCCCGCGCAGGCGGGGCGGGGCAAGATCCTCGTTCCCGGACTGGCTCAGCGCGAACTTGATCAGCGATTTCAGCGCCGACAATTCGCGCGCTGCCGAAGCGTTGGACAGTCCGGCACCCCGGCGCGAAGCCAGATAACGCCGCATGTCCGCCGCCTTGCAACCCGCCACCCGCCGCCAGTCCGCATCGTCGCCCAGCCATTCGAGGAACCGCCGCGCCGCATCGCCATAGGCGCGCACCGTATGGGGCGATCGGCGAAGAGCGAACGCGAGGTGATCGTGCCACTGCTCCAGCAGGTCGGCACGCAGATTCATGCCGCATCCAGCAATGCGCCGCCGACCAGCTCGCCCAGCAGCGCATCGAGCACGACCATGCCCGAAGCGGTTACATGCAATCTGGCGTCGGCACGGCGGATAAGGCCAAGATCCTCGAAAAGCCGCGCCTTTTCGGCATCGATCAACGCGTCCGCATCGATTCCGAACCGCCGTGCCATGGCGCCCGGGTCGACGCCTTCCTCCAGCCGCAGGCCCATCATCAGCGCTTCCGCCGCCTGCTCGCTTGCGGGGAGGGTGCGGCTTTCGGACGTGCCATGCCCGTTGCGGTCGGTGGCCGAGAGGAAGTTCTCCGGCTTGCGATGCCGCTGCGTCGCGGTGGAGCGCCGCCGGCCATGCGCGCCGGGACCGATCCCGGCATAATCGCCATAGCGCCAATAGGTGAGGTTATGGCGGCTTTCCTGCCCGGCCCGCGCGTGATTGCTGACTTCATAGGCCGGCAGCCCGGCCTCTGCCGTCATACTGCGGGTAAGGGTGAAGATCTCGGCCGCCACATCGTCCTCGGGCAGGGTGAAGCGGCCTAGTCGGTGATCGGTGGCGAAACGCGTCCCCGGCTCGATCGTCAACTGGTAGAGTGAGAGATGACCGGTCCCGAACGACAAAGCGTGGGAGAGTTCGGCCTGCCACTCGGCGATGGACTGGCCGGGCCGCGCATAGATGAGGTCGAAGCTGACCCGATCGAAGGCGCGCTGCGCGACCTCCAGCGCGGCAACCCCTTCGCGCGCGTCGTGCAACCGGCCCAGGAACCGCAGCGCTTCGTCATCGAGGCTTTGCAGGCCCAGCGACACGCGATTGACACCGGCCTTCGCCAGATCGGCAAACGCCGCCGCCTCCACCGACGAGGGATTGGCCTCGAGCGTGATTTCCAGATCGGGGGCCGCGTCCCATAACCGGGTCGCCTCGCCAATCAGCCGTTCGACCAGCGCGGGCGGCATCAGCGATGGTGTGCCGCCTCCAAAGAAGATCGAGGTCAGCATGTCCGGTCCGGTCGCCGCCCGCTCGAACGCCATGTCGGCCAGCAATGCGGCTTCCCACGCAGCCATATCGACGCCATCGCGGACATGGCTGTTGAAGTCGCAATAGGGGCATTTCTTCAGACAGAACGGCCAGTGGATATAGAGCGCCAGCGCCATGGCCGCGTTTCAGCACCTGTTCAGCGCCCGGAGTCAAGCTTGGCGGCAAGATTGGTGCACATGGACGGATGGATGAAACACAAGGCAGCGACGGCAGTGATGGTCATGGGCGCACTGGCCGCGGCATTGGCGGCGCCCGCAATTGCGCAGCAGCAATGGGGCTATTCCAGCAAATATCCCCGGATCGACAGCGTGCCTTCGGGCAGTTTCGCACAAAGATTGCTCGACCGCCATAACGAGGAGCGCCGGCGCGTCGGCGTGCCGCCCCTTGCGTGGGACGCGCAGCTTGCCGCCGATGCGCAGGACTGGGCCGAGGAGATCGCCCGCCAGCAGCGCATGACCCATGCCGACCACGCCGCACGGCGCGGAGCGGGGGAGAACCTGTGGCGCGGCACCAAGGGCTATTACACCGCGGAGGAGATGATCGGCACTTTCGTCGACGAAAAGCGCCATTTCCGGCGCGGGACCTTTCCCGATGTCTCCACCACCGGACAATGGCGCGATGTCGGGCATTACACGCAGCTGATCTGGCGCGGCACCCAGAAAGTCGGCTGCGCGGTCGCGCCGGGCGGCGGGCAGGACTGGCTGGTCTGCCGGTACTGGCCGGCGGGCAATACGATGGGGCAGAAGGTGCTGTAATCTAGACCGGCCAGGCAAAGGCAAGGCGGCGCTCGCCCACGGGCCGCGCTTGCGGATCGAAGCTGCGTTCCGCGATCATGCCGGTTCCGTCGCGCGCGATGGTGACGACCGTGCTGCAGCGGGTTCCATAGGTCGGATTGGAAATGAAGATCGGCGCATAGCCCGGTTCCGGCGCATGAAGCGGGGCCGGCTCGTCGGCTCGCGGTGTTTCGGAACGCAGCGCGGCAAAGAGCGGTTCGACATCACCGGTTTCGCCCTTCAGCCATGCCCCGAGTGCCGTCCCCAATTGCCGCGTCTTGGGCCAGGGTTTGTCAAAGGCGCCGTTGGACAGGCCGTGGATTCCGCCATCAAGCTTTGCGTATTGCGGGCCGGGGTAATTTGTCAGGAAATACGCGTCGTGCGGTGTCGCATGAAACGCGTTCAGCGGGTTCATTGCCGATAATCCAGCAGGTTCGCGGCCCTTTAGAAGATCGGTGACGACGCTGCCGCGAGACGGCCTGCCTTCCGCAAACCCGTCGGGATCGCGAAAATTGGTAAGAAGTGCGAACTGCCCCTGACGCGATACGCCCAGCCAGGTCCCGCCGCTGCGCAGGTCGCGGCCCGCAAGTACGCCGGGATCGTCGCTCCATTCCTCCAGGGGTACGGCGGGGCGGGCGTGGAACTCGTCACGGTTGGCGACTGCGACCAACAAGAGATCGGGATGGCAATCCCATGCCACTGCGGCAACGCACATCGGATCGACCCGCCTTTACGATCTGTGAAAACCGGCGCGTCCTAACAAATGCAGTCGTGCGGTTCCAGCCGGGCAGGCAATCGAACGGTCAGCAGCAGGCCCGTACGACCGGTTTCGGCTTGGGCAGGCGCACTTCGAAATGGGCCCCGCGCAGGCGCGCGATCACGAAGGTATGAACCGCGGGATAGAGCGGGTTGAGAAAGCGCAGATGTGCCGACTGCCCGCGCTCGATCCATTGCACTTCGGCGTCGATGGCGGACAGGCCGCCGAACGAAATCGTCAGCCTGTCGCGCGGACCAAGTTGGCGGGAAATCCCCTCGATCCGCGCGCCTTCGCGCGTCAGTTCGACGAGATTGGCGGGGAACGACATGCCCGTTCCCATGCGATACCGGCAGCGCGCCTTGATGGCCTGCTGGTCGATGATTGGAGTGATGTTGTGACGACCCACGCAAATCTCCTGAGCACGAGATTTCTGACGGGAATAGTGCGGGTGCGGTTATTGAGATTTCCTTAACGCGCGGGTCCCGGCGAGGATCGGACAGGGCACTTTTGGCTACCAGCGACCGCGATGATCGCTGCCTTCAAAAGTCGCCCGCGATGGCCAAGTACCTGCAAACAGGCGATTCAGACGCCGAACTGTTCGGCGACCAGTTTCCTGAACGCATCGGCACGGTGGCTGATCGCATGTTTTTCGTCCGGGTCGATTTCCGCGAAGGTCTGCTCGCGGCCGGTGGGTACGAACACGGGATCGTAACCGAACCCCAAGGTGCCGCGCGGCGGCCATGTCAGGGAACCGTCGATCCGCCCTTCATAGATGGCATGCCGTCCATCGGGCCACGCAATCGCGAGCGTGCACGAGAAGTGCGCGCTGCGGTCCACATCCGGACCCTGCTGCGCCAGAAGGCCTTCAACCTTGCCCATGGCCATGTACCAGTCGCGGCCCGGATCGCCTTCGAACCATTGCCGCTCGGCCCAGTCGGCGGTGTAGACGCCGGGCCTGCCGCCGAGCGAATCGACCGACAGCCCGCTATCGTCCGCCAGCGCCACGATCTGCGACGCCTCTGCCGCCGCGCGCGCCTTGATCAGCGCGTTTTCGGCAAAGGTCTTCCCCGTCTCGGCCGGTTCGGGCAGGCCCAGCGAACCCGCCGACAGGCAGTTCATCCCATAGGGCGCGAGCAGGGCCGAAATCTCTTTCAGCTTGCCCGCATTATGGGTGGCGATGACCAGTGAACCGGAACCGAGGCGAGGCGTTTCGTTCATGCGCCGGCGACCGCCGCCGCCTGTGCGCGGAAGATCTCGTCGCAGCCGGTGCGGGCGAGGCGCAGAAGGCGAAGCAGCTGTTCCTCGTCATAGGTCGCGCCTTCGGCGGTGGCCTGCACCTCCGCGATGTGTCCGCCCTCGATCAGCACAAAATTGGCATCGGCGTCGGCGCTGGAATCCTCCAGATAGTCGAGGTCGAGCACCGGCGTGCCGTTATAGATGCCGCAGGAAACGGCCGCGACCTTGCGGGTCAGCGGATCGTCCTTGATCGCACCCGATTTCATCAGGCCCTGAACCGCCAGACGCAGCGCGACCCACGCGCCGCTGATCGAAGCCGTGCGCGTGCCGCCATCGGCCTGGATCACGTCGCAATCGAGGGTGATCTGCCGCTCGCCCAGCTTCTTCATATCGGTGACCGAACGCAGCGAGCGGCCGATCAGCCGCTGGATTTCCTGCGTGCGGCCCGACTGCTTGCCCTTGGCCGCCTCGCGGCTGCCGCGGGTGTGGGTGGCGCGGGGCAGCATCGAATATTCGCCCGTCACCCAGCCTTCGCCTTTGCCGCGCAGGAAGGGCGGCACGCGCTCCTCGACGCTGGCGGTGCAAAGGACCTTGGTCTCGCCAAAGCTGACGAGGACCGATCCCTCGGCATGCCTGGTAAAGCCGGTCTCGATCGAGATGGTCCGCATTTGATCGGCGGCGCGGCCGGATGGGCGCATGGGAATACCTTTGCAGTTCGTGTTCAATTCCGGCCGCCCCTGTGAAAGTTTTGCCCGCGCGGTGCAAGATGGATTGCCGCGAATCGACTTGCGGTGCCGAAAACCGGGTTCGGAATCGGGAAAAATTCGACCCGCAGCAATGCGCGCCGTTCAGCGCACGGCCCTGTCAGGCATAGCCCTCGATCACGCGGTCGGGCGGGCTGTGGCCGTCGACCCAGCTGCGGATATTCGCGATGATCTTCACGCCCGCGGCGGTGCGGCCTTCCTCGGTCGCGCTGCCGATATGGGGCTGGGTGATGACATAGGGGTGCGCGATGAGGCGCGGATCGACCACCGGCTCTTCCGGATAGACGTCGAGGCCTGCGCCCCACAGATGCCCGCTTTCCAGCGCGGCGATCATCGCTTCCTGATCGATCAGCTCGCCGCGGCCCGTGTTCACGATCACCGCGCCGTCCTTCATCAGCGCGATGCGGCGCGCGTCGATCAGATGGTGGGTAGAGGCGGTGCTTGGGCAATGCAGGGTCGCGATGTCGCATTTCGCCAGCAAATCGTCGACATCGGCGGCAAATTCCGCGCCCAGCATGCGTTCGACCGATTCGGGAAGGCGGCGGCGATTGTGATAGATGATCTGCATGCCGAAGGCGCGGGCGCGGTGGGCCACCGCCTGTCCGATGCGCCCCATGCCGATGATGCCCAATGTCTTCCCGCCCAGCGAACGGCCAAGCATGCCGGTCGGTCCCCAGCCTTTCCATTCGCCGTGGCGCACGATGCGCGTCCCCTCGCGCATGCGGCGCATAACGCCGATCAGCAGAGCCATCGTCAGATCCGCCGTGTCGTCGGTAAAGACGCTGGGCGTATTGGTGACGATTATGCGGCGCGCGCGGGCGGCGGCAAGGTCGATGTGGTCGGTTCCGGCACCGAAATTGGCGATCAGGCGCAGACGGTCGCCCGCAACGTCGATCAGCGCCTTGTCGATTTCGTCGGTGACGGTGGGAACCAGCACGTCGCATGTCGCCATCGCCTCGGCCAGTTCATCCCGCGACAAAGGATGATCGTCGCCGTTCAGCCGCGCATCGAACAATTCGCCCATGCGCTGTTCGACGACCGGCATCAGGCGGCGGGTGACGAAGACTTGCGGCTTGCCCTCTATTCGCCTCGTGGCTGCAATCGCGGGGTCTGACATCGGATCGGCTGCCTCGGGAATGCTGTCTGCCATGGCTGCGGCGCTACGCCGGGCAGGGGGGCATGGTCAACAGAAGATGCCCGCGCGAACGGATGTTCCGCCGCGATATCCGTTTTCGATGTGGCCGTTTTCGATGTGGGTTGCGAGGGAACGGATCTTGGCGCGAAACCCGCGCGGGTCTATGCGCTGCACATGCATTCTGTCCCGACACCAGCGGCCAATCGTCCGACCGGCATGGCGCGCATCCTCGTCATGGGGATATCGCTCGTCCTGCTGGCGTTCATGGCGATGCCAGCCGCGGCGCAGGATACGGACGAAGTGCCCTATTGGGCATCGCTCACCACCGACAAGGCGAACATGCGCGTGGGTCCCGGCGGCAGCTACCGGATCGTCTGGGTGTATCAGCGCAAGGGCCTGCCGCTGAAAGTGGTCCGCCGCCTGTCGGGCTGGCGGCTGGTCGAGGATCCCGACGGCACGCGCGGATGGCTGGTCTCCCGCTTCCTCAGCCGAGAGCGGACCGCCATCGTTACCGGCGACGACAATGTCATGATGCGCGCCATGCCGGACGATGGTGCCAAGCTGCTCTGGCAGGTCGAGCCCGGCGTCACCGGCTGGCTCGGCGATTGTTCGGATGGATGGTGCCGCTTTGCCGTTGGCGAGCGGGAGGGACCATTGCAGGAAGGCTGGGTGCCCGAAAACCGGCTCTGGGGACCGGGAGAGCCCTGATCGCGGCCCCGGGCTTCGGCTGGCTGCTGCCCGTCCTGCTGGCCCTGATCGGGGCGGTGGTCGGCAGCTTTGCGGGCGCAGCCGCTATACGGATCGGACGAGGGGAGAGCGTGGTGACCGGCCGGTCGCGCTGCGATGGCTGTGGCCGCACGCTGTCGATCATCGATCTGGTGCCGATCCTGTCCTTCACTGCCTTGCGGGGGCGATGCAGGACTTGCGGCTCGCGCATCGACCGGCTTCAGCCCGCAGCCGAAATTCTGGGCGCCGGCATCGGATTGGGGGCATGGCTCGCAATGGCCTCGCCGGCGCAGGCGGTCGTCGCGGCGCTGCTGGGCTGGCAATTGCTGGTGCTTGGCCTGTCCGACTGGCGCGCCTTTCACCTGCTGCCGACGGGAATCGCCCTGCTGGCCGTCAGTGCCGCGATCCTGCCCCTGCTGGCAATTGCGCATGATCTACCTGCGGAGACGCTCGTACTTCGGCAGCTGGCGGGCGGGGGCCTCGGTTATGTCCTGCTCGCCGCGCCCGCGCTGGCCTTTCGCGCGATCCGCGGCCGCGACGGGATGGGAAGCGCCGATCCCCCGCTGATGGGGGCGGCCGGATTATGGGTTGGACCGACCGGCGTTTGTTTTATTCTGTTGCTGGCGGCGGTCCTGGGAATCGGGCTTGCCCTGCTGTCGATGGTCCGCGGCAACGCAGGATCCGGGCCTGACAATTCCCTTCGCAGCGACGATTCCGCAGGGGCGCTGCCGCTTGGCACGATGATTTCGGTTGCAACGATTGCCGTAACATTTGCAGGATTTTCACTTCTGACACCCTGAGCCGACCTGCTACATACATTCAGCCCCCTTGCGCAGCGGCGCGGCCTTGCCTAGGGCGCATTTCGCGGGTGCGATGTATCCGCAAAGCTTGAAGTCCGTTATCGCGGCATGCAGCCAGAGAGGGCCTTTTGGTCGACCTGTCACAATATCTGCCGATCTTCATCTTCCTGGTGATCGCGCTGGGGCTTTCCGCCCTGTTCGTCTTCCTGCCGATGGGTGTGTCGCGCCTGACGGGTTCGCATAATCCCGATGCGGAAAAGCTCTCGGAGTACGAGTGCGGCTTCCCTGCGTTCGAGGATCCGCGCAGCCAGTTCGACGTGCGATTCTATCTGGTGGCGATCCTGTTCATCATCTTCGACCTTGAGGCGGCATTCCTGTTTCCCTGGGCGGTCAGCCTGGACCTGACTGGATGGCCGGGCTGGATCACGATGATGGTGTTCCTGTTCGAACTGATCGTCGGCTTTGCCTATGCCTGGAAGAAGGGAGCTCTCGAATGGGAGTGAACGACACATCCGTATCGCCGGCCGAGGCTGCCCGCGCAGCCGCGACCACGCCGCGAACTCCGAACCCGCCGGGGACAACGGTGTCGGGCGCGGCGCATAATCCGGCTCTGCATCCCGCGGCCCAGCCGGGCGAACTGCGCCAGCCGGATTCCGACTATTTCAATGCGCTCTCGACCGAGGTCAACGACAAGGGCTTCCTGCTGACCAGCACGGAAGAACTGTTCCAGTGGGCGCGGACCGGTTCGCTGTGGTGGATGACCTTCGGCCTCGCATGCTGCGCGGTCGAGATGATCCACGTCAACATGCCGCGCTATGACATGGAGCGTTTCGGCGTCGCGCCGCGCGCTTCGCCGCGCCAGTCCGACGTGATGATCGTGGCGGGTACGCTGTGCAACAAGATGGCTCCGGCACTGCGCAAGGTCTATGACCAGATGTCCGATCCCAAATATGTGATCAGCATGGGATCGTGCGCCAATGGCGGCGGCTATTACCACTATTCCTATTCGGTGGTGCGTGGCTGCGACCGGATCGTGCCCGTCGACATTTACGTCCCTGGCTGTCCCCCGACCGCAGAGGCGCTGCTGTATGGCGTGATGCAGCTTCAGCGCAAGATCCGCCGCGAAGGCACGGTGAGGCGCTGATGGCCGTCGTTCATTCCGCTCCCAAATTCGCGCCCAACACCGGCGTGAAGGACGCGCTCGCTTCCGCGCTCGGCTCCATGCTGGTCAGCGCGCATGAGGAGCACGGCGAAGTGTTCCTGGTGGTCGAGCGTTCGCAGCTCAACGCCGCGCTGCGCGTGCTGCGCGACGATCACGATTACCAGCAGCTGATGGAAATCGCGGGCGTCGACTATCCGTCGCGGCCAGAGCGTTTCGAGGTGTGCTATTGCCTCCTCTCGCTCACGAAGAACCACCGCATCATCGTCAAGACCAGCACCGACGAGGCCAAGCCGGTGCCGACCGTGACCGACATCTGGCCGGTCGCCGGATGGCTGGAGCGCGAGGTCTTCGATATGTACGGGGTGCTGTTCGCGGGCAACACCGATCTGCGCCGCATCCTCACCGACTATGGGTTCGAAGGGCATCCTTTTCGCAAGGACTTCCCGCTGACCGGCCATGTCGAGCTGCGCTATTCCGAGGATGAGAAGCGCGTCGTCTATCAGCCGGTCGAACTGGCGCAGGACTTCCGCAGCTTTGACTTCATGAGCCCGTGGGAAGGCGCGGATTACGTGCTGCCGGGTGACGAGAAGGCGGCAGAGCATCCCGCTCCTCCCAAGGTGGACGAGCCGAAGACGACCGAAAGCCCCAAGGACACGGGCGCGGGTGCGAAGACCGACGCCAAGGCGGCGGAAACGGAAAGCCCCGGTTCGCCCGACCTCGACGAGGGCGGCCCCGCGACCGACGCGCCCGAACCGACCGAAAGCCGGGAAGGGCAGCCGCGCCGTGAAGGCCGCACCGCCGATACCGAGGGCGCGACCGAAGTCGACAAGAACGATCCCGACGCCGACGCAGAGGGCGGGAAGGGCAAGGACCGATGAGCCTGCAACTCGAACAGTCGCCGACCACCGGCGACGACGTCATTTCGAACTACACGATCAATTTCGGGCCGCAGCACCCGGCGGCGCATGGCGTGCTGCGCATGGTGATGGAGCTTGACGGCGAGATCATCGAGCGCGTCGATCCGCATGTCGGCCTGCTGCACCGCGGCACCGAAAAGCTGATCGAGTACAAGACCTATCTGCAGGCGCTGCCCTATTTCGACCGGCTCGACTATTGCTCGCCGCTGTGCATGGAGCACAGCTATGTGCTGGCGATCGAAAAGCTGCTGAACGTCGAGGTGCCGCTGCGCGCGCGATATCTGCGCGTGCTGTTCGCGGAGCTGACGCGCATCTGCAACCACATGCTGAACATCGGCGCGCATGTCATGGATGTCGGCGCGATGACGCCGAACCTGTGGGTGTTCGAACTGCGCGAGGACTGCCTCAATTTCTTCGAACGCGCGTCCGGCGCGCGCATGCACAGCGCGTATTTCCGCCCCGGCGGGGTGCATCAGGACGTGCCGCTCAAGCTGCTGACCGATATCGGCGACTGGGTCGACACGCGCCTGCCCGAGCTGTTCGGCGATGCGATGAGCTTGGTTACAGACAACCGCATCTTCAAGCAGCGCAATGTCGATATCGCCATCGTCAGCAAGGACGACGCGGTGAAGTGGGGCTTCTCCGGTCCGATGATCCGCGGCAGCGGCATCGCCTGGGACCTGCGCAAGTCGCAGCCCTATGACGTTTACGACCGGATGGATTTCGAGATTCCCGTGGGAACCAACGGCGATTGCTACGATCGCTTCATGGTCCGCGTTGAGGAAGTCTATCAGTCGGCGCGCATCATCAAGCAGTGCCTTGCCGAAATGCCGGACGGGCCGATCGCGTCCGACGACCGCAAGGTTTCTCCGCCCAAGCGCGGCGAGATGAAGCAGTCGATGGAAGCGCTGATCCACCACTTCAAGCTTTATACCGAGGGATTCCACGTGCCCGCGGGCGAGGTCTATGTAGCGACCGAGAGCCCCAAGGGCGAATTCGGCGTCTATCTGGTCAGCGACGGCAGCAACAAGCCGTATCGCTGCAAGATCCGCCCGACCGCGTTCAGCCACCTTCAGGCGATGGACTTCATGTGCAAGGGCCACATGCTGCCCGACGCGACTGCCATTCTTGGCGCCATCGACGTGGTGTTCGGGGAGTGCGACCGGTGAGGCTGACGCATTCCGAACAGATGAGCGTGCTGGCATCGGCGACGGGTCTTGCCCTGATCGTCCTGTTCTTCGGCTCGCTGGCGCTGGGCTTTGAAACGAACGAATGGCTGGCCGAAATGGCCGCCTGCGTCGCGGCGTTCGAGTTCTTCTCGTTCGGCCAATCGCAATATCGCAACTGGAAGCGCCGCCGCGGAGGTCCGCGTGGCTGAGACCGGGACTATGACCAGGTTGGATACTGCAAAGCAGATGATCGCGCATTACAATGCGCAGGATGCGGACGCCTATGTCGCGCTGATGACCGAAGACGCATGCGAGGCGGCCTATCGCGGCGCCGTGGTACGCGAAGGCCGCGAAGGCACCCGCGCCGGGCTCAAGGCGATGTTCGCCGAGTTCCCGCAGAACCGCGCCGAGATAATCGACGCGAAGCAGTTCGGCGACATTGTCACTTTGCACGAGCGCGTATGGCGCAGCGCCGATGCCGAGCCGTTCGACGTGCTCGCAGTCTATAGTTTCGAGGGCGACAAATGCTCTCGGGTGGAGTTCATCCGCTGATGGCCGACCGTTACATCGAACCCGATACGCCCGAACTGCGCGCCCGCTGGGGCGGCTTTGCGTTCAAGCCCGAATGGGACGCAAAGGCAAAGGCCGCGATCGCCCGCTATCCCGAGGGCCGGCAGAAATCCGCCGTGATGGCGCTGCTCGATTTCGCGCAGCGGCAGGTGGGCGAGGATACTGGCACGCAGGGCTGGCTGCCGATCCCGGTGATGGAATATGTCGCCGCCTATCTCGACATGCCGGTGATCCGCGTGGTTGAGGTCGCGACCTTCTACACCATGTACAACCTTGTCCCTGTGGGGAAATTCCACGTGCAGGTCTGCGGCACCACGCCGTGCTGGCTGCGCGGCAGCGACGAGATCATGGAACGCTGCAAGGCGCGCGGCATGGCCAAGGGCCATACCACCGACGACGGCCTGTGGACCCTGACCGAGGTGGAATGTATGGGCAATTGCGCCAGCGCGCCGATGGTCCAGATCAACGACGGCAATTACGAGGATCTGACGGGTGAGCGTTTCGATGCGGTGCTCGACGCGCTGGCCCGCGGCGAGACGCCGAAGGAAGGCACGCAGGATCCCGATCGTCACACGGTCGAGCCGGTGGGCGGACCGACCACGCTGACCGCCATGGTGGGCGAGAACCACGATTATCGGGGTGAATGGTGATGGCCTCGCTGCAACAACGCAATTACCGGTTCGCGGGCGCGGGCTTCCTGTTCGCGGCAGCGATCTTCTTCGCCACGCAAAACACTGCGATGGGCGCGACCTTCCTTGCATTAGGCGTGGTTTTTATCGTCCTGTCCGGCAAAAGCGGGAAGCAGGATGGCGAGTGATGGAAGGGTTGATCCCCATCGCGGTCGCCCTGCTTGGGCTGATTATCGCGTGGAAAGTCCTCAAGGGCGTCGTCAAGACGGTCGCGCTGGTCGCGATCCTGATCGCCGCCGCTATTTTCGTATTCGGATTCGGAGTTTGACCGATGCTGGCTGATAAAGACCGCATCTTCACGAACGTCTATGGCTATCAGCCGTGGAACCTGTCCGCTGCGCAAAAGCGCGGAGATTGGGACAACACCAAGGACATCCTCGCCAAGGGGCAGGACGCGATCATTGAGGAGATCAAGGCCTCTGGACTGCGCGGACGCGGCGGGGCGGGTTTTCCCACCGGCCTGAAATGGTCGTTCATGCCCAAGGAAAGCCCGGACGGCCGTCCCAGCTTTCTGGTCATCAATGCCGACGAATCCGAACCGGGCTCGTGCAAGGACCGCGAGATCATCCGCCACGATCCGCACAAGCTGATCGAGGGCGCGCTGGTCGCCGGTTTCGCGATGCGCGCGCGCGCCGCCTATATCTACATTCGCGGCGAATATATCCGCGAGGCCGAGGTGCTGTTCGCCGCCGTGCAGGAGGCGTATGACGCCGGGCTGGTCGGCAAGAACGCCGCCGGTTCGGGCTATGATTTCGACGTCTTCGTCCACCGCGGCGCTGGCGCCTATATCTGCGGCGAAGAAACCGCGATGATCGAAAGCCTTGAGGGCAAGAAGGGCCAGCCCCGGCTCAAGCCGCCGTTCCCGGCGGGCGCGGGCCTGTATGGCTGCCCGACCACCGTGAACAACGTCGAATCGATCGCGGTCGCGCCCACCATCATGCGGCGCGGCGCGGCGTGGTTCTCAAGCTTCGGGCGAGAGAACAACAAGGGCACCAAGCTGTTCCAGATCAGCGGGCACGTGAACAAGCCCTGCGTGGTAGAGGAAGCGATGTCGATCCCGTTCGGCGAGATGATCGAGCGGCATTGCGGCGGCATTCGCGGCGGCAAGGACAATCTGCTGGCGGTGATCCCCGGCGGTTCGTCGGTGCCGCTGGTGCCCGCGGCCGAGATCTGGGACGCGCCGATGGATTTCGACGGGCTGAAGGCCGTGGGTTCGGGCCTTGGCACGGCGGCAGTGATCGTCATGGACAAGTCCACCGACATCGTGAAGGCGATCAGCCGCATCAGCTATTTCTACAAGCATGAAAGCTGCGGCCAGTGCACGCCCTGCCGCGAAGGCACCGGCTGGATGTGGCGCGTGATGGAACGGCTGCGCACCGGCGAGGCGGCGGTCGAGGAGATCGACATGCTGTTCCAGGTGACGAAGCAGGTGGAAGGCCACACGATCTGCGCGCTTGGCGACGCGGCCGCATGGCCGATCCAGGGCCTGATCAAACACTTCCGCCCCGAGCTTGAGCGCCGCATCGCGGCAGCAGGAAACATGGCAGAGGCCGCCGAATAATGCCCAAGGTTACCGTAGACGGACAGGAAATCGAGGTCCCGCAGGGCGCGACCGTGCTGCAGGCGTGCGAGCTTGCGGGCAAGGAAATCCCGCGTTTCTGCTATCACGAGCGGCTGTCGATCGCCGGCAATTGCCGCATGTGCCTTGTCGAGGTGAAGCCCGGCCCGCCCAAGCCGCAGGCAAGCTGCGCGCTGCCCGCGACCGATGGTCAGGAAATCCGCACCGACAGCGAAATGGTCAAGAAGGCGCGCGAAGGGGTGATGGAGTTCCTCCTCATCAACCACCCGCTCGATTGCCCGATCTGCGACCAGGGCGGCGAATGCGACCTGCAGGACCAGGCGATGGCCTATGGCCGCGGTGCCACGCGCTATCACGAGAACAAGCGCGCGGTGACCGAGAAATACATGGGCCCGCTGATCAAGACGATCATGACCCGCTGCATCCACTGCACCCGCTGCGTCCGTTTCAGCGAGGAAATCGCAGGCGTGGACGAGATCGGCGCGCTGTATCGCGGCGAGAACATGCAGATCACGACCTATCTGGAAAAGGCCGCCAAGCACGAGCTTTCGGCCAATGTGATCGATCTGTGCCCGGTGGGTGCTCTCACCAGCCGCCCCTATGCGTATGAAGCGCGTCCGTGGGAGCTGAAGAAGACGCTTGGCATCGACGTGATGGATGCGGTCGGCGCGAATATCCGCATCGACAGCCGCGGGCGCGAGGTGCTGCGCATCCAGCCGCGCAT
The DNA here is from genome assembly GCF_983967925.1 of Croceicoccus sp. Lineage (NCBI taxonomy): Bacteria > Pseudomonadati > Pseudomonadota > Alphaproteobacteria > Sphingomonadales > Erythrobacteraceae > Croceicoccus > Croceicoccus sp. Next base: position 221,761 of record NZ_CFETID010000001.1, on the reverse strand, counting down.
CAACGATGACGTCAACGAGGAATGGATCGCCGACAAGTCGCGCTATGCGGTCGATGGCCTGACCCGCCGCCGTCTGGACAAGGTCTGGATCCGCAAGGCGGGCAAGCTGGAACAGGCGAGCTGGGACGAGGCGTTCAAAAAGATCAAGGCCGCCAAGCCGGGCGGTAGCCTCGCCGCCGTCTACGGCGATCTGGTCGATTGCGAGACGATGTTCGCGGCCAAGGCGCTGCTGAAGGCCTGCGGCTCCACCCTGATCGAGGGGCGCCAGACCGGTCTGGTGTACGACACCTCGAACCTCGCGGCGGTGAATTTTAACACCACTCTGGCAGAGATCGAGAATTCCGATGCCGTGCTGGTGATCGGCAGCCAGATCCGGCACGAGGCGCCGCTGCTCAATGTGCGCCTGCGCAAGGCGGCCAAGGGCGGCGCGAAGATCTTCCACGTCGGTCCCGAATACGACACGACCTATGCGGCGACGTTCCTTGGCAATGATCTGTCTGTGCTGAACGCGCTGGGCAGCGATGTCGTCGACGCGATGAAGGGGGCCGAGCGGCCTGCGATCATCGTCGGCGGTGCGGCGCTAGGCCGCGGCGCGCTGGGCAAGGCGCTGGCGCTGGCGGCCGAGTTCAACGTCGTCAAGGACGGCTGGAACGGCTTCAACGCGTTGCATTTCTCGCCCTCGCGCATGGGTGGGTTGCTGCTCGGCCTTGCGCAGAAGGGCGGCATGGCGGACATCGCGGCGGCAAAGCCCAAGGTCCTGCTGTCGCTGGGCGCGGACGAGATGGATTATGCGCCGTTCGGCGATGCCCTGAAGGTCTATATCGGCCATCACGGCGACAAGGGCGCGCATGCCGCCGACATTATCCTGCCCGCGGCCGCCTATACCGAGAAGGCTGGCACTTACGTCAATATTGAGGGACGCGTACAACGGTCCGAGAAGGCTGTGTTTGCCCCGGGTGACGCTCGCGAGGACTGGACGATACTGCGCGCGCTGGCGGATGCGCTGGGCGTTTCGGTCGGCTTCGACGGCTTCGACCAGCTTCGCGCGGCGATGTTCGCGGATACGCCTGCGCTGGCGCACGAAGGGCTTGCCGATCTGCGCGTGTCGGTTCCGGCGGGCGGCGGTGATGCTTCGGGCGTGATCGAGAATTATCCGATCGCCGACCCCTATCTCACCAACCCGATCCTGCGCGCCAGCCCGACGATGCAGCGCTGCTCGTCCGAGTTGTGGCACGGCGAAACCGTTGCGGAGGCCGCGGCATGACCGACTTCTTCGTATCCCTCGGCATGCAATATGGATGGGCGTGGTTCCTCGCCACGATCGCAGGCGTGCTGCTGATCGCCCTACCGCTGATGCTGGGCGTGGCCATGATCATCTATGCCGACCGTAAGATCTGGGCGGCCATGGCGCTGCGCAAGGGTCCCAACGTGGTCGGCCCGTTCGGCCTGCTGCAAAGCTTTGCCGACGGTCTGAAGGTGTTCCTGCAGGAAACGATCATTCCGTCGGCCGCGAACAAGGGCCTGTTCCTGATCGCGCCGATCATCACCTTTACCGTGGCGCTACTGGCATGGGCGGTGGTGCCGTTCGGTCCCGGCATGGTGCTGGCGGACATCAATATCGGTCTGCTCTACATCCTCGCGATCAGTTCGCTGGGCGTGTACGGCGTGGTGATCGCGGGCTGGGCGTCGAACTCGAAATATCCGTTTTTCAGTGCGATGCGTGCTGCCGCTCAGATGATTTCCTATGAGGTCTCGATTGGCTTCATCCTGATCTGCGTCATCCTGTTCGCCAATACCAACAATCTGACCGAAATGATCGAGGCGCAGCGCGGCTTTGGCCTCGGCTTCGTCAACGGGTTCGTGTTCCACCTCCTGCTGTTCCCGATGTGGGTGCTGTTCCTGATCTCGGGCATGGCGGAAACCGCGCGCGCGCCGTTCGACCTGACCGAGGCGGAGAGCGAGCTGGTCGCCGGTTACCAGACCGAATATTCGTCGATGAGCTTCGCGCTGTTCTGGCTGGGCGAATATGCCAACGTGCTGCTGATGTGCGCGCTGAACGCGATCCTGTTCTTCGGTGGCTGGCTGCCGCCGTTCGACTGGGAGCCGCTGTATCTGATCCCCGGCATCGTCTGGTTCCTGCTGAAGATCCTGTTTTTCTTCTTCATTTTCAGCTGGGTAAAGGCCACCGTGCCCCGCTTCCGCTATGACCAGCTGATGCGTCTTGGCTGGAAGATCTTCCTGCCGATGAGCCTGCTGTTCGTCGTGCTCGTTTCCGGCTGGCTTATGCTGACGAGGTATTCATGAGCGTCGCTCATCTCATAAAATCGTTCACCCTGTGGGAATTCCTGAAGGCGCACACGCTGACGCTGAAGTATTTCTTCAAGCCCAAGGCGACGATCAACTATCCGTTCGAGAAGAACCCGCTGAGCCCGCGCTTTCGCGGCGAACATGCGCTGCGCCGCTATCCCAACGGGGAAGAGCGCTGCATCGCGTGCAAGCTTTGCGAAGCGGTCTGCCCCGCGCAGGCGATCACCATCGAGTCCGAACCGCGCGCTGACGGCAGCCGCCGCACCACGCGCTATGACATCGACATGACGAAGTGCATCTATTGCGGTTTCTGCCAGGAAGCCTGCCCGGTCGATGCCATCGTTGAGGGGCCGAATTTCGAATATGCCACCGAAACGCGTGAAGAACTGCTTTACGACAAGGCGAAACTGCTGGCCAACGGGGACAAGTGGGAGCGGGCGATTGCCGCGAACCTTGAAGCCGATGCGCCGTATCGCTAGGGGCGCGCTCGCGGGACATCAAAACCCATGATCCAGACCATCACCTTCTATCTCTTCGCGGCCCTCGTGATTGCATCGGCCTGCTTCGTCATTCTGGCGAGGAATCCCGTGCATTCGGTCCTGTGGCTGATCCTTGCCTTCTTCAACGCCGCGGCGCTGATGGTGCTGGTGGGGGCAGAGTTCATCGCGATGCTGCTCGTCATCGTCTATGTCGGCGCGGTGGCCGTGCTGTTCCTGTTCGTGGTCATGATGCTCGACATCGACTTTTCGGAATTGCGCGCCGGCTTCGTGAAGAACGCGCCGCTGGGCGTGGCCATCGCTATCGTGCTGTTCGTCGAACTGTTCGTCGGCCTCGTCGCCTATAACGCGGGCGGGCTGGAACTGGGGACGCCCGACGGCATGAACGCGCCGGTGCTGGACCGCAGCAATATCGCTTCCATCGGGGCGCTGCTTTATTCGCGCTATCTCTTCCTGTTCGAGGCGGCGGGCGTGATCCTTCTGGTCGCCATGGTCGGCGCCATCGTGCTGACCCTGCGTCATCGCCCCGAAGTGCGCGGCCAGGACATCTCGAAGCAGGTGAAGCGCCGTCCGGAAGAAGCCATCGTCAAGACCCGTCCCGAAGTGGGCGCGGGCGTGAAACTGTAAGGAGGGCGCCGTGATCGGAATCGAACATTACGTCGTCGTCAGCTCGATCCTGTTCGTGCTGGGCGTGCTGGGCATCTTCCTCAACCGCAAGAACGTGATCGTCATCCTGATGGCGATCGAGCTGATCCTGCTGGCGGTGAACATCAATTTCGTCGCCTTCAGCGCCTTCCTCAGCGACCTGACCGGCCAGATCTTCGCCATGTTCGTCCTGACCGTCGCGGCGGGCGAGGCGGCGATCGGGCTTGCGATCCTGGTCATCTATTTCCGTGGCCGCGGCACGATCGCGGTGGACGACATCCACCGGATGAAGGGATAAGGCCGCCCGCCATGATCCAGATACTCGTCTTTGCGCCGCTGCTGGCGGCGATCGTTGCCGGTTTGGGCAATCGTTCGATCGGGTCCTTTCCGGCGAAAGTGATCACCACCGGCGCGCTGTTCCTGTCCTGCGCGCTGGCATGGATGATCTTCGTGCCCTTCATGACGGGCGGCGCCAGCGCCTATGTCGCGCCGGTGCTGAAATGGGTCCAGTCGGGCGACATGAGCTTTGACTGGGCGCTACGCGTCGATACGCTCACTGCCGTGATGCTGGTGGTGATCACCAGCGTGTCTGCGCTCGTGCACCTCTATTCGTGGGGGTACATGGACGAGGATCCGGACCAGCCGCGCTTCTTCGCCTATCTGTCGCTGTTCACCTTCGCCATGCTGATGCTGGTGACGGCGGACAATCTCGTCCAGATGTTCTTCGGCTGGGAAGGGGTGGGTCTTGCGTCCTATCTGCTGATCGGTTTCTGGTTCAAGAAGCCCAGCGCCAATGCCGCCGCGATCAAGGCCTTCGTGGTCAACCGTGTGGGCGATCTTGGCTTCATGCTGGGCATCTTCGGCACGTTCCTGGTCTTCAACACCACATCGATTTCCGAAATTCTGGCCGCCGCGCCGGGCATGCAGGGTTCGACGATCACCTTCCTTGGTATGCGCCTCTACACGATGGACATCCTCTGCCTGCTGCTGTTCGTCGGCGCGATGGGCAAGTCTGCGCAGCTTGGCCTGCACACCTGGCTGCCCGACGCGATGGAAGGCCCGACCCCCGTGTCGGCGCTGATCCACGCGGCGACCATGGTGACAGCCGGCGTGTTCATGGTGTGCCGCCTTTCCCCAATGTTCGAGGTGGCACCGGTCGCTTCCGGCTTCGTGATCGCGATCGGCGCGCTGACTTGCTTCTTCGCCGCCACCGTCGGCACGACTCAGACCGACATCAAGCGCGTGATCGCCTATTCGACCTGCTCGCAGCTCGGCTACATGTTCTTCGCGGCAGGCGTCGGCGCCTATAACGCAGCGATGTTCCACCTGTTCACCCACGCCTTCTTCAAGGCGCTGCTGTTCCTCGGTGCGGGCTCGGTCATCCATGCGATGCACCATGAGCAGGACATGCGCTATTACGGCGGGCTGCGTAAGCAGATCCCGATCACCTTCTGGGCGATGATGGCCGGCACGCTGGCGATCACCGGTGTGGGCCTATGGTTCGCGCATGTCGGTTTCGCGGGCTTCTATTCCAAGGACGCGATCCTCGAATCCGCGTTCGCGCGCGGGACCGAGCTGTCGCAGGTTGCCTTCTTCCTCGGCATTTTCGCGGCGCTGCTGACCAGCTTCTACAGCTGGCGCCTGATGTTCCTCACCTTCTGGGGCAAGCCGCGCTGGATCGAGAGCGAGCACATCCAGCACGCCGTCCACCATGGCCATGACGAGCCGGACGAGCACAATCCCGCGCATCAGGAAGATGCAGGCCACGACCCGCATCATCCGGCGAACCCGGCGCATGCGCATGACGGCACCGGCGGCTATCACCCGCACGAAAGCCCGGCGGTCATGCTGCTGCCGCTCATCGTGCTGTCGATCGGCGCGGTGTTCGCGGGCGCGGTGTTCAGCCACGCTTTCCTCGACAGTGCGGAGTTCTGGGGCGGCTCGCTCTATTACAACGAGCATCTGGTCCATGCGATGCATGCGGTTCCGGCCTGGGTGAAGATCGCGCCGGGACTGGTCATGCTGATCGGGCTGGCCATCGCGTGGAACAATTATATCCGCGACACCTCGGCACCGGCGCGTTTCGTGGGCCAGTTCGGCTTCCTGTACCAGTTCCTCAAGAACAAGTGGTATTTCGACGAGCTGTATCACGCGATCTTCGTGAAGCCCGCCTTCTGGCTGGGACGCAAGTTCTGGACCATCGGCGATATCGGGATCATCGATCGCTTCGGACCCAATGGTGCGGCGTCGCTCGTCGCGGCCAGCTCGCGCTTCGCGAGCAAGGTGCAGACGGGTTATCTTTATTCCTATGCTCTGATCATGCTGCTGGGCCTTGTCGCCGCGGTCAGCTGGGTCATTGCAACGATGGCGGGGCAGTAAGTTCGTGGACGGCTTTCCGATCCTTTCGCTCATGCTTCTGGTGCCGCTCGTCGGCGCCATCGCATGCTTCTTCGTATCGGCACCGACGGCGCGGGTGATCGCACTGGCGGCAACGCTGGTCGATCTGGCCTTCGGCATCGTCCTGTGGGGCGCGTTCGACGTGGGCGGCGCGCAGTGGCAATTTACCGAGCGAGCCGAGCTTTTCGCGGGCTTCAGCTGGGCGCTGGGCATCGACGGCATCGCGCTGCTGCTGATCCTGCTGACCGTGTTCCTGATGCCGATCTGCATCGGGGCCAGCTGGAATTCGATCCAGAAGCGCGTGGGCGAATACATGGCCGCATTCCTGATCATGGAAACGCTGATGATCGGCGTGTTCGCGGCGCAGGACCTGTTCCTGTTCTACATCATGTTCGAAGCCGGGCTGATCCCGATGTATCTGATCATAGGCATCTGGGGCGGCGACAACCGGATCTACGCGGCGTACAAGTTCTTCCTGTACACGCTGATCGGCTCGGTGCTGATGCTGATCGCGATGTTCTGGATGGTCCGCGAGGCCGGCACCACCGACATCCCGACATTGATGGCCTATGACTTCCCGGCCGGGGCGCAGACTTGGCTGTGGCTTGCCTTCTTCGCCAGCTTCGCGGTGAAAATGCCGATGTGGCCGGTGCACACCTGGCTGCCCGACGCGCACGTGCAGGCGCCGACCGCGGGCTCGGTGATCCTGGCGGGCGTGCTGCTGAAAATGGGCGGTTATGGCTTCATCCGCTTCGCCATCCCGATGTTCCCCGAGGCGAGCGTCCAGTTCGCCTGGCTGGTCTTCGCGCTGTCGATGATCGCGGTCGTGGTCACCAGCCTGATCGCGCTTGTCCAACACGACATGAAGAAGCTGATCGCCTATTCCTCGGTCGCCCACATGGCGATCGTGACGGCGGCGCTGTTCGCGTTCAACGTGCAGGGCTTCGAAGGCGCAATGATGGTGATGCTGGGCCACGGCCTTGTATCGGGCGCGCTGTTCCTGTGTGTCGGCGTGATCTACGACCGTCTGCATACGCGTGAGATTTCGCGTTACGGCGGTCTTGCGATCAACATGCCGAAATACGCGATCTTTTTCCTGCTGTTCACCATGGCCTCGATCGGCCTGCCGGGCACCAGCAATTTCATCGGCGAATTCCTAGGCCTTGCTGGCATCTATCAGGCATCCAGCTGGGTCGCGCTGGTCTGCACCACCGGCATCATCCTCGGTGCGGGTTACATGCTCTATCTCTATCGGCGTGTGGCATTCGGAGACCAGAAGAACGCCGATGCCGCCGCCATGCCCGACATGGACGGGCGCGAATGGATGATGATGGTGCCGCTTGCCGCCGCGACTTTGTGGATGGGCATCTATCCCGAAAGCTTCCTCGCTCCGATGCGCGGCGATATCGAATGGCTGGACCAGCGGCTTGAAAGCGTGGCGCCCGCCGGCGACGCACATCTCGCCATGCCAAGCGCCGAACAGCAGGCGGCCGCCGCGGCTGCTGCCGAAGAACACCATGACGCGGGTGAGGGTGCCCACTGATGACCGATTTCTCGCAATCCCTCGCGCTTATCGTCGCAGAGGAAATCCTCACCGTTGCAGGCCTTGTCCTGCTGCTTGCCGCCGCATGGCTTGGCGACAAGGGCAGCCGGGTCATCTCGATCGCTGCCGTCGCCACGCTGGTGGCCTGCGCCGCGGTCGCGATCCCGACGCTGGCGGGCGGCATGGCAGGCCCCGACCGGATCGCGTTCCTTGGGCAGTATAATGCCGACGCCTTTTCGGCCTTTGCCAAGCTGCTGATCTATCTCTCCGCCGCGGTGACGCTGATGGTGGCCCCGCGCTTCCTCGACGGCTATGGCGCGATGCGGGCTGAGTTCCCGGTGCTGGTGTTGTTCGCGGTGCTTGGCATGAACCTGATGGTGTCGGCGGGCGATTTCCTGACGCTATATATCGGGCTCGAACTGAATTCGCTGTCGGCCTATGTGTTGGCGGCTTTTCTGCGCACGGATGAGCGTTCGGCCGAAGCCGGCCTCAAGTATTTCGTGCTGGGCGCGCTTGCCAGCGGCATCATCCTGTTCGGGATGAGCCTAACCTACGGCTTCACCGGCAGCACCGATTTTGCCGCCGTCCGGCTTGCGATGACGGGCGAGATCGGCATTGGCGCGGTCTTCGGCCTTGTCTTCGTTCTGGCGGGTCTTGCGTTTAAGATCAGCGCGGTGCCGTTCCACATGTGGACGCCCGACGTCTACGAAGGTGCGCCGACGCCGGTCACCACCTTCTTTGCCACGGCGCCCAAGGTGGCGGCGCTGGCGCTGACCATGCGCGTGGCGCTGGGCGCATTCGGCGCGCAGGTCGGGGCATGGCAGCAGATCGTGATCTTCGTCGCGCTCGCGTCCATCGTGGTCGGCGCCTTGGGCGCGATCGGGCAAGCCAATATCAAGCGGCTGCTCGCATTCTCGTCGATCAACAATATCGGCTTCCTGCTGATCGGCCTCGCCGCCGCGACGCCTGAGGGCGCTTCGGCCATGCTGGTCTATCTCGCGATTTACGTGGCGATGAGCATTGCCGGCTTCACCGTCGTGCTGATGCTGCGCGACGTCGATGGCCGCCCGGTAGAGGCGATTGCCGATCTGTCGGGCCTGTCGTCGGTCCGTCCGGCGATGGCCTGGGCGCTGCTGGCCGTGATGTTCAGCCTTGCCGGCATTCCGCCCCTGTTCGGCTTCTGGGGCAAGTTCGTCGTGTTCCAGGCGGCGGTCGATGCCAATATGATCGCGCTTGCCGCCATCGGCATCGCGGCCAGCGTGATCGGCGCGTTCTATTATATCAAGGTGGTCAAGATCGCGTTCTTCGACGAACCCAGCGGCCGTGTCGCAAAGGAAAGCGGGCCGCTGTCGCACCAGATCATCCTGCTCGTATCCTGCCTGCTGATCTCGCCGCTGGGCTATGTGCTGACGCCGTGGCTGGGCGCGATGGCGAACAAGGCGGCGGCGGCACTGTTCTTCATCGGGTGACCGCATGACGGTGCCCCCGCAATCCGGGCGCCGGTTCGAGCATGTCGACCGGATCGGATCGACCAATGCGGAACTGCTGTCGCGGCTTTCCAGGGGGGAGCAGCTGCGAGAGGGCGACTGGCTGATCGCCGAGCGTCAGGAAGCGGGCCGCGGGCGGCTCGGCCGGGTGTGGCAGGACGGTGCGGGCAATTTCATGGGATCGACCTGCGTAGCAATCCGCGCGGGCGATCCGCCGCCCCATACGCTGGCGCTGGTCACGGGCGTGGCCGTATATGAAGCGGTCGCGGGGCTCACAGGCGCCGGGGCCGATCTTGCCCTCAAATGGCCGAACGACCTGCTGGCGAAGGGCGCGAAACTGGCGGGTATCTTGCTCGAAAGACAGCGCGACCATGTCGTCATCGGCATCGGCATCAATCTCGCCAGTGCGCCGGACCTGCCGGACCGTCCCTCCATCGCCCTTTCGGCTCTTGGTCATGAGGTGCCGCGCGCGGATTTCGAACGCGCTCTCGCGGCATCGCTCGAAGCCGAGATCGCGCTTTGGCGCTCGGCCGGATTGGCGCAAACGGTCGCCCGCTGGGTCGCGCGCGGTCCCGCACCCGGCACGAAGATCGCGGTTAACCCGGCCAGCGAGGACCGGTTGACGGGCGAATATCGCGGTCTCGATCCGGACGGTGCGCTGCTGCTGCGCTTGGCGGGCGGCACCGTTCGTGCCATTCACGCGGGCGAGGTCGAACTCCTGCGCAACGGGGAAAACTGAATGCTGCTCGCCTGCGACGTCGGCAATACGAATATCGTTTTCGCCCTGATGGAGGGGCGCAAGGCCGTCACGCGCTGGCGCATCGCGACCGACGCAAGGCGCACTGCGGACGAATATGCCGTCTGGCTGATGCAGCTTTTCGCGCTCGAAGGCCTCGACTTCAAGGCGGTCGACCGGGTGATCGTCTCGACCGTGGTTCCGCGCGCCCGCCACAATCTTACCGTTCTGGGTGAGAAATATTTCGGCGGCACGCCCCTGTTCACCGGGGAGCCGCCCGTCGGCTATGGCATCAGGGCCGACGTGGACGAACCGGATTCGCTGGGCGCGGACCGGGCGGTCAACATGGTCGCCGCGCATGACATGTGGCAGGGCGACCAGATCATCATCGATTTCGGCACCGCCACGACCTTCGACGTCATCGACTTCGCGGGCACCTACAAGGGCGGCATCATCGCGCCGGGCATCAATCTGTCGCTCGATGCCTTGGTCAGCGCGGCGGCGAAACTGCCCCGCATCGCCATCGAATCGCCGGGCAGCGATCGCAGCGTGATCGGCCGCAATACCGAAAGCCAGATGCAGATCGGCGTGTTCTGGGGCTATGTCTCGATGATCGAGGGGCTGGTCGAAAGGCTGCGCAAAGAGATCGGCAGGCCCGCAAAGGTGATCGCGACGGGCGGTCTTGCCGTGCTGTTCGACGAGTGCACCGACATTTTCGACCATATCGACGTGGATTTGACTCTGCAGGGCCTCGCAATTCTGGCCGAGCGTACCGATATGCCTAATCGATGACTCCTAAAAACGAACTGATATTTCTCGCGCTCGGCGGGTCGGGCGAGATTGGCATGAACGTCAATCTCTACGGCTGCGACGGCAAATGGCTGATGGTCGACCTAGGCATGAGCTTTGCCGACCCCGGCTATCCCGGCGTCGACCTCGTCTTCGCCGACCTCGACTTCATCGAGGAGCGCGCCGAGGACCTCGTCGGCATCGTGCTGACCCACGCGCATGAGGATCACATCGGCGCGGTGCCTTACTTTGCCGCCGATCTCGGCGTGCCGCTGTATGCGACGCCTTTCACCGCGTCGCTGGTCCACGAAAAGCTGCTGGAAGCCGGAATCGAGAAAGAGGTGGAGATGCATGTCATCGACCACCTCGACAATTTCCGCCCCGGCGGCTCGATCTCGCCGTTCCAGGTCCGCTATGTCCCGCTGGCCCATTCGATTGCGGAGGGTAATGCGGTGCTGATCGAGACGCCCTTCGGCCGCGTCTTCCACACCGGCGACTGGAAGCTCGACGAGGATCCGCAGATTGGCGAACCCTCGACGCCCGAGGAACTGACCGAGATCGGAGATCAGGGCGTACTCGCGCTGGTGTGCGATTCGACCAATGTGTTCAATTCCAGCGCCTCGGGCAGCGAAGGCGCCGTGCGCGCCGGGCTGGACGCCGAGGTCGCCCGCCACAAGGGCAAGCGCGTTCTGGTCACGACTTTCGCGTCCAACGTCGCGCGTCTGCACACGCTGGGGCAGGTGGCGAAGGATACCGGGCGGCAGCTATGCGTCGCCGGGCGCTCGCTCGACCGGATCATTCGTGCTGCGCAGTCCAATGGCTATCTGCAGGACTTTCCCGATACGGTCGATTTCGACACGGCCATGTCGCTGCCGCGCGGCGAGGTTCTTGTCATCGCGACCGGCGGGCAGGGCGAACCGCGCGCGGCGCTGGCCCGGATCGCGTCGGAACAGCATCCGATCGATCTGGACGAAGGCGACGTCGTGCTGTTCTCCAGCCGCCAGATCCCCGGCAACGAGCTGGCGATCGGACGGATCATGAACCAGCTTGCCGGCCGCGGGATCGAGATGGTGACCGATCGGCAGGAACTGATCCACGTGTCGGGCCATCCCGGCAGGCCGGAACTCGAGGCGCTCTACGGCTGGATCCGGCCCGAAATCCTCGTCCCCGTGCATGGCGAGATGCGCCACATGGCCGAGCAAGCGCGTGTCGGCGCAGCAGCCGGGATTCCCAGGCAGGTGGTTCAGAAGAACGGCGACATCATCCGTCTCGCGCCCGGCAAACCCGGCAAGATCGGCGAGAGCAGGGCAGGGCGGCTCGTCCTCGACGGCGATATCATCGTGCCTGCTGACGGCGATTCCATCGTGGAGCGCCGCCGCCTCGCGCAGAACGGCCATGTCACCGTGGTCCTGCCGCCCGCCGGTTCGCGCACGGGGGTCATGGTCAACGCCATCGGTCTGCCGCTGGTCGAGGACATGGACGAGTTTCTCGAGGAAGCGAAAGGCGATGTCGAAACGGCGATCGCACGGCTGAAAGGCCGCGCCCGCGATCCCGAAGCCGTGTTCGAGGCGGCCCGCCTTGCGGCGCGCCGTGCCGCCCGCCGCTGGTCGGGAAAGAACCCGCAGGTCGCGGTGCTTGCGATGGACGCGGCCTGAGCCTAACGCCGCTTCCATGCAGTGGACTTCCGCGATCGCGATCTACTTCCTGTTGTGGATCTTCAGCGCTTTCATGGTGATGCCTTTTGGAATCCGCACCCATCATGATGTGGGTTCGGTGCCTGAAACCGGCCATGCCGACAGCGCGCCGATCAATTTCAGGCCATGGCGGATCGTGTGGCGCACGACGCTGGTGGCGGCGGTGCTGTTCGTCCTGTTCTACATCAATTACGAACAGGGCTGGATCACGGCAGAGGACATCGACTTCTTCCCCGCTCCCCCGGACATCAGCGCCGAACAGACGCTCACCACCGGAGGGAACTGAGGCGGCAGGGCCGTGTCGCCCTATCTGGCAGCGCACCAATCCTGCCAATAACCTAGGCTTGCCGGGCCTTAGCGACGCAGCCTTTCGATGGACTGGGCAAGCGCGACATAGAGCTTGCCCATATCGCTCGACAGCACGGTCACGGCCAGCGAATTGCCTTCGCGCGTGGACAGCAGGTTGCGCAGCATCGCCTCGAAGTCGTGGATGTAGCGATTGACGTGTTCGCGGAACTCGCTGTCGGCCTCGAAATGCTCGACGATCAGGCGGGCATCCGCGCCGTCGATCAGGCGCACCGCGCGGCGGGTAAAGATGCCGCGTTCGCCCTTCAGATAGGCCTGCCATGCGCTGTCGCTGACATCGGTCGACAGCACCTTGTCGATGTCGATTGCGGTCGAGTTCAGCGATTCGGTGATCTGGGACACACGCCGCGCGAAATGGTCGTCGATGTCCTCCTCGGCCCGTCGGCGCGCTTCGGCGACCCGGTATTCGAGGTGGCCTGTGATCTCGTTAACGCGGTTGAGATGCTCTTCCAGTTCGCCAGCGGCATCGCGCGCCGCACCCGTTGCCCGCGACACGGCGGCGTCCAGCGATTCCAGCGTTTCGCGCGTGCTGGCCTCGACGGCCTCGCGCACGACAATGCCGCTTTCATGCGCCAGCTTTTCGGCGATGGCGCGGACGGCGTCTGACGACGTGCCCTCGATATTGGCGACGGCTTCGCGGCTTGCCTCGGCCAGGCGGCTGATCGCGCCGCCCAGCGTCGCCTCGGCGGCTTCGGCCATGGCCTCGCTGTCGCTGCGCGCAAGGGCGAGCGTATCGCGCAGCTCGGCGATCTGCGCGGCATGCTCGCTGCCGCGTTCACTCAGGCGGTCATGCAGCGTCTCAAGCTCGGCAATGGCGGCGCGGGTCTTGTCGCGCGCCGTCTCGACCGCGGTGTCGAGCGCCTTGCTGTTCTCACCCGCTTCGCCCAGCGAAGAACGCAGGCCTTCCATCCGCTCCGCGACCGAAGTGAGGCGCGTTTCCGCCTCGCCCAGCGATTCAGGCAGAGCCTCGCGGGTGTGCCGCGAACTCGCCTCGATCAGTTCGAGCAGGCGCACGGAATTGTCGGTGAGGGCAAGGACCGCCTTGTCGGTGCCCGACAGCGCATCGCGGCTTTCGGCCAGCTTGGCTGCCAGCTCGGCAAGGCTCGCGCCGACGATCGATTCGGCCTCGCGCCCGGTGTCTGCGACCTGTTCCATGCGCTTGCCGAAATCGGCGATGCGTCCGGCAATGATCTCGGCATGCCGGGCCAGCGCTTCGCTGGTCGCCTGATGCCGGCGGCGGCGTTCGTCCAGCTCGCCATCGATCTCGGCCAGCTGCGCGTCCAGCGTCTGCAGCACTTCCTGACCGGCGGCGATCCGCGCCTCGCGGCGCTCTTCAAAGCTGCGGTCGATCGCGTCGAGCTGTTCGGCGGCGGCCTCGTTCATCTCGCGGCCCGCGGCAAGCTGGCGCAGGCGGCGTTCTTCGAAGCCCTGCTCGATGGCGGCGAACTGCTGCGCGATCGCTTCGCCGAATTCGCGCTGAACGTCGTGATAGGCCTGACGGCGCTTTTCGATCTGGTCGTCGAAATCGGCAAGCTGGCCGGTGACCGCATCGCCGAATTCGCGCTGCGCGGTGAGATAGGTGAGGCGGCGTTCCTCGATCCGCCCGTCGACGTCGTCCAGCTGAGTCGCCAGCGCTTCGGTCAGCGCACGGCCCGCGGCCTCGCCCTTCTGACGGCGCTGCTCGATTTCGCCATCCAGTGCCTCAAGACCGGCGCGCAGGCGATCGGCAAGCGTGCGCGTCGCCGCTTCGCTGCGTTCGATCCGGCCCGCGATCTCGGTCTCCAGCGTTTCGCCATGCTGGAGCAATTCGCCATGCAGCCGCCCGATTTCCAGCGACAGCAGCGAGACGCGCGATCCCACGGTCTCCAGCGTTTCCTCGCTCTTGCGGTCGAGGCCGGAGAACATGGTGGCGGCCTCGCGCCCGCCTTCGGCCATGCGTTCGCGCCATGCGGCGACCGCTTCGGACCCGACTTCGGCAAAGCGATGCATCAGCGCGTCCGCCTCGTCGTTGACTGCACCCAGACGATTGCGCCAGCCCTCGATCGCGCTCTCGCCCGAACGGTCGAATCCGCCGAACAGGCGCTCGGCCTCCTCGCCCAGCGTGGCCAACTGGTCGCGCAGCCGCTCAAGCGCCTCCGCCTCGCCGCGGGCAACGCGTGCCGCGATGTCGCCGCTTTCGCTATCGAGGCTTGCCAGGCGTTCGCGCAGTGCATCCACTGCCTCTATCTCGGCCTCGGCCAGCCGGTTGCGCGCCTGGTCGATGATGCGCTCCATCGAATCCGCACGCTCGCGCACCTTCGCCAGCGCGTTGATTTCCTGCTGGTCCAGCCGTTCGCGCAGAACCGTTCCCTCGGCATCGAGCGCGGCGAAACGGTCCGCGGCAATCGTGCCAAGCTGATCGGCGCAGCGCTCGAACTCGGCCAGCGCCTCGTTCACACGGGCGCGCATCTCGTCCACCTTCAGCGTCGAGGCTTCGCCCGCCTGACCCAGCCGTCCGAACCCGTCGGTTAGCCGCTGGATCTGCCCATGCGCGCCTTCGCCTGCCTGTCCGACGGAATTGACGAGGTCGCGCGCCGCATTGGTCAGCACCGGCAGCTGCCCGCGCAGCTTCTCCATATTGTCGAGCGCCGCGCCGGACACACCATGCAGCCGGTCGACCTGCTCTCCATTATGTACGATAAGTTCCTGCAGACGCCCGGCATTTTCCGACAGGCGCTCGCTGGCGATGCGGCCGAGCGATTCAAGGTCGCGGCCCTGCGAGGTCAGGAATTCGCGCGCGATCGACAATTCGGCGTTCACCTTGCCCAGTCTGCGCTCCAGCGCGATGGATTCGTTACGCAGCGACGCGGCGGCATCGGCGAAACGTCCGGCTTCGGCGCGGCTGTGGCGCAGTGCCAGCATCCACAGGGCGACGATCAGGGCGACCGGCATCGACCATTGCGCGATCAGCGCCGACCAGTCCGCAAAGCCGGTCGGCATCGCGCCGCCGATAAATTGCGCATAGGCGAAGAATCCGGTCCACGCGGCAATCGCCGCAACGGCAAGCGCGGGAACGATCCAGCCGGCGCGGCGCGGCTCTTCCGCATCGAACGCGGGGTCGGCATAGGCCATGTCTTCGGTCAGATCGTACTGGCCGCCGTCGCTGCGGACCGATTCACCATAGGTGTCGGCAGTGCTGTCGCGATCTTCCGCCGCATCGACGCTGTCGGCCATATCCGATTGATCTTCCTGTCCAAAGCGGATGATATTGCGCCGTCTGTTCATGGTCTCTGCCCGTCCCGATCCTGAACCTTGCGGTCTAGCACAGAATGCCGCGCGATACAGGCCTGACGCGCGGTTTTGTGGCTGTCCGGCGGCGGCGATGGGGAAGGATCGGTGGATAATCGTTCACCATCGCATGCAGCCACGCAGCGGGGCCGCGGTCGCCCCGGCACGGAACCCGTCTCCCTATGCACAGATGACGCGCACCATCTTGCGCAAGACCGGCCTTACGCCGCATGAGAGGCTCTGCCCGCCGCGCCGGACGGGCATGGGGAAGTGTCGGTCTTGCGCATAGCGGTCATTCCAATGCTGGAGCTGGTGGAGGGGGGCGATCGCCCTTCCGCCGCGCTGCGCGTCGCGGGTGAGCCGGTGGCGCGGCACCAGCTCGAAATCGCCGCCGCCGCCGGGGCCAGGCGCATACTCGTGCTGGGCGATCCGGGCGACGACCGTGTCGAGATGATGCTGGGCGCTGCGCGCGTGGCGGGCCTTCCGGCCAAGATCATACAGGACGCGCCCGCCCTCTGCGCCGAGGTGACGGCCGCGGACGAGCTGCTGGTGTTCGGCGATTCGCTGATGGCCGACGCGACGCTGGCGCTCGACCTATGCAGCGGGCGCGGAGTCGCGACATTGCCGGTCGAACAGGGCCTCGCCGCCGGATTCGAGCGGATCGACGCCGAATATGCGTGGGCGGGCATCATGATCGTTCCCGGCTCGCTGGCCGAACGGCTGCGCGAATTGCCGCGCGACTGCGATATCGCGTCCTCGCTGCTGCGCATTGCGTTGATGACGCGGCTGCAGGCGCATCCCGTCGATGTCGCCGCGCTGTCCGATGGACGCTGGAACCTCATCCGCAGCGAGGGCGATGCGCAGGCCGCCGAAAAGCGCCGCCTCGACAGCACCATCGCCGAGGCGAGCGGCCAGACCGTCGGCACGCGTATCGCGGGCCATGCCGCCCAGCAATTCGGCAGCCGCCTCCTGGAGCAGGATCACGGTGACATGCTGGTGGGTGCCGTCGGGCTCTTGCTGGCCGGATGCGCGCTGGCGGCGACCGGTTTTCAGCTGGGCTGGCTGGCGTTCCTGTTCATGGGGCTCAGCTGGATGGTGCTGCGCGGGCACCGGGTGCTGCAGGCGGTGCGCCGCCAGTCGCGCATGCGCCCGCGCGGACGCGACATGGGGCCGGTGCTGTTCCTGGCCTTCGATTGCCTGCTGGTCGCCGTCATCGCGGTGAACGGCGGGCCGGGACTGGCAAGGCCGCCCGCGTGGTTCGCGGCCTTGATGGCGGTCGCGCTGCTAAGGCTGGCGACGCACGAATTTCCCTATGCACCGATTCGGCCATGGCTGGACGACCGGTTCCTGCTGTGTTTGGCGCTGGCGATATCGGCCATCTGGGCAGCGCCGGTAACGCTTTCGATGCTGCTCGCAGGAGCCATTGCGCTGGGTTGGATTGTGCTTACGTTCCAAACGGGCACGGGGCGCACGAAACTAACGCGCCTTTAACCACACGGTGATAAGCCAAGCCCATGGGCGAACTGGAAAAGACCGGCGGAATCGCTTCCGCCATGCGCTCCGAACTGAAGCGCGGAGATCGGGTGCTGGGCGCGCGCGGCGTTGTGCTGCGCCATATCATCGGGTGCGAGGATCGCGCCATGTTCTCGGACGCGATCGTCGCGCGGGTGCGCGGCCTTGCAAACGACATCGCGGCCCAGCTGGCGATCAGGCTGGCCGAGGCCGCGGGCGAGAAGAATCCCGAGCAATGGGTCGAACATCTGTCCGAACCGCTGGCGGGCGCCCTGATCGACGAGCCGATGCTGCTCGAACATCTCCATGCCGTGGCGATGGAATGGCAACTGACCGAAAGCCTTGAGCGGCGGGCGGGCATGGATCCGGCCCTGTCGCCGCTGCTGCAGACTTTGATCAGCGCGGACGATCCCAATGCCAGCTCGATCGCGATGGATCTGCTGACCGGGCAGGCCGGGTTCGTCCGTCACATGCAGCGCATGACGCTGCCCGTGGTCGAGCTGCCTGCCGACGTCCTGTTCGCGGTGATCAACACATTGCGCGGCGTGGTCGCGGGGGATTTGAACTTCGAACAGCATGCGCGCACCGCCGAACATGCGATCCGTTCGGAATATGACGAATCGCTGACGCGAATCGCCGTCGCCAACCGGCTAGTCCGCGCGCTGGGGGCAGGGGCCTTCGCCGCGCTGTCGGTCAGCCATGCGGGCGTGGCGGTGTTCCTGTCGGCGCTGGCCGCGACGACAGGCGAATCGCGCGACGACGTCGCATCGTCGACCGGGGAGAGCCAGTTGGCCCGGCTGGCCCTGTCGCTGCGCGCGGCAGGACTGGGCGACAAGGAGATCGAGCGCGAATTCTTTGCGATCCATCCCGACATCACCCTGCCCGACAATTTCGCGGCGCTTCGCGGCAACGATGCGCAGGCGCTGCTGACCGGCGGGCCGACCGGTTCCGGCGACGATCCGGAGGGATAGGGGTGGCCGAAAGCACTCTGGCGGCGACCGGCGCGACCGTTCCCCTGACCGCGCGCAGCGATGCGCAGGACCGGCTGGTGGGCGCGGATGGCCGGCTGGCCTCGCTGCAGCGGGCCAGCGGCGGCGATCTGCCTGGCGTCATCGCGATATCGGCGCTGCTGAAACTGGTGCGCAAGGCGCGCAGCTATGGAATGAAGATCGCGCAGCCGCTGACCATCGCGTACAGCGGCGGTACGCTATCGGGCTGGGCAGAGATCGAACCGGACGCGGATGGCTGTTCGATCCGCCTGTCGGACTGGCACGCCGTCGACACCGCCTCGCCATCCGAAGGCAGGGCGGCACCGGCCGAAAGCGACGAGGCGGCCGAAACGCGGTTGGCGATCGAGCAATTGCTTGCCGAGGCAGTGCTGTGGCTGGACGCGCAGCAGAACATTGTCGCGCTTGAGACGGAAAGCGTCGAATTGTCACCTCTGGTGGCGCAGGCGCGGCGTCAGCGCGGCCAGAACTGGTCGACATTGTTCCTGACCGATGGCGCATTGCAGTCGCAATGGGGCATTCGCAGCGGCATCATCGCGGGGATCGAGGGTTCGGATCGCCGCTGGCACCTTATGCTGAGCGGCGGGTCCAGTGGCAGTGCAGGGCAGCAGATCCTGATCCGCCGGCACGAGGAAATCGTATCCGACGGCCCCGCCAGCGAGGAAGATCTGCTTCCCGAAACTTTATTGTCAGAACAGCTGGCACCCGCGCTGGATGCGCCGGTCAGGCGAATTATCCGGATGGGCGAGATCATGCGTGACCGGCTGGCGGGTCCGCTGGCACGCGAATATGTGAATTACGCCGGCGATATCGTGAATGCGGGAACGCATCTGCGCAGCCTTGCCCATTCGCTGGCCGATGGGGCCGACGATCCCGAACCGGAAATGGAGCCCATCGTTTTGGGCGAAGTGGCCGAAAGCGCCTGCCGTCTGCAGACGACGCGCGCGGCGCGCAGGCAGGCGCGTTTCACAATAACCTACGACGCTCTGCCCGCCATGGGCGATCGCCGCTGGTGCATGCAGGTGCTGCTCAACCTGCTGGGCAATGCCGTCGATTATGGCCCGCGCGGAGGAGAGATCATCGTCGATTCGACCGTCTCGGGCAAATGGGCGACCATCAGCGTGACCGACGAGGGCAAGCCTCTTTCAGAGCGCGAAAGGGAAGCGATCTTCGGCAAATACGAAAGGCTGGGCCGCGAGGATGACGGCGGAAGCGGTCTTGGCCTGCATATTTCGCGCCGCCTTGCGGAGGCGATGGGCGGAAGCCTGACGGTCGCACACGGCACAAATGGCGGCAATTGCTTTATGCTGCGCCTGAAGGCTGCGGAGCTGAAGGCTGCGGAACTGAAAGATGCGAACGGGGCCGACGACGCCGACTGATCGCTATCGCCCGCGTCCGTTGCGGCGCTTTTGCAGAATCCAGACCAGAATGACACCGGCGGCCATGGCCAGCACGCCGATATAGGCCCACTGGCGTTTTCCGATCATGAAGCTGTCGGGCGGCCATGCCACAAAGCCCAGACCCTGAAGGGTCCACAACGCGCCCAAAAGAAAAATGACGATGCCGAGGATGGTGAAAGCCAGTCTCCGCATCGTCATTTCCTTCATTGCCGAATCAGCGCCAATTTAGCGTTGAGTGATAGGCACATAATCGCGTTCCGTCGGCCCGGTGTAAAGCTGGCGCGGACGGCCGATGCGCTGGCCGGGATCGGAGATCATCTCGTTCCACTGAGCGACCCAGCCGACCGTGCGGGCAAGGGCGAACAGCGCAGTGAACATCTCGGTCGGGAAACCGATGGCCGAGAGGATCACGCCCGAATAGAAATCGACGTTGGGGAACAGCTTCTTCTCGATGAAATAATCATCGTTCAGCGCCATTTCCTCAAGCTGCAGCGCCACTTCGAAGACCGGATCGTTGACCTTCAGCGCGTCGAACACCTCGCGCACGGTCTTTTGCATCACGGTCGCGCGCGGATCGTAGTTCTTGTACACGCGGTGGCCAAAGCCCATCAGGCGGAACGGATCGTCCTTGTTCTTGGCGCGCGCGATATATTCCGGGATCTTGTCCGGGGTGCCGATCTCGTGAAGCATGTTGAGCGCGGCCTCGTTCGCGCCGCCGTGCGCCGGACCCCAGAGACAGGCGATGCCCGCCGCGATGCAGGCGAACGGATTGGCACCCGACGAACCCGCAAGACGCACGGTCGAGGTCGATGCGTTCTGCTCGTGATCGGCATGCAGGATGAAGATGCGGTCCAGCGCCTTTTCGACAGCCGGCACGACTTCATATTCCTCGGCCGGAACGCCAAACGTCATGCGCAGGAAATTGCCGGTGTAGCTCAGCCGGTTGTCCGGCTGCATCATCGGCTGGCCGATCGAATATTTGTACGCCATGGCCGCGATGGTCGGCATCTTGGCGATCAGACGGTGCGAACTGATCTTGCGGTGCTCGGGGTCCGAAATGTCGGTGCTGTCGTGATAGAAGGCCGACAAGGCACCGACCACGCCGCACATGATTGCCATTGGGTGCGCATCGCGGCGGAAACCCTGATAGAACTGGCGAAGCTGGTCGTGCAGCATGGTGTGCCGCGTGATCGTATAGGTGAAAAGATCCAGCTCGTCCTGCGACGGCAGTTCGCCGTTCAGCATCAGATAGGACACTTCCATGAAGCTGGAATGTTCAGCCAGCTGCCCGATCGGATAGCCGCGGTGCAGCAGGACGCCTTCTTCGCCGTCGATGAACGTCAGCCCGGAATCGCAGCTGGCGGTCGAGGTGAAGCCGGGGTCATAGGTGAACATGCCCGTCTTGCCGTACATCTTGCCGATATCGACGACATCCGGCCCAAGCGTGCCGCTCTTTACCGGGAATTCGTAATCGCCGCCCCCTGCGGTCAGTTTCGCCGTATCGCCCACTTACTCACTCCTCTTGCTCTAAGTTCTTAGTTTCCTGCAGCGGCGCTTTCGTCAAGCGCTGCCCGCGCGGCGCCTTCGCGAATGCGCGCAAGGCTCTCCGCGCGGCCCAGCAGCACCAATACGTCGAAGATGCCGGGCGAAGTCGATTGCCCGGTCAACGCCGCGCGCAATGGCTGCGCGATCTTGCCAAGGCCAAGTTCGCGTTCCTCGGCCATGGATTTCAGTTCGGCTTCAAGCGGTTCGATCGCCCATTCGCTGCATGCGTCCAGTCGCTCGGCGACGTCGGACAGCAATTCACCTGCGCCTTCGCCCTGCAGCAGTGCGCCCGCCTTCTCGTCCATCGGCAATGGCCTCTGGCGGAACAGGAACAAGGCTCCGGCGGCCAGCTCGTCAAGGTTCTTGGCGCGGGCCTTGAGGGCGGGCATGGCCTCGATCAACAAGCCGCGATGGCTTGCCGGATCGAACGACGGCTCAAGCGCCGCAATCCGCGGCGCGGCCAGATCGGCGAGGCGCGCATCATCGGCCTCGCGCATGTACTGGCCGTTCATGTTCGCCAGCTTCTTGAAGTCGAAGCGCGAGGGACTCTTGCCGACCGCCGGCAGGTCGAACAGCGCAATCGCCTCTTCGCGGGTGAAATTTTCTTGGTCGCCATGACCCCAGCCAAGCCGCAGCAGATAGTTCGCCACGGCCTCGGGCAGCAGGCCCAGCTCGTCCCGATAGGCATCGACGCCCATCGCGCCGTGACGCTTGGACAGCTTGGCCCCATCCGCGCCGTGGATCAGCGGGATATGCGCATAGACCGGATCGTCCCAGCCGCCCTCAATCTCCTGCATGGCGCGATAGATCGGCAGCTGGCGGAAGGCATTGTTCAGATGGTCGTCGCCGCGGATCACATGGGTCACGCCCATGTCGTGATCGTCCACCACGACTGCCAGCATATAGGTCGGCGACCCGTCCGAACGCAGCAGGATGTAATCGTCGATCTCGGCGTTCTTGACCTCGACCCGGCCCTGAACCTTGTCCTCGATCACCATCGATCCGCCTGTGGGCGTCTTCAGACGCACGACAAAGGGCGCGCCTTCGGGCGCTTCGGAAGGATCGCGGTCGCGCCAGCGCCCGTCGTAGCGCAGCGGCTTCTTGGCGGCGCGCTGCTCGGCGCGCATCTGCTCAAGCTCTTCCGATGTCGCATAGCAGCGATAGGCATGGCCTGCGTCCAGCAGGCGGTTCGCAACCTCGGCATGGCGCGCGGCGCGTTCGGACTGGAACACCGGTGCCTCGTCGTAATCGAGCCCTAGCCAGTCGAGCCCGTCGAGGATTGCGTCGATCGCTTCGGTCGTGGAGCGGGCCTTGTCGGTATCCTCGATCCTCAGCAGCGCCTTGCCGCCGTGATGGCGCGCGAACAGCCAGTTGAACAGCGCGGTGCGTGCGCCGCCGATATGAAGGAAACCCGTGGGCGAGGGCGCGAAACGCGTGACGACGGTCTCTTTCGCGGGCGCTGCTGCGTTGCCGCTGTCGGTTCCATCTGCCTGGCCGCTTGCCATCTGCGCGTGCTTCCTCTTTCTATGCATGCCATGAGCGATCCGCCGGGACCGGAGAAGACGTTGTATGAATGACTTGCGCGGCGCCATGGGGAAGGCCCGTGCCAGTACCGTCGTTCCGATAGCGGGCGAAGAGGCTGCCGATTCACGGCTCCCTTCGCGGTTGCGGAAATGGGGGACGCAGGCGCATTTGTCCAGTGCCGCGGCGCGAATTGACGCGTTCCTGGCCGAGCGGGGCTTTCAGCGCATGCCGTGGCTGGCCGTGGCGATGATCGCCGGGATCGGGCTGTGGTTCCTGCTTCCGGGACCATCGGACTGGCTGATCGCGATCGGGCTTTGCGGCATGCCCGCGGGGCTGGCCATGGTACTCTTGCCGGATGACGACGCGGCGGGCGGCGGGCACGGGCTGCTGCGCAGCGCGGTCATTGCGCTTTCGATCGTGATGGTGGCCGGCATCGCACTGATCTGGGCGCGGTCGACCCTTGTCGGTACGCCGCCCATCGCCGGGCCGCGCGTGGCCACGGTCGAAGCACGGGTTCTGAAGCGCGAGGAGCAACCGGCGCGCCAGCGCGCGCGGCTCATCGTGGCGACGCGCGATCCGCTCGACGGGCAGCCCATTCGCGCGCGGCTCAATATTTCGGAAGAACTGGACAAGGACCGGCTCCAACCGGGCACACAGTTCACGGCGAAAGTCCGGCTTGTTCCGCCGCAGCGGGCCGCGGTTCCCGGCGGCTATGACTTTGCGCGGGAAGCATGGTTCGACGGGTTCGCGGCGTCGGGATCGGTTCTGGATCCGCCGCAAATGACGGCGGGCGGCGCAGGTGCTGCCGGATGGCGCAGTGGAATCGCATCGCATGTGCGCGAAGCCGTGGGCCGGTCCGGCAGCGCCGGCTCAGCAGCCATTGCCGCCACGCTGATCACGGGCGATCGCGGTGCGATTGCCGAGGATGACGCGCAGGCGATGCGCGATTCGGGTCTTGCGCATATGCTGTCCATCAGCGGTCTGCACGTGGCTTCGATCGTGGCGATGGCATGGCTGATCGTGGTGCGGGTGGGTGCTTTGTGGCCTTGGCTCGCCCTTCGCGTGCCCCTGCCGCTGGTCGCGGCGGGGGCGGGCGCACTGTCGGGTATCGCCTATACGCTCCTGACGGGAGCAGCGCTGCCGACCATACGCGCATGTCTCGCGGCCCTGCTGGTGACCGCCGCGCTTGCGCTGGGCAGGCAGGCACTGTCCCTGCGGCTGATCGCGCTGGCCGCCATGGCCGTCATGCTGTTCTGGCCCGAGGCGGTAATCGGTCCGTCTTTCCAGCTCAGTTTTGCGGCAGTGGTCGCCATCGTCGCGTTTCATAACAGCCGTTTCGTGGCATGGCTGCGTGCAAATCGCGGCGAAGGCTGGGTCGAACGCTGGCTGCATGCCGCCGTTCTGCTGTTCCTCACCGGGCTCGTGGTCGAGATGGCATTGATGCCGATCGTTCTGTTCCATTTCCAGCGGTCGGGACTCTACGGGTCTATCGCCAATCTCATGGCGATTCCCTTGATGACGGCGGTCACGCTTCCCGCGCTGATCGGCGGGCTGGTGTTCGATCTGATCGGGCTGGGCGCGCCCTTGTGGTGGCTGTCGGCCAAGTCGCTGGATATCATCATCGCCATCGCGCATCGGGCGTCGAGCCTTCCCGGTGCGGTCGTGCAGATGCCGCAACTGTCGCTGACCGCCTTGCTTGTATGCGCGGCCGGAGGTTTCTGGATCGCGCTATGGGAAGGTCGCCTCAGACTCTTGGGACTGCTCCCCATCGCAATCGGCCTGCCGGCCTTCCTCTTGGCGCGTCCGGCCGATCTGATTGTCGAGCAAACGGGACGAAATGCCGCACTGGTCGCCAATGATGGAGAGGTTCTCCTGCTGCGCAACAGCTCAAGCTTTGGAGCCGAGGCCATGGTCGAGGCGATGGGCCAGGACAATGCCGCCGAAGCCGGCTTTCGCGAGTTTTCCGAGTGGCCCGGCGCGCGCTGCAATGGCGACTTCTGCCAGCTTGATGCGAAGGGTCGGACCCTGCTCGTCGCACAGCGCCCTGCCGATGTTGCCTATGGTCCGATCGTCAAGGCCTGTGCACGCGCCGACATCGTCATTTCAAGCAGGCGGCTTCCCGCCGACTGCCGGCCCGCGCTGCTGAAGGCCGACGGCAGTTTCCTCGCACGGCGCGGGGGCATCGCAGTCGATCTGGACGACGGCACGATTGCAGCGGTCAGACCCGAGGGCGACCGCCACGGCTGGTAGGCGTCACACCTCTAATGATAGCGCCGGAGCAAGCCGGCCAGCCGACCCTGAACCTGCACCTCGGAGGGATCGTAGATCTGCGGTTCATACGCGGAATTGGCGGGATCGAGCTGCACCATACCGTTGATGCGGCGCAGATATTTAAGCGTCGCTTCCTCACCCCTGACCAGCGCGACCACGATCTCGCCATCGCGGGCGGTGTCTGTGCGGCGAACCAGCGCATAATCGCCGTCGAAAATCCCGGCCTCGACCATCGAGTCGCCCGAGACTTCGAGCGCGTAATGCTCACCGCTGCCCAGAAGAGCGGCGGGAACCGGCAGGACCTGGCTATCTTCCAGCGCCTCGATCGGAACGCCGGCTGCGATCCGGCCGTGCAGCGGAATTTCGATCACGTCGCCCGATGCCGAAGCGGTGCGGATGGGGCGTTTGAATTCGACCACGTTGTCGGCCTTGGGCTCAGGCGCTGACTTGGCCGTGCCGGTCACGTCGTCGGGTTGCCTGATAATCTCCAGCGCGCGCGCCCTATTGGGCAGGCGCCGGATGAAACCCCGTTCTTCCAGCGCCGAAATCAGCCGGTGCACGCCCGACTTCGACTTCAGGTCGAGCGCTTCCTTCATCTCCTCGAAAGACGGGGAGATGCCGGATTCTTCCAGCCGCTGTTGAATGAAGAGCAGCAACTCATGCTGTTTGCGTGTAAGCATCGGGCGTGTCCTGTTCCGCTTTGCGCCCGTTGGCGCGAACGAATGCGGAACAATTAAGCAACATCTGCCCCAGCGTCAAGCCGTTTGCCGCTTATCCCGGTTAACTTCGATAGCGGGGTGCGAACGGCATGGTCTGCACGACATCGCCCTTGGCCACCGCGGCAGCGCCTGCGGGCCGCAAGAGCAGCGCATCCGCACCAGCCAGTGCGCCGAGGGCCGAACTGTCCTGTACAGTGACCGGAATCACGCCTGCGTCCGTAAATCGGCATCGCAGGAATTCGGTCCTGCGCCCGGTCGCGGGTAGATCGGCCTCGCAAAACATGGGCTGCAGGGCGGGCAAGGGTGCGGCGGCCCCCATCAAGGCGCGGGCAAAGGGCAGCGCGAAAAGATGCGCCGTTACAAAGCTGGATACGGGATTGCCGGGCAGGCCGATGACCATGCGGCCATCCAGACTGGCGACGAGGATGGGCTTCCCCGGCTTGATCGCGACGCGCCAGAAGTCGATCCGAGCGCCCATCTCTTCAAGGACCGGCAGGACCAGATCGTGGTCGCCCACCGATGCGCCGCCACTGGTCACGATCAGATCGGCATCGTCGGCGGCTTCGAAAGCCGACCGCAAGGCCTCGCGCCGGTCGGGCACCGGTCCGGTCTGC
Organism: Croceicoccus sp.; assembly: GCF_983967925.1. NCBI lineage: Bacteria > Pseudomonadati > Pseudomonadota > Alphaproteobacteria > Sphingomonadales > Erythrobacteraceae > Croceicoccus > Croceicoccus sp. Next base: position 195,441 of record NZ_CFETID010000001.1, on the reverse strand, counting down.
ATGACTTTGCAGCCGAGATCGGCGAACAGCGAACCCAGCATCGTGCCATTGCTGGCGGGAATGGCGCCGGGGGGCAGATCCTGTCCGGCGGCCCGTAATTCGTCGCCGCTTTCGATAATCGCGACATTTGCCCGTACGTGCACTGGCAATTGGCCGTGTCCCGCGCAGATCGCGAGCGCAAGCCGGGCGGGCGTCAGACGCTCGCCGGCACCGCAAACGATGTCGCCTTCCATGAAATCCAGTCCACGCGGCCGGATGTGGCGCCCCAGCGGTTCGGGAGCTTCGCCTTTGAAGAACAGACTGTCGCTCTCGCGCCGGCAATCTTCCTGCACCGCCACCATGTCGGCGCCAGCGGGAAGGACGGCGCCCGTCGCGATCCTGACGGCTTCACCCGGTCCCACCTTGCCCTGAAACGGATGACCGGCGGCGCTTTCGCCGATGACCTGCCACGGTCCGGGCATATCCGCCTGCCGCACCGCGTATCCGTCCATCGCCGACATGGGATCAGGGGGCTGCGATCGCAGCGCGGTGACGTCGCCGGCCAGCCAGCGTCCCGATGCCTCGGCAACCGGAAGATCAGTTGCCGGGAGAGGATGCGCGAGCGCGAGAAGCCTGCTTTGCGCATCCTCAAGCGACAACAGCGGGCCGGGGGTCAAAGCGTCAGGTCCTCATGACCCTCGGCGCGCCAGCGTCCGGACTTGCCGCCATCCTTGGCAATCAGGCGGATCCCGCCGATGACCATGCCCTTGTCCAGTGCCTTGGCCATGTCATAGATCGTGATGAGCGCGACGGAAACGGCTGTAATCGCTTCCATTTCCACGCCCGTCTTGGCTTCGATGGAAGCCGTTGCCGTCGCGGTTATGGCCGCGTTCTCAAACGCGAATTCGACATTCACCGCATCGATTGGCAGCGGATGACACAGAGGAACGAGTTCACCGGTTTTCTTGGCGGCCATGATCCCGGCTATGCGGGCGGTGGCCAGCACGTCGCCCTTTTTGACGCTGCCTTCGCGGATGGCCTGCAAGGCGCGGTCGGACATGGCGATCGTGCCGCTGGCCACCGCGACGCGCCGGGCCGGAACCTTGCCCCCGACATCGACCATGCGCGCATTACCAGCCTCGTCGATATGGGTCAGCCTGTCCGCCATCAGGAGCCGCTGGCCTGCAATCCGCCCGGCTGACGCGACAGTCGCGGAAGGCCCAGCAGGTCGCGCGTTGCGCCCGCGACATCGGTTTTCCGCATCAGGCTCTCGCCCACCAGGAAACAGCGCACGCCCGAAGATCGGCAGATGGCCTCCACGTCCTGATGGCTGGCGATGCCGCTTTCGCTCACCAACAGCGCATCCCTCGGGGCAAGCGGCGCCAGCCGGGCGGTTGCATCGATGTCGGTGACGAAACTGCGCAGGTCGCGATTATTAACGCCGATCAGCCGCGATTTCAGCAGATGCGCGCGCGCCATTTCCGCTTCGTCATGCACCTCGACCAGAACGTCCATATGCGCGTCGATGGCCGCGGCCTCGATCTCTGCCGCGAGTGTATCGTCCAAAGCGGCAAGAATGATCAGGATCGCATCGGCGCCGATCGCGCGCGCTTCGGTCACTTGCCATGGATCGACCATGAAATCCTTGCGCAGAACCGGAAGCGTGCAGGCGGCGCGGGCGGCGACGAGATAATCCTCATGCCCCTGGAAATGCGGCGCATCGGTCAGGACCGACAGGCAGCTGGCGCCGCCGGCCGCATATTGACGTGCATGCTCCGGCGGATCGAAATCCTCTCGAATCAGACCCTTGGATGGCGAAGCTTTCTTGATTTCTGCAATCAGCCCAAAGCCGCGCCGCGAAGCCTGTTCGAGGCGATTGGCAAAGCCGCGCGGACCTTCCTGCGCGCGCGCCAGCACTTCGAGATCGCGCAGCGAACGCTGTTTCTTGCGCGCCGCGACCTCGTCCCGCTTCACCTCGCAGATTTCGAGCAGCCTGTTGCTCATGACGACCTGCTCGCTTCGGAATTCACCATGTCGATCCAGCAATCCAGTAATGCCTTGGCAAGTCCCTTGTCGATGGCTTCGGCCGCTTCTTCCGCGCCGGTGCGCAGGTCAGCCGCTTCGCCAGCCACGATCAGCGCCGCCGCCGCGTTAAAGACGACGGTGTCGCGGTAAGCGCCCGTCGCACCCGTCAACAAGTCGCGCAAGGCGGCTGCATTATAGGCCGCGTCGCCGCCCTTGATCGCGTCGAGCGGATGCGTGGGAAGCCCTGCATCGGACGGATGGACTTCGCCCGGAAAGTCGAAACCGATCGCTTCCACCCTGCTTCGCCCGGCGATCGACAATTCGTCCAGCCCTTCCATGCCCGATACCACCAGGGCGCGTTCGGCCCCAAGGTCGCGCATGGCCCGCGCATAGAGCGGCACGAGCGCAGGGTCGGCCACGCCCACCAGCTGACGGGTGACGCCCGCCGGGTTGGCGAGCGGTCCGGTCAGGTTGAAGATGGTCCGGCGCCCCAAAGCCTTGCGGATCGGCGCAATGCGGGCAAGCGCGGGGTGATGCGACTGGGCGAACAGGAATGCGATGGACAGGTCCGGCAGCGTCTGCGCCGCCATGGCGCCCGCCCGGTCGAGATCGAGGCCGAGCCCTTCCAGCGTATCGGCGCCGCCAGCCTTGCTGCTGGCCGCGCGATTGCCGTGTTTTGCCACCGGCACGCCGCATGCCGCCACCACCACCGCCACGGCGGTCGAGACATTGAGCGAATGCTGCCCGTCGCCCCCAGTGCCGCACACGTCGATGGAGAGCGCGGGGGCAGGCACCGGTTTCATCCTTGCCCGCATGGCGCGCACCGCGCCTGCGATTTCCTCTGCCGTTTCGCCGCGGTCCGCCATGTCGACCAGCGCTTCGGCGATAGCGTTATCGGCCATGCCCCCGTCGAGCATCTGGCCGAAAAGCGCTTCCGCTTCGTCCATCGTGAGGCCGGAGGACGCCATCATGCGACGATGGCCGTTTCGGCGGGCAGCTTCGCCTCGATCCCGCAAATCGCGAGGAAATTGGCCAGCATCGCATGGCCGTGCTGCGTGGCGATGCTTTCGGGATGGAACTGCACGCCGTGGATCGGCAGGCTTTCATGGCGAAAGCCCATCGCATGGGTGCCATCGGCTTCGGGGCGGGGCGTTGTGGCGTTGATCACCAGACAATCAGGCACATCCTCGACCACCAGAGAATGATAGCGCGTGGCCGTGAACGGCGAGGGCAGGCCCTTGAATATGCCCGTTCCGTCATGATCGACGGGCGAGGTCTTGCCATGCATCAGCCCGCCGCGAACGACCCGGCCGCCGAAATATTGCCCGATGGACTGATGGCCCAGACACACGCCCAGCAGCGGCATCCCGGCTTCTGCGCAGGCGCCGACCAGATCGAGGCTGACGCCCGCATCGTCGGGCGTGCAGGGGCCGGGCGAGATCAGGAAACCCTTCGCCCCGCTGCGCAATGCCTCTGCCGCCGTAATCGCATCGTTGCGAACGACGTCCACGGGTGCCCCCATCTCCATCAGATAATGGACGAGGTTCCAGGTGAAGCTGTCGTAATTGTCGATGACAAGGATCATGATGCCCGCCTTTGCGCGCCTCTGCCGGTCAGATCAAGGCGGCGAATGGGGTAGGGGGCGTCATTGCCCATAGCCGGGCTCATCCGCCAGTTTCAGCGCTTCCTTGGCGGCGGCCAGCAAGGCACTGGCCTTGGCCTCGCATTCGCGCTGTTCATAGGCCGGGTCGGAATCGGCGACGATGCCGGCACCGGCCTGCACATGCATGACCCCGTCCTTGACCACCGCTGTTCGCAGCACGATGCAACTGTCCACCGATCCGTCTGGCGCGAAATAGCCCACGCCGCCCGCATAGGCGCCCCGCGTTTCCGGCTCCAGCTCTGCGATGATCTGGCAGGCGCGCACCTTGGGCGCACCGCTGACCGTGCCCGCCGGAAAGCCCGCGAACATCGCGTCGATCGCATCGGCCCCATCGGCCAGTTCGCCCACCACGTTCGACACGATGTGCATGACATGGCTGTAATTCTCGACCGTATAGCTTTCCGTCACCTTCACCGATCCGGGACGCGCCACGCGCCCCACGTCGTTGCGGCCAAGGTCGAGCAGCATCAAATGCTCGGCGCGTTCCTTGGGGTCGGCGAGCAGGCTTTCGCGATTGGCGCGGTCCTCGTCGGCATCCTTGCCGCGCGGACGGGTGCCGGCGATCGGGCGGATCGTGACCTCCGGACGGTCTGCCGATCCGCCGCGAACGCGCACCAGAATCTCGGGGCTGGACCCGATCAGCGCAAAGCCCGGCAGGTCGAGGAAATAGAGAAACGGCGAGGGGTTCACGCGCCGCAGCGAGCGATAGAGCGCCAATGGCGGCAGCGGGAACGGGCAGGTGAAGCGCTGCGCCAGCACGACCTGGAAGATGTCGCCCGCGGTGATGTATTCCTTGGCCGCCAGCACCATCTCGCGGTAGCGCCCGTCAGGCAATTGCGGCGTCAGCGCCGCCTCGGCATCCCCGGGCAATTGCGGGGGCGGGGACAGCCGCGCGCCCTGCAGCTTGGCGAGGCATGCGTCAATACGGTCCTGGGCCGCCGCGACGGCGTCCTGCGGATCGGTTTCCGACGGCCAGACCGGCGCGACGCAGAACAGCATGTCCTTCAGCCGGTCAAAGACGAGGATCAGCGTCGGCCGCGCGAAGATCATGTCGGGCAGGTCGAGCGGGTTGGGCTCGGGACGGGCGACATTCTCGACCAGGCTGATCGTCTCGTAGCCGAAATAGCCGACGAGACATGACAGTGCGGGGGGCAGTTCCTTTGGCACTTCGAACCGGCAATCGGCGGCCAGCTTGCGCAGTGCGGTCAGCGGCTCGTCATCCAGCGGCGCAAAGGCATCGCGGTCGCTGGCCCAGATGCGATTGATCTCCGCCTTGCGGCCCCTTGCGCGGAACACGAGGTCCGGATCCAGCCCGACAAGCGAGTAGCGCCCGCGCGTCTCGCCGCCTTCGACCGATTCCAGCAGGAAGTCGCCGCGGCCCGGCTCGATCAGCTTGACCGCCGCCGCGACCGGCGTCTCGCAATCCGCGATGACCTTGCGCCACACGACGCCCGCGCGTCGGGCGCGCAGTTGGCTGGCGGCGTGGGCGTCACGATCGGTGTCGGCGGTGTCGAAAGTGCTGGCGTGATTCATCAGTTCGACTGCGGGGCAAGCTGCGTGCGCACCGCCGAGATCGCGTTGTCGTTCCGCTTGACCGGCACTTCCTTGCCGATGGCAAGCCGAAGCTGGTCGATCAGCTCCTGCTGGCGAAGGCGCGACAATTCGCCCTGCGTCTGCGCGATGATCGGATCGTCGGCGGCAATTTCGGGCACGTCGATACGGTCGAGCGAGACGATGAACCAGCCGAGACCGTTGGGCGCCTCCAGCCTCTTGGCGGTCTTGGGGGCCATGGTGAACATGAGCGCAAGCGGCGGCGCGATCCCGCGCTGCTGGCGCTGGGCCATGAGCTGGCGGCGGGTGAGATCGATCGAATCGACGGGCGGCGTACGAATGTCGAGCGCCGCCAGCGCCTCGTTCAGCGACTTTCCGCCCTTGATCGCGGCCAGCACCTTGTCGGCAGCGGCCTTCGCTTCCTTCGACCCCTGCTCAAGCTTGTAGTCGCGGGTCAGGATCGGCTTCAGTTCGTCGAACGGCGGGGGCGCGGCGCGGGTCACTTCACCGGGGGCGAAGATCACATAGCTCTGGCCGTCCATGCCGGCCGCGATCTGCGCGTCGCCATCGGCCTGCATCGCAAACACGGTCTGCGCCAGCCGCGCCTCCGCCGGTTCGACTTCGCCTTCGCCGAATACGGTGCCGTCTTCCAGCAGCGGCGGGGTGACGGAAATATCGGCGTTCACCGACTTCGCCACATCGGCGAGACTTGCGCCCGACTGAAGGCGTTCCTCGATCTGCGAGGCGCGGTCGGCCAGCAGCTGACGGGTTTTCTCTTCGGTAATTTCCTCCGCCAGCTCGCCGCGCACATCGGCAAGGCTGCGCGCCGGGACCGAGCTGACATTGCCGACACGGATGAGATAGAAGCCGAGCGGCCCGCGAACGGGACCGACAATGCTGCCGGGCGCGGCGTCATAGACGGCGGCGGCGACCTGCGGGGTCGTACTCGACGCCAGTTGCTGGCGGCTGGTCGCGGTCACGGCGTTGGTTTCAAGCCCCTGCTGCTCCGCCACGGCGCGAAGCTGCGAAGGAGAGCTGATCTGCGCCTTCAGCGCATTCGCGGCCGCTTCGGTCGGTACGACAAGCTGCTCAATCTCGCGCTCCTCGCGCGCCGCATAGCGGCTTGCATTGGCGTTGAAGCGTTCGGCGATCTCGGCATCCGTCGCCGCTGCCGACGCGCCCAGCGCATCGGCGCCAAAGGTCGCATAGCGAATCGTCCGGCGTTCCGGCAGCATGTAGCGTTCGCGATTGGAGGCGAGATAGCTTTTCAGCGTGGCGTCCGCGACCGGCGTATCCTCGATAAAGGCGGGGCTGGGGATCAGTGCGACGCCGCCATGACGCGTCTCGTTGAGCAGCCCCGCATAGCGCCGGGCGACTCCTGCTGGCGCCCTGTCGCCGACGGTCGTGGGAACCAGCAGCATGCGCGAGACGAGGCCCATGCCGATATCCTCGCGCACCATCTGGTCGGACAGGCCGCGGCGAGAGATTGCCTGATTATAGAGATCCTGGCTGAACTTCCCGTCGGGCCCCTGGAACGCGGGCAATTGCGCCAGTTCGCTGCCGATCAGCGATTCGCCGATCCTGATCCCGTTCGACAGACCGAAGTCATACAGCGAGGACCTGTCGATCATCTGGTCCAGAATATTGTCGATCGCTCCGGCCTCGAGGAAATCCTCCATCGTGGCGGATGGATTGCCCTCGCGCGCCTGTTCGAACGCGCTGCCGACCGTGGTGCGCAGCTGCGAGGTCGTGATCTTCTGGTCGCCCACGGTCGCCACGCGCTCGCTTCCCGCGATTCCGCCAAAGCCCGAACCCGTGATGTCGGCACTGGCAAAGGCCAGCGCGATCAGCACCACGAAGCCCAGCGTCAGCACAAGGCCGAGCGGCGATTGGAAAAGCTTGCGAAAACCCTGAATCATGGCGACTGGCAATCCGTGACTTGGCCCCACCGGGCCGACATTCCTGACACGCGCTCGCGCCCGTGCAGGCCGGACACGCGTCGTCGTGGCGGACGGCTTTAGGCGGGTGTTCGCCCCGCTGCAACACCGTCCCCGCAAAGGGGGCACGACCGGTCCCCAACCGTTTTGACACACGCCCCTCCTTGGGCTAGCCGCCGCCGACTGGCTCGGCTATCGCCCCTTCCTTCGAACAGGCGATGTCATAAAGCTGACGATGTCATAAAGCTGGGTCATAAAGCTGGCGAATGCGATTCACGATGAGGGGCGAACGGTAATCGATGGCACAACGTTGCTATGTGGTCGGAAACTGGAAGATGCACGGCATGCGCGCGGACCTCAACGAGGCGCGTGCGATTGACCGGGCGGCTGCCCGCCTGCCCAAGGTAGAGGTGGCGATTGCGCCGCCTGCCACGCTGATCGGGGCCTTGCGCGAAACCGTGAAGCAGATCGGCGTCGGTGCGCAGAACTGTCACCGGACCGACAAGGGTGCACACACGGGCGACATCTCCGCGCCCATGCTGCGCGAGGCCGGGGCGGATTTCGTCATCGTCGGCCATTCCGAGCGCCGTGCCGATCACGGCGAGACCAATGCCGATGTCAGGGCCAAGGCCGAAGCGGCGCAGGCCATCGATCTGGGCGTGATCCTGTGCGTCGGCGAAAGCGCCGAACAGCGCGATTCGGGTGAGGCTGAGAAGATCGTCGCGCGCCAGCTGGCCGATTGCCTTCCCGATTCGCCGCAGCGCCTGTCGATCGCCTATGAACCGATCTGGGCCATCGGCACCGGGCGCGTGCCTGCGGTGCAGGAGGTTGGCACCATGCACAAATGGCTGCGCGCCGTCCTGATGGACCGCTACGGCGACGAGGGGCAGGACATCCGCATCCTCTATGGCGGTTCGGTAAAGGGCGAGAACGCCGCCGAGTTGCTGTCCGCTTCGGAAGTGGGCGGCGCGCTGGTGGGCGGGGCCAGCCTGACTGCGGACGGTTTCGTGCCGATCATCGCGGCGGCGGCTTCGCTGGACGAGCAATAGGGCTGGACGAGCAATAGGGCACCGAACTTGCCAGATCGCGCCCCGGCCGGTAAAGGCCGCGGCTTCGGAGCGCGGCACCCTTGCATGGGCACCTGCTGCTCCCGATCTCGCACCCTTGTTTTCTGACTGAGTATCCGGATCAAACGATGTCGCTTTTCCTGTTTCTTACCATCGTTCAGGCGCTTGTCGCGGCGGCGCTGGTCGGCGCCATCCTGATGCAGCAGTCGGAAGGCGGCGGTCTTGGCGTAGGCGGCAGCCCGTCCGGCCTGATGAGCGCACGCGGCGCGGCCAATTTCATGACCCGCGCGACCGGCATCCTTGCCGTGCTGTTCGTGGTGCTGTCGATCGTGCTTGCTGCGCTGGCCGTGGAAACGACGCAGGGCAGCGAAATCGACACGTCGCTCGATCGCACGATACCGGCCGCAGCGCCCGATCCGCTGGCACCGGCGGCACCCGCTGCGGTTCCGCCGGCCGATACCGCACCTGCGGCTGCGCCCGCCGACGCGGATCCGCTGGCTGGCTCCGCCGAATAGGCGCGTTCGCAGCGTAGAGTTCGATTGCGGACCGTCATTCGGTCAGCTTCTTTTTTCCCAAATGTCGAAAAGCGGTCGCAGGCTTCACTCGAAGCTTGCCCCTTTTCGATTCTTTCGACTAAGGCCCAACTCCCATGGCGCGGTACATTTTCATCACCGGCGGCGTGGTCTCCTCGCTCGGCAAAGGTCTCATGGCGGCATCGCTCGCCGCCCTTCTGCAGGCGCGTGGCTACAAGGTCCGGATTCGCAAGTTCGATCCCTATCTCAACGTCGATCCGGGGACGATGAGCCCCTATCAGCACGGCGAGGTCTTCGTGACCGACGACGGCGCGGAAACCGACCTCGACCTCGGCCATTACGAGCGCTTTACCGGCGTTTCGGCGCATCAGGGCGACAATATCACCTCAGGCCGGATCTATCAGTCGATCATCGCCAAGGAGCGCCGCGGCGATTACCTGGGTGCGACCGTGCAGGTGATCCCGCATGTGACCGATGCGATCAAGGAATTCGCCCTCGCCGATACCGAGGGGCTGGATTTCGTCCTCTGCGAATTCGGCGGGACCGTCGGCGATATCGAGGGGCTGCCCTTTATCGAGGCGATTCGCCAGCTGCGCAACGAACTGCCGCGAGAGCAGACCGCCGCGATCCATGTGACGCTGGTGCCCTATATCAGGGCCGCGGGCGAGCTGAAGACCAAGCCGACCCAGCACTCGGTACGCGAACTGACCAGCCTGGGCGTTCAGCCCGACCTGCTGCTGTGCCGCTGCGAACATCCGCTGCCTGACAGCGAGCGCCGCAAGATCGCCCAGTTCTGCAACGTGCGCACCGAAGCGGTCATTCCCGCGCTGGATGCCAGCAGCATCTATGCCGTGCCGCTGCAATATCATGCCGAGGGTCTGGACGCGGAAGTCCTGCGCCATTTCCGCATGGATGCGCCCGCGCCGGAACTGTCGACGTGGCACGACATCGTCGACCGGTTCGAGCACCCCGAGGGCGAGGTGACGATCGGCGTGGTCGGCAAATATGTCGGCCTGCCCGACGCATACAAATCTCTGAACGAGGCGCTGGTCCACGGCGGCATGGCCAACCGGATCAAGGTCAATGTCAAGTGGATCGACGCCGAGCTATTCGAGCAGGACGAGGACGACATCGTCTCGCAGCTTGAGCCGATGCACGGTATCCTCGTCCCCGGCGGTTTCGGCGAGCGCGGCAGCGAGGGCAAGATATCGTCGGTGCGCTTTGCGCGCGAACGCAACGTGCCGTTCCTGGGCATCTGCCTTGGCATGCAGATGGCCTGTATCGAGGGTGCGCGGAACACGGCCGGGATCGCCGCCGCAAGCTCTACCGAGTTTGGCGAGACGACCGAACCGGTCGTGGGCATCATCACCGAATGGATGACGGCCGAAGGGCTGGAAAAGCGCGCCGAGGGCGGTGACCTTGGCGGCACGATGCGGCTTGGCGCCTATGATGCGAAACTGGCGGGCAACAGCCGGGCGGCCAATCTTTACGGCGGCACCGAAATCTCGGAACGCCATCGGCACCGCTATGAGGTGAACGTCGCCTATCGCGATCCACTTGAGAAGGGCGGACTGCTGTTTTCCGGCATGTCGCCCGATGGCCTGCTGCCGGAAATCGTCGAGCGGCCCGACCATCCCTGGTTCATCGGCGTGCAGTTCCACCCCGAATACAAAAGCCGCCCGTTCGCCCCGCATCCTCTGTTCGCCGGTTTCATTCAGGCGGCGCTGGAACAATCTCGCCTCGTCTGAGCGATTTTGCCGATCGCGCAATATTAGGCCTCAAACGGTCCCGTCATGGCGCAAAAGGTTAGGATTTTAAGAAAGATCTTGCCTTTCTGTGCGATGAACGGTTAGCGAGTCTTAACAGTGCATGATATGTTCAGGCTTCACCCGATGTTACGGGTGGTCGCATCCGGCGGACCTGAAGGGTAGGGGGGTCCGTCTGCGAGTTGGCAACAGCACTGCGCGACGGCTCTTGGCGCGGATAAGCCGCATTGATGGGGGCCGCCGAATACCGACTGGTTTCCCACCCCGGTCAGCGACGCGGAAATATCGTCCTGGCTGTTTAGGCTTGCCGATGGGTGTGACTGTCTTTCTGCGACCCGGATAGTCATCCCTGATGGTAAGGCGGCGGTAACGTCGCGGGGGTGGGCAGTTTCCGATGTCCGCCCCCAAAATTTGCCAGAATTCAGATCAGACCCTTGGAACGCAGCGACACGTGGCCGCTGCGCCCGACGATGATATGGTCATGCACCGTCACCCCCAGCAGGCGGCCGGCTTCGGCAATACGATTGGTGATCTGGATATCGGCACGGCTGGGTTCCGGATTGCCGCTGGGATGGTTGTGCACAAGGATCAGGGCGGCGGCGCCCAGATCCATCGCCCGCTTGATGACTTCGCGCGGATGGATCGCGGCTTCGTCCAGCGACCCGTCACCGACATGGTCGTCGCGAATGAGGCGGTTCTGCGCATTCAGATAGAGGACCCGCACACGTTCGACCGTCAGATGCGCCATGTCGATCGTCAGATAATCGATCAGCGCCTGCCAGCTTCCCAGTATCGGCTGTTCCTGCACCTGGCTGCGGGCAAGGCGGCGCGCGGCGATGCCGACGATCTTCAGCGACGCCGCGCTCGTCTCTCCCATGCCGGGGTGGTCGGCCAGCGCCTTGCGATCGGCATTGAACACGCCCGCCAGACTGCCGAATCGCTGCAGCAGGCTGCGCGCGATGGGTTTCACGTCTTTGCGCGGAATTGCTGTCATCAGCAGATACTCGACGATCTCGTGATCGCCCAGCGCGTCCACGCCGCCCGACATCAGCCGTTCGCGCAGGCGCGCGCGATGGCCGCGCGGATCGGTTCCATCGCCCGCTTTCGCCGCAGATGGCGCAGCGGGCGCGTCGATCGGCAGTGTGCCCTGTCCCTGGCCCTGCCCGTCGGCCATGTCTGACGTCCCTCTTTTCCGGAGATGAAATAAGGCGCATCCCCGCACGGTCATTGCCTTTTGGCGATGGAATGCGCAAGTTCGCGGCGACATTCGGCCAGCTGCGACAGCGCCGATCGACAGTTGCGCGGGCGGCATGAGCGAGAGTGACGAGACACAGCGGGCAGACCACGCGCCGCGCGGAGAGCCGGGGACGGCGCCGCGCCGGTTCGCGCGGCTGCGCGCCGTGCGCAAGCGCCGCCTGTTTGCCGATATCGCGCTGGTCGCGTTCGCCATCGCGCTCGGCATCTTTGCGGGGTTGTATATCACGCGTGAGAAAGTGGCAGGCGGGCTGATCGATTCCACGCTGGCCCAATATGATATTCCCGCCACCTATGACGTCGTCTCTGTCGGCCCCAGCGACCAGGTGATCGAGAACATCGTCATCGGCGATCCGAACTCTCCCGATATGACGGTCGAGCGTGCGGTGGTGTCGCTGCTCTATCGCTTCGGCACGCCATCCATCGGAACCGTCCGGCTTGAAAACCCGCGGCTCTACGGGCGCTGGGACGGGAACAGGATCAGCTTCGGTTCGCTCGACCGCGCCATCTATGAAGGCGAAAGCGACGCGCCTTTTACTCTGCCCGACATCGATCTTGCCATCGTGGACGGACGGGCGCTGATCCGCAGCCCGTGGGGCGCCGTCGGCGCGAAACTGGAAGGCAGCGGATTGTTGTCGGGCGGCTTCGACGGGGTTCTCGGCGCGGTCGCTCCGAGAATGTCGGCCGGGGATTGCCGCGCGGATGGTGCCAGCCTCTATGGTAACGTCGAGACGCGCGGGGGGCGGGTGTCTTTCGATGGCCCCTTGCGACTGGCTGCGCTCGATTGCGAATCCGGCGCTTCGCTGGGGCCCAGCAATCTGCAACTCAGCGCGTCGACGAAGGATTTCGCGTCCTTCGACATGCGCGGAAGGCTGGAAGCCTCCCGCCTCTCGCAACCGTCGTTTCAGGCCGCCACGCTTGCCGGGGACGTGGCCCTCACGCGTCAGGACCAGGGCGCGCTCGTGTCGAATTTCGACTTGCAGGCGGGGTCGGTGCAGGCCGCCGGGGTCGCGGCCAGCTCGCTTCGGCTTGAGGGACGCATCCGGTCGCGGCAGGATCTTTCGCATGTCGCGTTCGACGGGAGCATGGAGGGGGAAGGGATAAGGCCGGGGCAGGGTCCGGACAACCAGCTTGCGGAATGGCAGCGCGCAGCCGGCGACACCATAGCAGAGCCGCTGCTGGCTCGGCTGAGGCAGGGGCTGCGCGCGGAAGGTGCGCAAAGCGAGTTTTCGGCGGAGATACAGGCTCGCCGCAGCGACGGGCGCACCACGATCATTATCCCGCAGGCGCGCTGGCGCGGAACCAGCGGTCAGACGATCCTCGCCCTGTCGCGCGGGCAATATGCGTTCGGCGGCCCCGAACCGGCCTCGATCGCGGGCAATTTTTCGACCGGCGGCAACGGCATTCCCCGCATCACCGGCCGGATGGAGGGGCAAAACGGCGCGGCGCGGACCATGCGGTTGACGATGGCCGATTATGCGGCAGGCGATGCGCGACTGGCGGTGCCCGACATGCGCATCTCGCAGACGGCGGGCGGCGCAATCGCGCTTTCGGGACGCGTGCTGGCCAGCGGCGCGTTTCCCGGCGGAACGGTGCGCGGGCTCGATCTGCCGGTCTCCGGCCGGTGGAACGCGAAAAGCGGGCTTGCGCTTGGCAACCGCTGCATCACGCCCCGATTTGAACGCATGACCATCGCCAGTCTGACGCTTGCCGGACAGGCCATCACGCTCTGCCCGCCGCGTGGCGGGGCCATCGTGCAGAACGGCGCTGGCGGGCTGAAGATTGCAGCGGGCGTGCCGGAACTGGAACTGACGGGGGAACTGGGACAAACGCCGATCCGCATCGATGGCGGGCCGGTCGGCGTCGCCTTTCCCGGCGTGCTGGTTGCGCGCGACATGGCTGTCGAGCTGGGCGAGGGCGGATCATCGACCCGCTTTCTGCTGTCGGGCCTGAAGGCCGAACTGGGCCCGGATATCCGCGGCAGTTTCGACGATCTGGAAATGCGCATGGCGGCGGTTCCTCTGGATATCACCCGCGCGTCGGGCGACTGGGCCTATCGCGATGGCGCCCTGACACTGAGCGATGCGTCGATCCGCGTAACCGACCGCGAGGCTTCGGCGCGTTTCAATCCGATGGTCGCCGAAGGAGCATCGCTAAGGCTGGCCGACAATCGTATCGAGGCAGACGCCGTCCTGCGTGAAGAGCAAAGCGGGCGTCATGTCGTCGATGCCGCGATCATCCACAACCTTGGCACGGGGACCGGCCATGCCGACCTGTCGGTTCCCGGGCTGACATTCGACAAGGGATTGCAGCCCACCGATGTCACGCCCCTCGCTCTGGGCGTGGTCGCAAATGCAGCGGGCATTGTTGAAGGGACGGGGCGTATTGACTGGTCGGGGCAGGGCGTGACCTCGACTGGCCAATTCACGACCGATGCACTGGATTTCGCTGCCGCGTTCGGCCCGGTCAGGGGTCTTGCGGGAACCGTCCGCTTTACCGACCTTCTAGGCCTTGTCACTGCGCCGAATCAGCAGATCACGGTGGCGGAGGTCAATCCCGGCATTCCGGTCGAAAGCGGCGTGATCCGTTATGCGCTGGAGCCGGGGAAGGTGTTCGCTTTCCAGTCGGGCAAATGGCCGTTTCTCGGCGGGACGCTGGAACTGCGGCCCGTCCGCATGACCCTGGGTGTGGAGGAAACGCGGCGCTATGTCTTCGTGATCGAGGGGCTGGACGCTGCCCGTTTTCTGGCGCGGATGGATCTGGCAAATCTGTCGGCGACGGGCACCTTCGACGGCACGCTGCCGGTGGTGTTCGACAAGTCGGGCGGCCGGATCGAGGACGGCTTTCTGCGCTCACGCCCGCCGGGGGGCAATCTCTCCTATGTCGGGGCGCTCAGCTATGAGGACATGCCTGCGATCGCCAATTTCGCGTTCGATGCGCTGAAATCGCTGGATTACAAGGATATGACCATCGGCATGGACGGCGCGCTTGAGGGCGAGATCGTGACGCGCGTGCGCATCGACGGCGTTAGTCAGGGAGAGGCGGCGTCAAAGAACATCATCACACGTCGCCTCGCCAGCCTGCCGATCCGCTTCAACGTCAATATCAGGGCGCCGTTCTACCAGCTGCTGTCCAGCCTGAAGTCCCTCTACGACCCGTCGGCAGTGCGCGACCCGCGTGAGCTTGGTCTGCTGATGCAGGAGGACGGCGCGCTGGTGCCCGATCCCGAAGCGCCAGCGGTCCCTCCCGATCCTGCAGCCGATTCGCCGGCCGTCGTGCCGCGCAATGACGAAGACATTAATCCACAAGCCATTCAGAGTGCCGAAAGCGAGACCATGCCATGAACCGTGCCAGACCAGAGTTGAATGGATTGGCTTTGCCCCGGGCCGCCCTCGGGAGCAGGGGTGCCATGTTCGGAGCAAAGGATGACGATGGAGGTTCATGGCCCGAATTGCGCAATATCGCGCTGGCCATGCTATGCGCCGGTCCGCTGATGGCCTGTGTCAATGTGAACGCGCCCAACGATGCGATCGTCATCGAGCTCAATATCAATATAAAGCAGGAAGTGCTTTACCGGCTGGTGGACTCTGCCGAACAGAACATAGAAGATAATCCGGAGATTTTCTGATGGCCTTTTCAAAGCTTCAATCCGTCGCCGGAACCGCGATGGTCGCGATTGCCGCCGCAGCGATGACCGTCATGCCCGCCCAGGCCGTGCAGCGCGATCCCGCCTATGCTTCCGCGCGCGCCAATGGTGCGATTGGCGAGAAGATAGACGGCTATCTCGGCATCGTCGGCTCTCCCGACCCGTCGCTGCGCAAGCTGGTCGACGACCTCAACATACGCCGCAAGGCCAGCTATGCCGACAAGGCGCGCGCCGAAGGGGTGACGATCGAGGAATTCGCGTTCGCGCAAGGCTGCATCCTCATCGCGCGCACCGCTCCGGGCGAGAAATACCAGGCGCCCGATGGCAGCTGGCAGACCCGCGGATCGGGTCCGGCCCGGCTCGATCCGCGCTGTCCCTCGGTAGGCTGATCACGACAGAAGAGGCTTGTCCGCGGTTCGGTCAACCGGACCTTTATCGCCTGGGCGACAAGGATACGACAAAAGGCCGCCACCGCCGTGTTGACTTGGCCAGACCCCTTTCCTAAAGGGGCCGCGCCCTTGACGGGCAGCTTTGCCACGCATGTCGGGGCCTTCACGGGAGCCTGACATGAATGACGAGCGGTCCGGACGAGAGCCACTTGGCGAAGACAGGCGTATCGAAACGCTCGACGAACGGCTGAAAGCCGCGCGAGAGCGGGAAACGGCGCGGAACAAGCCGCAGGTGCAGGGAACCGACGAGAATTATCGTATGGGCTCGCGCGTGCTGGCGGATTTGCTGGGTGGTCTTGTCGGCGGTGCGCTGATCGGTCTGGTTATCGACCGATTCGCGGATACGTCGCCCTGGGGTCTGTTGGTGATGCTCGCACTAGGGATTGTCGTCGCCTTCAGGAACATTATCCGGCTCGCAAACCGGCGCTCTGACTGAATCTTCCCATGCGGGCGAATGCCCGACGGGGGTTCACGGAAGGGCGTCTTTCTGCAAAAGGGCCATGGGTCTTCGGGACCGGGGAGCGGTTTCGTTTCCTTGGGGCAATAGGGATTATCAGCAAGTGGCAAGCGAAGCCAAGGTCGATCCGATGCACCAGTTCACGATCGAGCCGATGTTCGGCTCGGACGCGTGGGCTATCGGCGGCTATAACATTGCTTTCACCAATAGCGCGCTGTGGATGGCGATTTCGGTCATCGTGCTCTGGGCGTTCGTCGCCGGCGGCATGAAGCGCCAATTGGTGCCGGGCCGCTGGCAGATGATGGTCGAAAGCTTCACCGGCTTCATCGACGACATGCTGGAAGCGAACATCGGCACGGCCGGGCGCAAATACGTGCCCTATATCTTCTCGCTGTTCATGTTCATCCTGTTCGCCAATATCCTCGGCCTGTTGCCGCTGGGCGTCATCGGGCTGCATCCCTTTACCTTCACCAGCCATTTCACCGTCACCGGCGTGCTGGCGATCATCTCCTTCGCGATCGTGCTGATTGTCGGCTTTGCCAAGCACGGGCTGCACTTCTTCTCGCTGTTCGTGCCGCATGGCACGCCGGTTCCCATGATCCCCGTGATCTTCGTGGTCGAACTGATCAGCTTCATGGTACGTCCCTTCAGCCTCGGCCTGCGTCTGTTCGTGGCCATGATGGCGGGGCACGTGCTGCTGGAAGTGCTTTCCAGCTTCGTAATCGGTTCGGGTAACTACAGCGCGGGCATCTTCGCGCTGGCCGGTATTCCCAGCTTCATTCTCATGGTGGGCATCTGCGCGCTGGAAATCCTGGTTGCCGGGATCCAGGCCTATGTGTTCGCCCTGCTGACCAGCGTCTATCTGAACGACGCCGAAAATCTTCACTGATCCTTCCATCATCCAATACAGTTTTCCAAAGGAGTTTTTGAAATGGACGCAGAAGCCGCAAAGCTGCTCGGTGCCGGTCTCGCCGCTCTGGGTGCGGGCCTCGCCTCGATCGGCGTGGGTAACGTTTTCGCCAAGTTCCTCGAAGGTGCGCTGCGCAATCCGGGTGCCGCCGACGGCCAGCAGGGCCGCCTCTTCATCGGCTTCGCCGGTGCCGAGCTTCTGGGCCTGCTTTCGTTCGTCGTCGCGATGATCCTGATCTTCGTCGCCTGATCGAACGAACTGAATATTCGCCCGGTCGCATGACGCGGCCGGGCGAACAGAATTTGATCCGTCTTTAGGGCCCTGCCATGCCACAGATATCCCAGCTAGCCGCAACCTATGCGAGCCAGGTCTTCTGGTTGCTGATCTTTTTCGGCCTGACCTATTTCGTCATCGGCCGTGGCATGGTGCCCAAGGTGATGGATACCGTCGCGATGCGCGACAAGCAGATCGCCGACGATCTTTCCGCTGCCGAAGCCGCCCGCAAGGCCGCCGACGAGCAGGAAGAAGCCTGGCGCGTGCGCGAGAATGAAAATCGCGCAAAGGCGCAGGAACTGATTGCCGAGGCCAAGGCCAAGGCTGCAGCCGAGACCGAAGCAAAGCTGGCAACTGCCCAGAAGGGCTTCGATGCCAAGCTTGAAACCGCCGAGGCCCGTATCGCCGAAGCGCGCGAAAAGGCCGCCGCCGAGATCGAGACCATTGCCGCCGAGGCGACCCAGTCGATCGTGGCGCGCGTCGCCGGTCTGACGGTCGATGATACCGCCGCCCGCACGGCGGTCAGGAAGGAGCTCGCCTGATGGCTGCCGAGACCGCTCTCCCGCCCGCCTCGCAGGCTGTCGAGGAGCAACTGGATCATGCCGCCTCAGCCGAGGGCATGACCGAGGAACATCACGTCGAACCCGCGCTGCTGGGCATTGCCCCGCCGGCCGCGGTCGTCAGTTCTGCCATGATCGTGCTGCTGGCGATCGCATTCTTCTATGCCAAGGCGCACAAGAAGATCGCGGGCGGGCTGGATGCGCGCATCGCCGAGATCAAGAACCAGCTCGAGGAAGCCAAGCGGCTCCGCTCCGAGGCCGAGGCGCTGCGCAAGGAATATGCGGACAAGATCGCCAATGCCGAAAAGGACGCGGCCGCGATGCTCGATCACGCGCGGACCGAGGCGGGCGCCATCGTCGCGAAGGCGGAAACCGACGCGACCGCCATGGTCGCTCGCCGCGAGAAGATGGCCGAAGAAAAGATCGCCGCTGCCGAACGCGGGGTGATGGAAGAACTTCGCATTCGCGCCGCGCAGGCTTCGGCTGCGGCGTCTGCGGATCTTATCGCCAAGAACTATGGCGCGGATGCCGACAAGACCCTTGTCGACCAAGCGATCGGGTCGATCTGATCACAGCACGCACATCGATACGAAAAGCCCCGCTTCGTGCGGGGTTTTTTGTGCGTGGGCACGCCGATCAGTAACGCAGCGTTCGGATGATGAACCGGTCCTTGGCGCTGCGATAGGCGTCCATTGGCTCACCGTCGTGCTGGCGTTTCAGCGCATTATATTCGCGCAGCAGGGCAGGGCTGGCGTTCAGCCGGTCCCGGAACCGCTCGAACACGTCCAAGGCGCCGCCTTTTGCAACAAGCTGGATGCCTAGCGGGGGAACGGCTGTCCTGTCTTCGAAGCTGGCGAAATCCTCCGTCCGGTCCGACGGGCCGCGTGCGAACGGGCTGGCAAGCGCCAGCTCCGCTTCGCTGAACTCTTCCGCGTCGACGCGGACCATGACGTCGAGGTCGCCCTTCGTAAGGCAATCGGCAATGGCAGTCGCGCCGACATGCATGATCTCGCTTCCTGTCGGGAGCAGGCGGATCAGGCGCTGCGATACGCTGCGATAGAGCTGTTCGGCATCGGCGCGCGCCCGGTCATGGTCCGGAGCCAGGCGAAAGATGGCGTCATCCGCGTCCACGGACGATAGACCTCAGAAATTGTCCTTGGCGGTGCGCAGGGCCGCGAATGTCGCAACCGCATCCCCGCCGCCCCAGCGCGCCTGCATGTCGGGATCGTCGGCGCGCAGAAAGGGATTGGCCGCCAGCTCACGCTCCAGCCGTGTGGGGACGGTAGGTAGGTCCCGATCGCGACGTTCCGCAACCTCGTCGGCATATTGTGCCAATGCCTCGTTTTCCGGATCCGCGTGAAGCGCGAAGCGGGCATTGGCCGCGGTATATTCGTGTGCGCAGTACAGCAGCGTGTCATCGGGCAGCGCCTTGATCCTTTTCAGGCTTGCCCAGAACTGGTCTGCGGTGCCTTCGAACATGCGGCCGCAGCCGAGCGCGAAGACGCTGTCCCCGACGAAGGCAATACCGGCATCGGGCAGGTGATAGGTGATGTGGCCTTTCGTATGACCGCCTACGTCGATCACGCTGGCCTGATGCGAGCCGATCGATACCGAATCGCCCCCCGCCACGGTGCGATCGATGGCATCGATTTGCGGGGCCTCCGCCTTGGGGGCGACGATGACGCAGCCGGTCGCGGCCTTGATGTCCTTGTTCCCGCCCGCATGATCGGGGTGCCAGTGCGTGTTCCAGATCTGGGTGATCCGCCACCCCTTGTGGTCGGCTTCGCGCAGATAGGCGTCTGCATCGGGCGTATCGATGCAGACCGTTTCGCCGCTTTCCGTGTCATGCAGCAGATAGCCGTAATTGTCGGATAGGCAGGGAAACTGGTGAACTTCGATCATGGCAGGCTCCTTCGCTGCCTGATGTAGTGGCCTATTAACCAAAGCAAAAGGCCCGCCGCGGATGTCCGGGCGGGCCTTTCATGTGTTTGATGGCAGGTTTGGACGTCACGGGAGTAAATCCCGTGACGTCGAACGGTGGCCAAGGCCACCGCCGGCCGGCCTTGGGGCAGGACGGCGCAAGCGTACTTGCGCCGCCGCCCCTTCGGCTCAGTTCTTCTGCTTCAGCGCTTCGCCGAGGATGTCGCCCAGCGACGCACCCGAATCGGACGAACCGTACTGCTCGACAGCCTGCTTCTCTTCGGCGATCTGGCGCGCCTTGATCGAGAAGTTCGGCTTCTTGGTGCGGTCGAAACCGGTGACCATCGCGTCGATCTTCTGACCGGTCTGGAAGCGGTCGGGACGCTGTTCGTCGCGGTCGCGGCCAAGATCCGAACGCTTGATGAAGCCGGTCGCGCCGTCTTCGCCAACCTGCACTTCGAGGCCGCCATCGCGGACTTCGAGGACGGTGACGGTGACGACTTCGCCGCGGCGCAGGCCAGCGCCGCCAGTGGCGGTACCGCCAACGGCCGGAGCGCCCTTTTCAAGCTGCTTCATGCCGAGCGAGATGCGCTCCTTCTCGATGTCGACGTCCAGAACGACGGCTTCGACTTCCTCGCCCTTGCGGTGCAGGGCCAGGGCGTCCTCGCCCGAGATGCCCCATGCGATGTCCGACATGTGGACCATGCCGTCGACGTCGCCCGGAAGGCCGATGAACAGACCGAACTCGGTCGCGTTCTTGACTTCGCCGGTGACGGTCGAGCCGACCGGGAACTTCTCTGCGAAATCGTCCCAGGGATTCGACTGCGCCTGCTTGAGGCCCAGCGAGATGCGGCGCTTCTCGGCGTCGACTTCCAGCACCATGACTTCGACTTCCTGCGAGGTCGAGACGATCTTGCCAGGGTGGACGTTCTTCTTGGTCCAGCTCATTTCCGACACGTGGACCAGGCCTTCGATGCCCGGCTCCAGCTCGACGAAGGCGCCGTATTCGGTGATGTTGGTGACGGTACCCGTCAGCTTCGCACCGACCGGATACTTCACGGCAACGCCATCCCACGGATCGCTTTCCAGCTGCTTCATGCCAAGGCTGATGCGCTGCGTGTCCTGGTTGATGCGGACGATCTGCACCGTGACGGTCTGGCCGATCTCGACCACTTCGCTGGGGTGGTTGACGCGCTTGTAGCTCATGTCGGTGACATGCAGCAGGCCGTCGATACCGCCCAGGTCCACGAAGGCGCCGTAATCGGTGATGTTCTTGACCACGCCGTCGATGACCTGGCCTTCGCTGAGTTCGCCGATCAGTTCCTGGCGCTGTTCCGCGCGGGTTTCTTCCAGAACGGCGCGGCGCGACACGACGATATTGCCGCGGCGGCGATCCATCTTGAGGATCTGGAACGGCTGCGGAATGCCCATCAGCGGGGTGATGTCACGCACGGGGCGGATATCGACCTGCGAACCGGGCAGGAAGGCCACGGCACCGTCGAGGTCGACGGTGAAGCCGCCCTTGACGCGGCCAAAGATCTGACCCTCGACGCGCTTGCCTTCGCCGAACTCGCTCTCAAGGCGGTCCCAGGCGGCTTCGCGGCGGGCGCGGTCGCGCGACAGCATGGCTTCGCCGTCGGCATTCTCGACGCGGTCGACGAAAACTTCCACTTCGTCACCGACCTTCAGGCCGTGCTCGTCCGAATTGCGGGCGAATTCGGAAAGGCGCACGCGGCCCTCGCTCTTCAGGCCGACGTCGATGACGGCCTTGTCGTTCTCGATGGCGGTGACGGTGCCCTTGACGACGCGGCCTTCAAAGCCGCCATCGGCTTCCGAGCCGAGCATGTCGTCGAGCATTTTCGCGAAATCGTCGCGAGTGGGGTTAGGCGAAGTTGCCATTAGGATTGTATTCCCGTTCAATCGTTTTTTCCGGCCGGGCGGTTTTTCCGCCGGTCTTTCTTCCGCCATCCGCACCATTGCATAGGCGGGCCAAAAAGGGCCGAACCATCCGCAGGGCCGAATGCGCCTGCGAATATCCGAAGAGCCAAACCGTGTGGAGGATGGTGGAAACGGTCAGTACCGCGTCTGCCACCGACCGGGCGGTCAAACCCGTCGGACGGGCGCGCGGTTAAGCCAGATCGGCGGGAAAAGCAAGTTGAAACGGGTCGTGGAAACCGAAAGCCCGCTGCCGACCCGGACCTGATTCGTCCGGGGCGGCAGCGGTTTCATTTAAACGATCAGTCGGTGGTGTCGGTGGTCGTCATGTCCGTGCTGGCATTGCCGCCGGTCGACATCTCGTCGGTGCGCCAGATCTTCATCGCGTCGATGGAGACATCCGCCATCAGACCCTCTGCGTTGAAGACATAGGCCTGCGATTCCTCGCTGTCGCCCTGTGCGCTGGCGTCTGCGGTGGCGATGGTCAGGCCTGCGCCCGCGCCAATGCTCCATTCGCCGCTGTCGGTGTACTGCTGCAGGGTCGCCGGGTCATTGACCTTGAAGACATAGGAGGCGGCCTCGATACCGGCCTGCAGGCCGATGCTGCCTTCGCCCATGCGCCAATAGCTCACGATCTCGCCGTTCTGGACGAGGGCGCCATCGCCGCCCGCACCGCCAACGCCCAGCGCGACTTCCGTCACGTCGGGGAAGACGAGATAGCCGGCCGGCGTGCCCATGCCGCAACTGGGTTCGACCGCCATGCATTGATCGAGCGCCGCCATGACCTTGGCATCCATGTCGGCTGCGACCGGGTTCTGCATGCCGTCGGCGCTTGCGGTCGCATCGACATCGGCTTCGGCTTCCGGTTCCTGCGAACAGGCGGACAGGGCAAGCGCGAGTGCGCCCGCGGCGAGGGTAAGGCTACGACGATTCATATGGATGATTCCCTTTTGCTTCGGTGAACCCGAGCGGTTCTCTGAACAGAAGAACGGAATCGATGACCCGATTGTTCCGACAAAGTCTGGCACTGCCGGGCGTGTGCATCCGGCAAAAATGGTCAGCCTTTCTGCTGCCTGGCCTTTTCGACGATGGAGATCGCATGCTCCAGCGCCTCCGACACGCTCATGTCGCTATTGTCGATCAGGAAGGCATCCTCCGCCTGCAGAAGCGGGGCTTCGGCGCGATTGCGGTCACGCTCGTCGCGCTTGGCAAGATCGTCCATGACCTGTTCGAGCGTAAGGGTTTCGCCGCGGTCCCGGCTCTCAGCATGACGGCGGCGGGCCCGCGCCTCGATGCTGGCGGTCACGAACAGCTTTACGTCCGCGTGGGGCGCGATCACCGTTCCAATGTCGCGTCCGTCCAGTACCGCGCCGCCGGGCCGCGCGGCGAACTGGCGCTGCCGTTCCAGCAGAGCCGCACGCACCCGCTTGTGCACCGACACGCGCGAGGCCAGCGCACCGCATGCGACCGAGCGAAGATCCGGTTCCTGCAGCAGCGAATCGGGAAAGCTGGCCGCCCGCGCGGCGTCGATCGGATCGTCGGGGTCAAGGCCCATGACGCGGGTCTGCAAGCCGACCGCACGGTAAAGCAGACCGGTATCGAGCACCGGCAGCCCGAAATGCCGGCCAAGCCCCTTGGCGATGGTGCCCTTTCCGCTGGCGGTCGGACCGTCGACGGCGATGATCATGCGTGCTTCCCCTTCCTGAAGGCTTTCCAAAGTCCCCAGATCGCGATGCTGGCCCAGAAACCCTCGAGCACTAGGGAGGCGAGGTTGAGATGATACAGCAGCGAGATCGTCAGCAAGGCCGCGCCTGCAAGGTTCACGCCGTGCTGGACGAAGGGATTGGGCTGGTCATTGGCGGTGATATACCAATAGGCCCAGATGATGCAGCCCATCCCCCCAAACCCGACCATGGTGGGCCAGTCGATCGGAATCATGCCGGGGCCGTTTCCTGCGCCTGGCTGAGCAAGGCCGTGAAATTCGGAAAGCTCGTCGCGATCGGGGCGGTGTCATCAACCTCGACGCCGTACCGGCTGGCGAGCCCCGCGACCGCCATGCTCATGGCGATGCGGTGATCGAGATGGGTGGTGACGGGCGCGCCCTGCGTACCGTTCAGCGGATCGCCGCCCGTTCCTTCGATCACCAGACCGTCCTCGCGTTCCTCGACGCGGGCACCGGCGGCGGTCAGTGCCGTCGCCATCGCCGCCAGCCGGTCGGATTCCTTCACGCGCAATTCGTCGAGGCCGCTGGTCACCGTACGCCCCGCCGCCAGCGAGGCGGCGACGAACAGCACCGGAAACTCGTCGATCATGGCCGGGGCGAGGGCGGGATCGACGTCCACGCCGGTCAAGGCGGAATGGCGCACGCGCAGATCGGCCACCGGCTCGCCGCCTACCTCGCGGCGGTCCAGTTCCTCGATGTGTCCGCCCATCTGGCGCAGCACGGTGAACAGCGCCGCGCGCGTCGGGTTGAGGCCCACGTTCTCGATCACCAGATCCGACCCCGGCACGATCAACGCGGCGACCGCAAAGAAGGCGGCGCTGGAAGGATCGCCCGGTACGACGATGTCCTGCGGGCGCAGTTCGGCCTGGCCATGCAGCTCGATGATCCGCTCGCCCCCGTTCTCGTCCACGGTCAGCTGCGCCCCGAAGCCTGTCAGCATACGCTCGGTATGGTCGCGTGTCGGCACGGGTTCGATCACCCGCGTGATACCCGGCGAGTTCAGGCCCGCTAGCAGAACGGCGCTCTTTACCTGGGCCGATGCGACCGGCAGGCGATATTCGATCGGCACGGCGGGCGAGGCGCCGCGCATGGTGAGCGGCAGGCGGCCGCCGGGGCTGGCGGTGAAATCGGCGCCCATCTGCGAGAGCGGATCGATGACCCGGCCCATCGGGCGGCGCGACAGGCTGGCGTCGCCGGTAAACGTCGCGGTGACCGGATGGCTGGCGACCAGACCCATCAGCAGCCGCGTCGAGGTCCCGGAATTGCCCATGTCGAGCGCTGTCTCTGGCTGAAGCAGCGCGCCGACACCTACGCCGTCGATGTTCCATGTGCCGTCGTCCTGCCGCTTTATGGCCGCGCCCATCGCGCGCAGCGCCGCGGCGGTGGCCAGCACGTCCTCGCCCTCAAGCAAGCCGCGCGCGGTGGTGCGTCCGACGGCCAGTGCCCCGAACATCAGGGAGCGATGGCTGATCGACTTGTCGCCCGGAACGCGAAGTCTTCCCGTCAGCGGGGCGCCCGGCATGAAACGGCGGGGGGAAGGCGGATTGTGATGGCTCAACGAAAGGGCCCTTTTCCAGATGTTCTGCCGCCGAGGTCGCTAAGCGCCGGGCGGCGGCAACCGGGAAATGACGGGTCGGATCGGCGCAGGCTTTTGACAGCGCGCAAGGCCTATGGCAAGGCGCGCGGCTCGTGCCGGGGGCGGGAAGGACCAAGCTGTCCGATTCTCGCCGCCGGCAGCCGAATTTCACGAATAGCGCATGCGCCATCCCGGCGCCAAGTTCACGAGGTTTTCATGGTCAAGCCCGAATGGGGTGCCAAGCACAGCTGCCCGAAATGCGGCACCCGCTTCTACGATCTCGGCAAGGACGATCCGGTTACCTGCATCGAATGCGGTAACGAATGGACGCCCGAGCCGGTGCTGAAGTCCAAGCAGCCGATTCCCTACGAGGAAGAGAAGACCCAGAAGCCCGAGAATGACGAGGATCTGGGCGACGACGATCTGGACATCGACGTTGACGACGACGAGGATTCGCCGGACAACGACGTCGATCTCGGCGGCGACGACGACCTTGGCGTGGCCAAGGCCAGCGACGACGACGACGACGACAACTGATCGTCCGAAGCTGTTTTTCCGCCGGTTGAATTTTGCTCTTGCAACCGGCGGAATCACTGCCTAGAGAGCCGCTCTCCGCACCGGACGCCCCGTTACGAACCGGGCTGCAAGGGGCGGAGAGCAGGGCCCCTCCCAGGGTGCCCCGCCAGAGGACAGGCCAGCGGGAAACCGGGCGCAGCGTCCTTTTGGTAATGCGATGAAGATTGGGGCCGTAGCTCAGCTGGGAGAGCGCTACAATGGCATTGTAGAGGTCAGGGGTTCGATCCCCCTCGGCTCCACCATCGCACTGTATCAGCTATTGAGATGAGACGCCGGGCACTGGACCCGGCTTTTTTATGCGCGCGCGGTAGAGGCAACGCCTGTTCGCGTCGCAATTGTCAGGTCCGCCAGCAGCAGCCCAATAAAAAAGGACCGGGCGCTGAGGGGAGCGCCCGGTCCTGCAGGTATGGACCGTTATGTCAGGAAAAACGGTCCACAAGGTGGTTGGGTCCGGTCAGTTCGACCCGGTGCCCCATCTTGCGGCGCCGGCTGACCCATTCCTTGAATTGCTCCGCCGAGGTGTGGTCGAAGCCTTGAACGTGGTTCAGGTTGACGCGAACCGGACGGTCCCCCGGGATGCTCTCCAGCCGGCGGGTCAGGCCCGTCAGGCTGATGAAAGTCGCGCTGCCCGACAGGTGTACGTCACGCTCTTCGCCCTCGTCGTTTTCCTCGACCTTCAGCTTGAGCGAACGGCGATGCGGGATCAGTTCCAGCAGCGTCAGGGCAAGACCGACCAGCACGCCGGTCAGCAGGTCGACCGTGACGACCAGCACGAAGGTCGCCGTCCAGATGACCGCCGGAAGCGCGCCATAGCTGGAATAGAGGTGGCGCACATGCTTGAGGCTCACCAGCTTCCAGCCGGTCACCACCAGCACGCCGCCCAGAGCCGCCATCGGAATCTCGCTGAGCACGAACGGCAGCAGCGACACGAAGCCAAGGATCCAGATACCGTGGATGATGGTCGACAGGCGGGTCTTGGCGCCTGCCTGCACATTGGCCGACGAACGCACGATCACACCCGTCATCGGCAGTGCACCGGCAAGGCCGCACAGGAAGTTGCCGACGCCCTGCGCGCTCAATTCCTTGTCGTAATTGGTGCGCACACCGTCATGCATCCGGTCGACCGCAGCCGCCGACAGCAGCGTTTCCGCGCTGGCGATGAAAGCCACGGCTATGGCCGCGATGATGATCGTCGGGCTGAGCAGCATCGCAAGAAAGCCGTCGCCCGGCGTCGCGACCGCGCCTACGATCGAATCGGGCACATTGACGCGCGTGATGTCGAGACCCAGAGCCATGGCGACCAAGGTCGCGCCGACGACGCCCAGCAATGCGCCGGGAAGCAGGCCCATCTTGGCGGGCTTGAACTTTTCCCAGCCCACCATGATGCCGATGGTCAGAAGACCGATGCCGAGCGCCATCTCGGCCTGCTGAAGGTTGAACGGCGACAGGCCAAGAAGGCGAGCAGGCATGGCCGCCAAGTTCGCGACACCGTTCGAAAGCGGGCTGGCATCGAACAGGATGTGGAACTGGCTGATGACGATCAGCGCGCCGATGCCGGCCAGCATGCCGTGCACCACGGCAGGGCTGATGGACCGGAAAAACGCGCCAAGCTTCATATAGCCGGCAATGAACTGGATCACGCCCGCAAGAACGAGCATGGGGCCAAGCGCGGTGAGGCCGTTGTTCGCGACGAAGTCGAACACGATGACGGCAAGGCCCGCGGCCGGACCGCTGACCTGCAGCGGCGAGCCGGCGAACATGCCGACCACAATGCCGCCGATGATGCCAGTGATCAGGCCCTTTTCGGCCGGAACGCCCGAAGCGATTGCGATACCCATGCACAACGGCATGGCGACGAGAAAGACGACGATGGAAGCCGTGAAGTCACGCCCGAAATGGGCGAACATCCCGGTCTTTTCTTCCATCGCCGCAGGGGTTGCGGCTGCTGTGGTCATTCGGCGGCCTCCGCAAGGCTATAGCGTGCCTGAGCCGGAACGGCGACTGGCAGGGGCTGATTGTCGCGCAGGGGCACGAACTGGCCGGTGTGTCCATCGAGGCCGAGAACCTGGCCTTCGTGAATGTCCACGACCCAGCCGTGCAGGCTCATCTCGCCAGCGGCCATTGCGCGCGCGACCGAAGGATGGGTGCGCAGGTTCGCAAGCTGGGCAATCACGTTCTCGTTAATCATCGCACGGATGCGGTCTTCACCTTGGAGGTGACCCTGACAGCTGTTGACGACCGTCTGGGCAGCGCCGCCGTGCTTCAGCCACGCGGCCACGTTTGGCATGGCTTCAAGCCCGTCGGGATAAGCGAGCGCCTTCATTGCGCCGCAGTCGGTATGACCGCACACGATGATGTCGCGCACGCCAAGGGCAGCGACAGCATATTCGACGGTGGCCGAGACACCGCCCAGCATCGAGGCGTAGGGCGGGACGATATTGCCGGCGTTACGGCAGACAAACAGGTCGCCGGGGCGGGCCTGCATGATTTCCTCGGGCACGATGCGCGAATCGGCGCATGAAATCATCAGCGCCTTCGGGCTCTGCCCGTCGCGGGCCAGCGTGCCGTAAAGCTCGCTGCTGTTCGGGAAGATGGTCTTTTCGAAATTGAAAACGCGACCGATAAGTTCGTTCATCGGGAAAGTCCTTCTGACTGCATCCGGGAAAATGGATCTGCCTCGCAAGAGTGCGGATGTGCCAGAGAACTAGAGCCCGTGTGTTTCCTGAACCGTTCCTGTTTGTAAGAATTTGTTGCTGCGCGGCAAACTGCGCCGGGGCGTTGCGCCGGCGGGTTATTCGGGGCCGTCGAGGGGAAGGCGGATCGTCGCGCAAAGCCCCCCCGAAGTACGATTGGCGATTGAGAAGCTGCCGCCCTGCGCCCGCACGATGCGGTTCACGATCGCGAGGCCGAGACCCATGCCCGGCGTGTTGCGCGCGCGCGCGTGATCGAGTCGAACGAAGGGTTTAAGGACCTCATCTATCTGGGATTCCGCGATTCCCGGCCCGTCGTCCATGACCATGACGATGACCTCCTTGCCCTCTTGCGCAAGCCGGACATGGACATTGCCCGCATAATGCAGCGCGTTCTCGATCAGGTTCGACATCACCCTGCGCAAGGCCAGCGCGCGCCCCTGCATTTCAAGATGGCCCGGCCCATCGTAATCCGCGTCGAGGCCGCGGTCGCAGGCGTCGTCGACCAATGTCTGTGCGGTTGCAGCAATGTCGATACGCTCCACAGGGCCGCGGTGGTCGTGCCCTTCGTTGAAGGTCTGCAGCGACTGGAGCAGCATGCGCATCTCCGCCACGTCGGCGGCCATGGAATCGCGATCCGGGCGCTGCTGGTCCAGCCGCATCTGCAGGCGCGCAAGCGGAGTCCTGAGATCGTGGGCAATCGCCGAGATGGTGAGCTGGCGATTGCTGATCAGCTGGTGGATGCGGTCCTGCATCTCGTTGAAGGCATTGATAAGGTCGCGCGCCTCCTGCGGTCCGGCCAGCGGCACGGGCTCGGGGTCCTCCAGTTCGCCCACCTTGCGGGATGCGGCGACCAGCTTGCGCAAGGGGCGAAGCGCGGCGCCGACCAGCAGCCCGCCGACCAGCATCAGCAATGCCGTCGGCAGCAGCAGCATGACCACGCGCTGCGCGTTCAGCTTGAACGTCTCGTGCACCTCGGCAGAAAAGCGCATGACGGTCCGGTCCGACAGGATCATGCTGCCCGCGACATTGCCGCCGCCGCTCAGCGGTTCGAGATGAAGGCGAAGGCCCGCGCGCCCCAGTTCCTCTTCCTGCGCGACGATCTGGCTGCGCAAGGTGTCAAGTTCGAGGCTAGCGGCGCGGCGCGCCGTTTCCCGCGACCAGCGGATGCGGAAATGATTGGTCGAAAGTTCCTGCGCGACCGACTGCCGCGTTTCGACCGGTGCATGGTCGATCAGCCGATAGGCCACGACCAGCCGGTCGGAGATGCTGGCGGCGTCCTCTTCCTGAAGCGAAAACTCGTTCGCACGCTCGAACACAAAGGCGTTGAGCGCGAATTCGAGGGCTACGACAAGCAGGAGGATGCCCAGCAGCCGGCCCAGCAGACCGGTCCTGAAAAAGCCTGCATTCTCGCGGCCAGGCCATTTCACGCGGGCGAGACTTCCGCCGTGAACATATATCCGACGCCGCGGACTGTGGCGATCGGCGCCTCGTTTCCTTCGGTCGTCAGCTTGCGGCGCAGGCGGCTGACCAGCACGTCGACGCTGCGGTCGGAGGAATCGCCGATGCGCGTGCGCGACAGTTCGATCAGGCGCTCGCGGCTGATGACCCTTTGGGGGGACTGGACGAAAGCGCTCAGCAGGTCGAATTCGGCTGTGGTCAGCTCGACCAAAGCCTTGGTCGGCGACCGCAATTCGCGGCGCGACAGCGAGAGGGTCCAGCCGTCGAACACGACTTCGTCCTGGCGCTGGCGCTGGCTGGACGTGCCCGCACCATTGGAATGACGGCGCAGCACCGCGGTGATCCGCGCAAGCAATTCGCGCGTGCCGAAGGGCTTGGCCAGATAATCGTCCGCGCCCAGTTCCAGCCCGACGACCCGGTCCGCCTCGCCGCCGCGCGCGCTGACGAAAATGACGGGAATGTCGCTGGTGGCGCGAAGGCGGCGGAGGAGTTCGATCCCGTTGGTACCGGGAAGCATGATGTCGAGCACGATAAGCGCGGGCTCTCCATCATCGAGCTGGACCTGCATTTCCGCCCCGGTCGACGCGGTCCGCACGTCATAGCCATGTTCTTTCAGCGCGCGCGCGATCAGAACGCGAAGCTGCGGATCGTCTTCGACGACGAGGATAGTCTGGCTTGCCATCAGTAGGTCAGGATCCGGCGCGGGACTGCACGGCTGCAGCCATGTTGTTGGTGTGCCGGAAAGACTAGTCGTCATGCTGTCAGTCTTCAAGTTGGGGCGTTCCCTTCCAGAGCCATCACGAGCCCGGCGAGAAGGCGATCTTGGCACCGGGGGGGCGGCCGCCGGAGACACGGGGTGGAGGAGGAACTCCGGCGGCCTAGTCGATGACAGGGCGGGGGATCGGTCGGCCGCCCTGCCACCGAGACAGGAAGCGATCGGAGACCGACCGTTCGTGCCGCTGGTTACGGTCACCGGATCGCCGTCTCTCGATCTGAATTCGGTCTATCACCGGTGATGTTTCGGATCTGCGGCATGCTTGTAAGATTTTGTTGCCGGATGCGATCCTTGGTCCGGCGGCGGCTGGCACATCCGTTTGCGCGTACTTGCACCCTGCCGGTTCCTCTCTCTATGGGAAGCGCCGGCAGCTTTGGCCGCGGCGAACGGGCGGCGAAGATGCGCGTCAATGGATGAAGGAGCACGACGGCATGGGTAAACGGTTCTGGCTGATGAAATCGGAACCCGATGTCTATTCGTGGGATGACCTCGTGTCGGAAGGCGAGGGGACCTGGGACGGGGTCCGCAACCACCGCGCCAAGAACAACCTCGCCGCGATGAAAAAGGGCGAGAAGGCGTTCTTCTATCATTCCAATATCGGGCTGGAGATCGTGGGGATCTGCGAGATCAGCGAGGCAGGCATCGCCGATCCCACCGATGAAACCGGCAAATGGGCCGCCGTGAAGGTCAAGCCGGTCGAGAAACTGCCCGCCCCGGTCACGCTAAAGCAGGTCAAGGCAGAGGAATCGCTGTCGGAAATGGAACTGGTCAAGCTGATGCGCCTGTCGGTCAGCGAAGTCCTGCCCGACGAGTGGAAAAAAATTCTGGCGATGTCGAAGGCGAATGCGAAGCAGGAAGGTTGAGGCGCGCAAGAAGACGCGGCTTGCGGCCCGACTTTCGATACGATGGTTAACGACGGCCCTCTGACACCTGTCCCGTAACGGAGCGGGTGCGGCGTCGCGCTTTCGTTCGTGGTGTTTACAAGCTTGGTTAAGAAACCGTTACCGCGATCGCTCGTTTCGGTGGCGGAAGCCCGTGGGGACGGTCAGCAACGGGCCGGTCAGGAACCCCGTTGGCCAAGCGAGGAAAGCACGTCGATGATCTACGCCGCCACTCCAGCCATGCGCGTTCCGATCCGCTTTGCCGTTATCCAGCCGGTGGCCCGCCGCCGCGCTGCGGTAAAGGGATGGTTCGGGCGGCGGATAAACCCGCTGATGCAGCAGGTCGCGCAGGACGAACCCGAAGCGCTGTTCTGGGGCCTCACCACGCGCGACGCCAAGGAATTCCTGATGGCCTATTGTGCCTGCTTCATGGCAGTCGTCGGCTTCATCGCCTGATCAGCCAGTACCTGATCAGCCAGTACCTGATCAGCCAGCACCTGATCAGGCAGCGGGGGCAAGACGGCATTCGGCGCGGTACAGGATAAATCCCAGGCAGGCCGAAATCACGCTCATCGCCGCGGCCAGCAGCAACTGGTCTACGATCGATACGCCAATCGCGCTGAGCCCCATGGCCAGCGCCGATCCGCCCACCATCGCGAAACTGTTGACCAGATTGTTTGCCGCGACCGTGCGCGCCGTCTGCGACTTGTCGACCACCGTCGTGAGAAACGCGTAGAGCGGCACCACGAACATGCCGCCCGCGATCGCGATGCCCATCAGGCACAGCAGCAGGGGTGCGGCGAGCGGCAGTGCGATGAATTCCATCACCGAATAAAGCCCCTCCGCCTCGGGCTGCCACATCCGGCACACGAAATGGAACGCCAGTACGAACAGCCCCATCACGATGACCGAGATGGGCGAATAGCGCGCCGACACCTCGCCCTTCAGCAGCAGGTTGATCGAGACCGAGCCGATCGCCACCCCGATCGAAAAGACGACGAGGAACAGGCTGGCGACTTCCTTGCTGGCGGTCAGCACATTCTTGGCGAGCGGGGGAAACTCGATGAAAAGCACCGCGCCGATCGTCCAGAAAAAGCTGATCGCGAGGATGGCATAGAACACGCGCGCATCCTGCATCGAACCCTTCACCACATTGATCGAGGAGCGCCAGACATTGTAGTCGATGGGTTCCACCACGCCCTGCGCCGGCGCGCTGGGAACCTGCTTGCCTGCGAACCAGCCGAGCAGCGCAAGGCCGATCACCATTCCCGCGGCAATCTCGACCGAAATCCAGCCCGCGAGAATCGTACCGGCAAGGATCGCCATATAGGTCCCCGCCTCGACCAGGCCCGTGCCCGCCAGCACCTCGTTCTTTTCAAGATGTTGCGGCAGGATCGCGTATTTGATCGGGCCAAAAAAGGTGGAGTGGACCCCCATCGCGAACAGCGCGAGCAGCAGAAGCGGTATCGCCGCCGCGTGGACCGCAATGTCCATCGCCGCCAGCATCAATCCCGCCGCGCCGACCAGCATGATCCCGATTTCCGCAAGCTTCACCCGGCGGATAATCATCGCCTTGTCGCGCATGTCCGCAAGCTGTCCCGAAAGCGCCGAGAACAGCACGAAGGGCAGGGTAAACAGCCCCTGCGCCACGGCTGAGAACATCGCTTCCTCTGCCGCGCTGGAATAGACCGCATAGACGACGAACAGCACCATCGCGTTCTTGTACAGATTGTCGTTGAACGCCCCCAGCACCTGGGTAACGAACAACGGCAGAAAGCGCCGCTTGGTGAGAAGATCGGTGGAGGTCATCATGATGGGTCGGCGCCCGTCCTTACCGACCATCCCGAACCGTACAAGCCCGCGCGTTGCGTTCGGACGATTAAAACGGGTCAAGACGCGTGGTGCGCGCTTTGGCTGGTTGGCCGTTTCGGGCTACAGCATGGCCGAATCTATGTTGACACTTCCCAATCTTCTGACGCTTTCGCGCATTTTCGCGGTTCCGCTTCTGGTCGGCCTGCTGTGGTGGCCCGGATGGGCGCTGGGGCACGGCATTGCCTTCGTGCTGTATTCGCTGGCCGGGATCACCGATTATTTCGACGGCTATCTCGCGCGCTCCAGCGGGCGGGTCAGCAGGCTGGGCGTATTCCTCGACCCCATTGCCGACAAGCTAATGATCGGCGCGGTCATTCTGGTGCTGGCCGCGAAGGGCGGCTTGTCCGGGCCTTATGCGGGCGATCTGCATGTGCTGGCGGGTCTTGTCATATTGCTGCGGGAAATCGCGGTGTCTGGTTTGCGCGAATTCCTGGCCGGGGTGCAGGTGTCGGTGCCGGTGTCCAAGCTGGCGAAATGGAAGACGACCGCGCAGATCATCGCGCTGGGCGCGCTGATCCTTGCAGGCGCCTTGCCCGCGATGGAATGGATCCGGATCACGGGCCTCGTATGCCTGTGGGCGGCGGCGGTGCTGACGGTCGTGACCGGCTGGGATTACCTACGCGTCGGCCTGAAGCACATGGACTGACCGACGGATGGACAGGCCGGGGCAGGATGACGATCTGCGGCTCTGGCAATCGCTGTCATCCTATCAGGTCGGGCCTGCCGACGCGGAATTCGGCTTTATCGACCGGCTGGCCCGCGAAAATGGCTGGGACCGGACCTATGCCGACAGGGTGGTGGAGGAATATCGCCGCTTCTGCTTTCTGGCGATGCGCGCGGGCCATCCGGTTACGCCATCCGATGCGGTCGATCAGGCATGGCATCTGCACCTGACCTACAGCCGCGACTATTGGGAACGCTTTTGCCCCGAGATACTGGGCGGCCCGCTGCATCACGGTCCGACCGCGGGCGGACAGGCGGAACGCGATCGCTATTTCCGGCAATATGCCGACACGCTTGCCAGCTATGAGCGGATCTTCGGCCCGTCTCCTGCGGATATCTGGCCGGCGGCGCAAAAGCGGCTCTATCGCGATCCGCAGGCCCGCAGGGTCCGCACGCGCGACTATCTCCTTGTTCCGAAACGGGCGGCATTGATCGTAACCGTTTTGGCAATCTGTGCTGCTATGCTTGTCTTCATCCTGTGGTGATGCGCCGAATCTGGAGGGTGTACGCGCGATGCACGGTTGGAATCCGCTCGACTGGAGCGCAGGGGCCTATCTGGCATTTCACGCCGCTGCCTTCGTGGCGGCGCTGGTACTGGGCAAGGCCCTGCAGAGCGCATTCATACCCGATGGCCGACCGGGCGGGCTGAACGACGAGGAGCATATCGCCGTGCTCGCCGGCGGGCGCGTGCAGCTGGCGCAGGCGGTCGGAGCGCGGCTGGCGGCGGAGGGAAGGCTGGCGGTGGACGGACTGAACGCCTTGTCGATCCCGCGCGCGGGCGGCGGATCGACCGAGGCGCAGCGGGCCTTGCTGTCGACAAGCCGCAAGTTCACCGCTGCGCAACTGGTCCGCGCGGTGTCCGGTGCGGCGCAGACGATCCACGCCCGTTTGCGCGCCCTGGGGCTGGCGATGGAAGAGGGCGGCGAAATCCGCGTACGCATCGTGCAGACCCTCCCCATACTGGCGCTGCTGCTGATCGGGATCATGCGCTGGCGGCTGGGCGTGCTGCGCGAGGAAAGCGTCGGTTTTTTGATCGTGTTCGTCCTCGTGACCCTGCTGGCGGTTATCGCGCGTTTCCAGATCCTCGACACCGCGACCAAGGCGGGACGGGCAGAGCTGGCCTCGCTTCGCGCGCGGGAGGAAAGGCTGCAGCGCGCCCCGCGCGAGACGGAATTCGGCATGGCGGTCGCATTGTTCGGTCCCGCCGTGCTGGCCGGCACGACGCTTGACCCGTTTCATCGGATGTATGCCAGCTCTTCCGGCGGATGCGGCAGCGATGGCGGCGGAGACGGCGGCGGGGGCGGTTGCGGCGGTTGCGGCGATTGAAGGATCGGCTCGCTACCGCTAACGGAGCGCGATGAGCTTTGCCGCGACAATACTGACTCTTTACCCAGAGATGTTTCCCGGACCGCTGGGCATCAGCCTTGCCGGCCGCGCGCTGGAATCGGGGGCATGGTCGCTAAGCACCGTTCAGATCCGTGATTTTGCCGCCGACAAGCATCGCACGGTCGACGACACGCCCGCGGGCGGCGGCGCGGGCATGGTGCTGAAAGTCGATGTGCTGGCCGCTGCGATCGACCATGCGCGCGGGCTGAACCCCGGCGCGCCGGTGCTGGCGATGACGCCGCGCGGACGACCGCTGACACAGGCTCGCGTGCGCGAACTGGCCGCCGGGCCGGGCGCGATCGTGCTGTGCGGCCGGTTCGAGGGTTTCGACGAGCGTATCTTCGAAGGTCGCGATGTCGAGGAAGTGTCGGTCGGCGACATCGTGCTGTCGGGCGGAGAGCCTGCCGCGATCATGCTGCTCGACGCTTGCATTCGGCTGCTTCCCGGCGTAATGGGCGCGGCTTCCAGCGGAGTCGAGGAATCGTTCGAGAACGGTCTGCTCGAATATCCGCATTTTACCCGACCTGTCGAATGGGAAGGGCGCACGATCCCTGAAGTGCTGCGATCGGGGGATCATGCGAAGATCGCGGCGTGGCGAAAGCAGCGCGGCGAGGACGATACACGGTTACGCAGGCCGGACCTTTGGGAACGTCATGGTGACGTTCGGGGACAGCCTGCCTCTGGCGCGCGGCACGATGATGAAGGCACAGGCACATGAACCTGATCCAGCAGCTTGAAGCGGAGGCCATTGCAGGCCTCGGCAAGGATATTCCGGAATTCCGCGCGGGCGACACCGTGCGCGTCGGCGTGCGCGTCGTGGAAGGCACGCGTGAGCGTGTGCAGAACTACGAAGGCGTCGTGATCGCGCGTTCGAACCGCGGCATGGGTTCGAACTTCACCGTTCGCAAGATGAGCTTCGGCGAAGGCGTGGAGCGTGTTTTCCCGCTCTACTCGCCCAACATCGACAGCATCACCGTGGTCCGCCGCGGCGTCGTGCGTCGTGCAAAGCTGTATTACCTGCGCGGCCGTACCGGCAAGAGCGCGCGTATTGCGGAGCGCAAGACGGTTCGCGAGAACGCGTAAGCCTTCGCGCACAAGCGAGACACGAAAGGGCGGTTCCTGTGGGGGCCGCCCTTTTTGCATCTGCGTATAGGGGCGCGGATGGAGCGCGGGTCGGAGCAACGGTTGCATTTGTAATCGCTTTGTCCAATGAAGCGGCGCGTTCTCAAACATGCCGGACCATGCCATGCCCCGTTCGACTTCCCGATTTCTGCGTCTTGCCGCGTCCGCCATCGTTCTGGGCGCCATGATCGGAGGAACTGCCATGGCGAAACAGGCCTATGATCTGCCCGGCACCGCATCGACGCCGATGCCGGTTCCCGATGTCCCGCAAAAGGACCTGACCCTCGAACGCATCGCGGGCAGCCCGTCGCTGAACGGTGCATCGCCGCGCGCGATGAAGCTGTCGCCCGACGGCCGCTGGCTCACCCTGCTGCGCCCGCGCGACGACGACCGCTATCGCTATGATCTGTGGGCCTATGACCGGCAGAGCGGCGAATGGTCGATGCTGGTCGATTCCGAAGCGTTCGGACCGGGCCGCGAATTGTCCGAGGCAGAGAAGATGCAGCGCGAACGTGCGCGCATCGCCAGCCTGAAAGGCATCGTGTCCTATGAATGGTCCGAGGATTCGCAGTCGATCCTGGTGCCGCTGGACGGCGATTTGTTCCTTGCCCGGCTGGATGGCAGCATCACCCGCCTGACCGACAGCGAGGAAGGCGAGCTCAATCCTGCGATCTCACCCGACAATACGAAAGTGTCCTTCGTGCGCGAGGGGCGGCTTTATGTCGCACCGGTCGGCGGGACGCCGGTCGCCATCACGCCCGAGGAAGACAGCGACACAGTCCACTGGGGCGAGGCAGAATTCGTCGCGCAGGAGGAAATGGACCGCGACTATGGCTATAAATGGGGCCCCGCCGGCAAGCGTATCGCTGTCCTGCGCTATGACGAGGCACCCGTCGCAGTCGTCACGCGCACCGCGATCGGTGCGGGCAGCACCAGCACCTATGAACAGCACTATCCGCTGGCAGGCACGGCGAATGTCGAGATCGACCTCTATGTCATGGATGCCGACGGCGGAAACCTGACCAAGGCCGACCTCGGGTCCGAGCGGGACATCTATGTCACCCGCGTCGACTGGGCGCCCGACGGGTCGCTCTATGTCCAGCGCCAGAACCGTGCGCAAAGCCGACTCGACATGCTGAGGGTCGATCCCGCGACGGGCGCAAGTACGCTGGTGTTCAGCGAAACCGCGGCGGAAGGCCACTGGATCAACCAGTTCTCCGATTATCGCTTCCTCAAGGACGGCTCGCTGATCTGGAAGTCGGAACGCAGCGGGTTCGCGCATCTGTGGCGGTTTGCAGGCGGACAATGGACCCAGCTGACCAGCGGCGACTGGGTCGTGACCGGCCTGCTCGGCGTGGACGAGGCGGCAGGGCAGTTGTGGTTCAAGGGACGCAAGGATAGCCCGCTGGAGAACCATATCTACCGCCTCGACTATGCAAACGGCGGCGTGCCCGAACGGCTGACCCAGCCGGGATGGTTCCATGGCGGTTCGATGGACGGGGCAGGGCGCACCATGATCGTGAACCGGTCGAACCCGGCGCAGCCCACGCAATATTACCTTGCCGACAATGCCGGGCAGCGGCTAACCTGGCTGATGGAAAACGCGCTGGATGCCGATCATCCCTATGCGCCGTTTGCCGCCAGCCATGCGGTCACGCGTTTCGGCACGCTGAAGGCCGAGGACGGCAGCACGCTTTACTGGAAGATGCTGGTTCCGGCGATGGAGAAGGGCAAGCGCTATCCGGTGATGTTCTATCACTATGGCGGGCCGCATGCGCAGCAGGTCGACAGCGCCTGGGGTTCGACCATCGCGCAATATTTCGTCGACCTCGGCTATATCTGGTTCGAGATTGACAATCGCGGTTCCGACTATCGCGGCGTCGAATTCGAAAAGCAGATCCGCAAGGCGATGGGCAGCGTAGAGGTCGCCGACCAGAAGACCGGCGGCGCATGGCTGAAGACCCTGCCTTTCGTCGATCCCGACCGCATCGCGATCTATGGCGGCAGCTATGGCGGATACATGACGCTCAAGATGCTGGAAGCTGATCCCGGTTTCTATGCGGCGGGCGTCGCGGCATCCTCGGTGACGAAGTGGGAACTCTACGACACGTTCTACACCGAACGCTACATGGGCGACCCGCGCGAGGTGCCCGAAGCCTACGAGGCATCCAACACGATCGCGGATGCCGCGAAAATCGCCGACCCGCTGCTCATCATCCACGGGATGAGCGACGACAATGTCGTGATGGACAATTCCACCGCCATGGTCGCCGCGATGCAGGAAGCGAATGTGCCGTTCGAGATGATGCTCTATCCCGGTTTCGGCCATGTCGTGTCGGGCCCGGTAATCACGCAGCATTATTACGGGAATATCGTCCACTTCCTCGAAAGGAACGGCGTGCCGCCCGGCGGGCGGTAGAGGCTTGTTGCGGGGCCTTGCTCCCTCTTGCAACGATGGGCGCGTGCGCCTAACCGCGATCCTTCGATAATTGCCGCTGAAGTGAGAGACTGATCCATGGCGACGACCGCCGCTGCGCCGACCGAATTTATCACCCTGGCGCATCCCGCGCCCGTGCCCGATGAAACGCGCGTGCAGTTGCTGGAAAACCCGGGGTTCGGCACGCTGTTCAGCGATCACATGATCATGGTCGACTGGGCCGAGGGCGAGGGCTGGCACAATGCGACGCTGGGCCCGCGCGGACCGATCGCGCTCGATCCTGCGGCGGCGGTGCTGCATTACGCGCAGGAAATTTTCGAAGGGATGAAAGCCTATCGCCATCCCGACGGCAGCACCGCGCTGTTCCGGCCGGAGGCGAATGCGAAACGCTTCAACGTCTCGGCGCGGCGCATGGCCATGCCTGACCTGCCCGAGGAGCTGTTCCTGGAATCGGTCCGCCTGCTGGTCGAAAAGGACGCCGCGTGGATTCCCGATCTCGAAGGCGCCTCGCTTTATCTGCGGCCTTTCATGTTCGCGTCCGAAGTGTTCCTGGGCGTGCGCCCGGCCAAGCGCTACAAGTTCATGGTGATCGCCAGCCCGGCCGGCAATTACTTCAAGTCGGGCGCGCCTGCCGTGTCGATCTGGGTGTCCAGCGACTACACCCGCGCGGCCCCCGGCGGCACCGGTGCGGCCAAATGCGGCGGCAATTACGCGGCGAGCCTTGTCCCGCAGGCCGAAGCGATCGAGCGCGGGCACGACCAGGTCGTCTTCCTCGATGCGGCAGAACGCAAGTGGATCGAGGAACTGGGCGGCATGAACCTGTTCTTCGTGTTCGACGACGGCACGGTGCTGACGCCCGCGCTGACCGGCACGATCCTGCCCGGCATCACGCGCGACAGCCTGATTACCCTGCTGCGCGAGGAAGGGCTGACCGTCGAGGAAGGCCGCTACAGCCTTGAACAATGGCGCGAGGATGCGACGACGGGGCGGCTGGTCGAATGCTTCGCCTGCGGCACCGCGGCGGTCGTGACGGCCGTCGGCAGGGTTGCGGGCCATGACGGCGAATTCACCATCGGCAGCGGCGGCCCCGGGCAGTTGACGCAAAAGATGAAGAACCGGCTGACGGGCATCCAGCGCGGGCTGGAACCCGATACGCATGGCTGGGTCGCCCGGTTGGACTAAGGCTGCCTTCGCGGCGACTGAATGCGGATTTCGCGTCACGTCCTGACCGCACCTGGGCTCTGCCGTTGACAGATCGCAGCGGACAGGGGACGTTCCCGGCAAGCGGACACCTGCGTTTTCGGGGATATCCCCTGCTATTGGCGGCTGTCTCTTGGGGAAGGAGCACGATGCGCGGGGGCGGGGCACATAGCAGGCTGAATGCCCGATCCATCGGCTTCCTGCTGATCGCCATCCTCCTTTGGTTATCGCCTCTTTCGGGATTGGCGAACGCCTTTGCGCAGGACGATAGTGCCGCCTCCGATGTTGCCGCTGTGCAAAGCGAGGCCGATGCCGCAGCCCAGACCGCCGATCTCGGCGAAGCGGCCGCCCTCCAGCGTGCAGAGGCGGAGGAGTTGCGCGCCGCTGCGGAAGCCGAGCGGCGGAGTCTTCTTTCGGCCACGCGGGCGCAGTTGCGTGTCGCGCGCGAGGCAGTCGATGCCGAAGCCGCCCGGATCGAGAATGAAACCGCCGCGATCGAACTGATAGAAACGCAGGCTCTAACATGGCCGCGCAAGGTCGCTGCCGTGGCTGCCGCCCCCGGCGCCGAAGCCAGCGCCGACGCGCTGTACGGCGAACTGATCGCGGCGCTGCGCACGACCAGAAGCGAATTGTCCGATGCGCTGTCGGGCAGCGGGCCCGGCGAACGCATCGCGATACCCGTCCCCCCCGTCGATCCCGCGCTGATGTCGGATGATGCCGGAGAGCGCCTGGCCGAGTATCAGCAGGCGCTGTTACGCCGGGTCGGCCAGTTGGACCGGATCGAATCCACGCTGGTCGCGAAGCGCCGCGATGCACTCTACCGGTCGATGCAGACCATGAACCAGGCAAGGCTGGCCCTGCTGCCCTCGCTCTCGTCGGGCTTGCGATCGCGGGTAACCGGCTTTGGCGAGGAAGGGCTGGATCAGGTCAAGCGCGAGGTGAAGCAGATTGCCCTGACCCTGCGCTATAATCTGGCCACCGGATTTGCCGATCTGAAGGCTTTTGCCCGCGACCTGATGGAATTTCGCGCCGGGCACCTGCTGCTGATCTTTCAGATCTTGCTGATTGTCGTAGTCTTTCGGTTCTGGCGCGGTGTCGGACGCAGTGTGCTGGCCGACATGGAGCGCACGCAAAGGGCGCATAAGCCGCAGACCTTCCTGTCGTCGTTACTTGCCTATCTTTTCGGTCTGATCCGCCACGCACTCAGGCCGCTCGACTGGCTCGCGCTGCTGCTGGTCCTCAACTGGTTCTTCCCAGCCTTCTTCGCGCCCGCGCCGATCCGGCTGTTGTGGCTGATCGCCTGCTGGATCTTTGCAGGCGCAGCGCTGGTGCAGGTCATCGACGCGATGGCGAGGGCGGGTCAGGAAGAGGATCCGCGCGCTGCCCTGCGCAAAAGATCGCTGCGTCTGGTGGCATCGGTGATCATCGGAGTCGGCCTGATCCTGACGGTTACCGCCAGCCTTGTCGGCAAGGGCGCGATCTACAGCTGGTTGCTGACATTCTGCTGGCTGCTCGCGATCCCGGTCCTCTTCATCATCACGACTTGGTGGGGCGACCGGATCGAGACGTTGGCAAGGCTGGGCGCGCCGCGCAATGCGGTGCTGGCGTGGGTTTCGCGCAATCCCGACGGTATCGGCGGCGCCC
The DNA here is from genome assembly GCF_983967925.1 of Croceicoccus sp. Taxonomy (NCBI): domain Bacteria; kingdom Pseudomonadati; phylum Pseudomonadota; class Alphaproteobacteria; order Sphingomonadales; family Erythrobacteraceae; genus Croceicoccus; species Croceicoccus sp. Next base: position 153,450 of record NZ_CFETID010000001.1, on the reverse strand, counting down.
TTGGCCGTGTCGCCGCCGGCTTCGTCCTGATGGCACAGGGCGCGCGCGTGGTGATCGCGCGGCGGATTCGCCAGCTGTCGCTGATCCGCGAAATCTTGGGCCAGCGCGCACGGGAGAAGGCGAGCGAACGCGTCACCGCGGATGAGGAAAGCGGTCGCTATGTCGCGCTTTCCGAAGACGAGCTGGCTTTGCTGGCGCCGCATGGCAGGCCGGTGGCCGAAGGTCTGGTCGTCGCGGGGGAGGCGGCCGAGGCGGCCCCGCTGCCCGGCCACGTCATGGCCGTGGTGGGCGATCGCGGTCACGGCAAGACGACAGTCCTGAAGCGGCTTGCCGCCAAGTCCGACCTGCCGTGCCTCCATCTGGAAGCGGACGGCGGGGATGATGATCTGCTGGCCGCGCTCTCGCAAGGGCTGGGCTGTGCCGGAGAGGCGCGCTCGATCATCGACGCGCTGCAGGCAAGGCCGCATTGCATCGCCATCGACGATGTTCAGCGCATGATCGTCCCGTCGATCGGCGGGCTGGGCCGGTTCGACGCGATCCTGGAAATTGCGCGCAACACGAGAGGATCCACTTGCTGGATCTTTGCGGTGGGCGGGGCAGCCTGGCCGTTCCTGGAAAGGGCGCGCGGCGACCGGCCGCTGTTCGACGACGAGATCCGCTTGCACGCATGGCCGGTCGAACGCATCCGCGCCCTTATCGAACGCCGCAGCGCGAGCGCGGGCATCGATCCCGAATTCGAATATGCCGCCGACGATACCGGCACCCTGCTGTTCGAAGAGGAAATCGCACCCGAGGAGCGTGCACGCCGCGCCTTTTACGCCGCTCTGACCGAGGAATCCGGCGGCAATCCGGCCGTCGCGCTGGAACGCTGGCGGCGCAGCCTGTTTCGCGACCGGGAAACGGGCCGGGTCTGCGTGCGTACGTTCAAGGCCCCGGCCATCGCGCGTCTGGCCGCCATGCCGCCGATCACGATGTTTGTGCTGCGTACCATCCTGCAGATGGATATCGCCCGCTTCGAAGACATAGCGCGCGCGACCGACCTGCCGCCCGCGCGCGTACGCGAAACGCTGCGCAGCTGCGAATTGCTGGGCGTGGTCGAACCGCATGGTGAGGGCTATCGTATTCGCCTGTACTGGTTCAACGAAGTCCGGCGCATGCTGCTGGCGCAGAACCTGATCGTGGGAGTTTTGCCATGATTCCTCACTTGCGGCATTTCGCCCTGATGGCCGCGCTGCTGCTGTCGGCGGCGCCTGCCGCCGCGCAGGATGCAGAGATCGACGTGGCGCAGCTTGGCGATTTTATCCGGTGGAGCGGCGTCGTCACCTCGCTGTTCGTGCTGGCAGGCGCCTGGTTCCTGCTCAAGTTGCTGACAGGCTTCGTCAATCGCTTCAGTTCGCAATATGCGGCCCGCAGGCTGACGATGCAGAAGGTCGCGACCTTCGCCAAGTTCTTCATCTTCATCGCCACGGGCGTCATCGTCATTGCCCTGTCGTTCCGGGTCGACAGCACGCTGCTGGCCCTGATCGGCGGCACGGTGGCCGTCGCCGTCGGCTTTGCGCTGAAAGACCTGGTTGCGTCCTTTGTCGCGGGCATCATGATCATCATGGACCGCCCGTTCCAGGTCGGCGACCGGGTCAGCTTCGACGGGTTCTACGGCGACATAACCGCCATCGGGCTGCGTTCGGTGCGCATGCAGACGCTGGACGACAACACGATCACGATCCCGAACAACAAGTTCCTCAGCGATATCACGTCGTCCGGGAATTACGGCGCGCTCGACATGCAGGTGATCGTCGATTTCCTGATCGGCGCGAATGAAGATGTGGACCGCGCGCGAGAGATCCTGAACGAGGCGGCGCTGTCCAGCCGGTTCATCTATCTGCCCAAGCCCATCGTCGTGCTGGTGACGCAGGTGCCGATGCAGAATTTCGTGGCGGTGCGCCTGAGATTGAAAGCCTATGTGCTCGACACCAAGCACGAGAAAGCGTTCGAGACCGATATCACCGTGCGCACCCTGCGCGCCTTTCGCGAACACGGCATATCGCCGCCAGTGAGCGGCGCGGACTGACGTCACTTAATCGGCCGAGGCGTCGATCTGCTCTTCCAGCCACGCCGCAGCCTGTTCGGGCGATGCCTTGTCGTCGCTGCGGTCGACCATCAGATTGGCCTGCCGCATGACCTCGATCGGAATGGCCTCCTCAAGTCCGGTCAGCGCCGCGACGATGTCCTCGTTTTCCTTAGCCCGCGGCGACAGGAGCATCACCGCATCATAGCGGGCCAAGGCCCCTCGCGGATCGTCCAGAATGCGAAGATCCAGCGCGGCGATGCGCCCATCCGATGAAAAGGCGGTGATCGCATCGACCGTACCATCCGCGATTGCGCGATACATGAATGTGGGGCTGTACTGCGTGATCGATGCGAAATTCACCGGATAGCGGCGTTGCACCGACTCCCACTCGGGCCGGTCCGTAAACTCGAGATCGGTGCCAAGCTTCAGTCCGGACGACCTGTCTGCCATGTCCTGCAACGTCCGCATGTCGGTGCCGCGGACGGCAAAGCCATAGGCGTTTTCGAAACCCAGCGGCGCAAGGAGGGATACCCCGTCGCGGAGATCAAGCTCCCTGCGAAGGGTCGGCAGCATTGAGGATCGATTGGGATTGTCTTTCCGTTCCAGTATATTGGACCACAAAGTTCCCGAGTAATCGACATAGACATCGATATCGCCCGACGCCAGCGCCTGATAAGCGATGGTCGAGCCGAGATTGTCGCGCCGCGCTGTCGCGAAACCCTGCTCCTGCAAGCGCCGCTCGATCAGGCTGGCGAGGATATATTGCTCGGAAAAATTCTTGGCGCCTACAGTTACGACCGGTTTGTCCGTCGAAGGCCCGGCGGGTACGATCGCGGTCAGGGCAAGCAGCAGCAGGCCTGCGACGCCCGTCCAGATCCGAAACCCTTTCCTCTTTGCCACGCCGCTGGCCAGCAGGGCGAGCAGCCCATCGACCAGAAGCGCAACCGCCGCCGCCGCGATGCAGCCGACCAGCACGCGGGTCCAGTCCTGCGTCTGCAGGCCAGCGAAAATCAAGTTGCCGAGGCTGGGCTGACCCACCGTCGTCGCCAGCGTCGCGGTGCCGAACGTCCACACCGCCGCCGTGCGAATGCCTGCCAGTATGACGGGCGCGGCCAGAGGAAGCTCTACGAAGCGCAGTCTTTGCCGACTGGTCATGCCAAGGCTGTCCGCCACGTCCAGCGCGACCGGATCGATTTGCTCGATCCCGGCGACGCCGTTCCGGAGGATCGGCAGCAGAGCATAGAGAAACAGCGCCAGCAGCGCAGGCAGAAAACCCAGCGCCGGTATGTCGAGGCCGGTTGTGCGGCCCAGCAGCAGCAGCGCCGGATAGAACAGCGCCAGCAGGGCAAGCCCCGGCACGGTCTGCACCACCGCGGTCGCGGACAGAATGAATTGCCCGGTCCGCGGATGGCGCGCGGCCAGCACGATCAGCGGAAAGCCCACCAGTAGCGCAAGAGCCAGCGCCGACAGGCTGAGCGCGACGTGATCCTGCAGCAGCGCGGGAAGGTCGCCGAGCGCGCTTTCAAGCGGGCTCATGCGCCGCTCTTCAACGCGATGAGGCGGCGGGCCTGAAGAACGGGAGGATCGACCAGCGCACGAACCGACGGATCATCGCTGTCCACCAATTCGGCTGGCGCCGCAAAGGCCGCGACCGCCCCGTCTTCCAGAACGAGGACGCGATCCGACAATGCCAGCGCTTCGCCGACGTCGTGCGTGACCATGATAGTCGTCAGTTCCGCGTCTTCATGGCTGCGGCGATAGGCTTCGCCCAGCGAGGTGCGCGTGGCCGGGTCCAACGCTCCGAAAGGCTCGTCCATCAGCATAAGGGCAGGGCGCAGATACAGCGCCCGCGCGATCGCCACGCGCTGCGCCTGTCCGCCCGAGAGGCTGGAGGGATAGCGCTGTGACAGCGCCTGCGGCAGCTCCATCATCGAAAGCAGTTCGGCCACACGCGCCGGATCGTGCTGCCGCTCGCCCCCGATCCGCGCGGGAAGGCCGATATTCTCCGCGACCGTCATGTGCGGAAACAGGCCGATGTTCTGAAGCACATAGCCGATGCCGCGGCGCAATCGCTCTGGCGACAACGTCCGCACATCGGTGCCGTCGAGCATTATCGTGCCGCCGAAGTCCGGCACCAGCGTATTGATACAGCGCAGCAGGCTGGTCTTGCCCGCGCCGGATGGCCCGATGATCGCGACGAACTCGCCCTTGGCGATCGACAGGTCGATAGGCTGCAGGATCCGCGTGTCGCCCCGCCGCAGCGAGAGGCCGCGCATCTCGACGAAGGGCGCCATCAGTCCCAGCTCAGCGGACGAGCGACATGTTCAAGCGGCTTGCGCTCTGCTGCGATGCCGAACCGCATGGTCGCAAGGGCCGCCAGCAGCATCAGCGCCGCGCCCAGCAGATAGCCCATCAATACCTGCGTGCGCGAACCGCTTTCGATCAGCAGGCCGAACACGAAGGGCGCTGCGGCCCCGAACAGCGTGCCCAGCGCGTAGAACACGGCAATCGCAAGCGCGCGCATTTCCAGCGGAAAGCTCTCTGCCGCGGTCAGATAGGCTGCGCTGGCGGCGGCCGATGCGAAGAAGAAGGTGACGCTCCAGCACAAGGTCTGCGTGGTCGCGGTCAGCAGTTCGGCCTGAAATGCAAAGCCCGTCGCCGCCAGCAGAACGCCCGACATGGCATAGGTCAGCATGATCATCGGCCGCCGCCCCCAGCTGTCGAACAGACGCCCCAGCAGCAGCGGACCCAGCACATTGCCCGCCGCGAAGGGCAGGATGTAATAGCCCACATGCGCGGATCGGACGCCATAGAAATCGGTCAGCATCATCGCATAGGTGAAGAAGATCGCATTATAGAAGAACGCCTGCGCGGCCATAAGGGTCACGCAATAAAAGGTGCGGCGCGGATAAGTGCGGAACAGAGTGTGCACGACCTCGGCCAGCGGCGTGGCGCGGCGGGGGCGAAGGACGGCTTCGGAAACGGGTGCTTCCGGAAGGGTGTGGCCTTCGGCGATCACTCTCTGCTCGATCCCCTCGATGATGATCTCGGCATCCTCTGCGCGTCCATGCGTTGCCAGCCAGCGCGGGCTTTCGGGCAGGAAGCGGCGCAGCCACAGGATGATCAGGCCGATCGCCGCGCCGCCAAAAAAGGCGATGCGCCAGCCCAGTTCGGGATCGATTATGTCAGGATTCAGCAGGATGAGCGAAGCCCCGCTCGCCAGCGCCGCGCCGATCCAGAAACTGCCATTGATGACCAGATCGGTCCAGCCGCGCCGCCGTGCGGGTATCAATTCCTGTATCGCCGAATTGATGGCGGAATATTCACCGCCGATCCCCGCACCGGTCAGGAAACGCATCAGCGCAAAACTCGGCAGGTCCCACGTGAATGCCGTGGCTGCCGTCGCGACCAGATATAGCCCTAAAGTGATCGAGAACAGCTTCTTCCGGCCCCATCGATCGGTCAGCCAGCCGAAGAACAGCGCCCCCGTCACGGCTCCGACCAGATAGGCGGAATTGGCAAGGCCGACATCGGATGCGCTGAATTGCAGCACCGGGCTTTCGCGCAAGGCGCCGGCTACCGATCCGGCAATGGTCACTTCCAGACCGTCGAGGATCCACGTTATGCCAAGCGCGATCACCACCAGCCAGTGAAACCGGCTCCATGGCAAGCGGTCCAGCCGTTGATGGATGGCAGGCGATGCTGTCGTCGGGGACGGGATGGCTTGTCCTCAGGAATGGCGCGTTGAAGAGCAGACTATCGGGTGGCGGCGCGCATGACCAGCCCGTGTTTGTTCCCCGCAAAACGGACGTATCGGGCAAATTCGGCCAAGGGAGATGGTTTCGATTGTGATTATCTATCACGCCCGCTATCCCCTGATGCGGGTAAGGGACGCTTCTTCATGATCCTATGGCCATGGGCACACGGCGCGATGGGCGCGGCAATGGCATTTGCATGCCAGACGGCGGCTGCCGCGCAAACGATAGAGGTGCCTGCCGCCCAATCCGAAACCACTTCGCCCGAAACCACTTCGCCCGATACGGCACTGACCGGCGAAGGCCCGTCGCTTCCAACCGTGGCTGACCGTCCGCTCGAACAGGACGGCAACGATCCACTTCTTGCTCTGGCCGAAACGCAGGGCGATGGCGGCGCGTTTCTGGATGCCGTGTCGCTGGCGGTTTCGCGTCATGGCAATGTTCGATCCGCTTCTGCGATGGTCGACGCCGCCGACGCGCGGCGGGACGAGGCGGGGATGGGCCTGATCCCCGATGTCCAGCTTGGCCTGCAATCGCGTGAGAGCATCGCCAGCAGCTTTTCGGGACAGCCCGGCACCCAGTTCGAACGAACGCGGGCGCGAAGCCGTGTCGATGCGACGTTTCAGGTGCGTCAGACGCTTCTCGACTTCGGAACGATTGGCAGCACCATCAGCGCCGCGGGAGAACGACTGCGGGCAGCAAGAGAGGATCTCGACGCCGCGCGCGAACAGGTCGCGCTATCGGCCATCGCCGCATGGTATGATGTCTTTGCCGCGCGGGCGCTGCTTTCGCTCAGCAACAGCTTCGTCGAGGAACAGGAAGGCCTTGTCGCCGATCTGGAGCAGCGGATTCAGAGCGGGTTTTCGGCCGAAGGCGACATGGCGCGGCTGCGCTCCTCGCTCGCGCTCGCGCGGACGGACAGGGCGCGCTACAGGCGCATGCTGGCCGGTGCGGTCGCATCCTACGAGGAATTCATCGGCACGCCGCCACCCCCGGATCTGGAGCGGGCTCCGGCACCGGCCGTCCCTGCGGTAACCGCGGAAATGGCGGCATTCCTCGCGCGCCAGTCGCCTGCGGTCCTGTCGGCGGAAGCACAGGCTCGCGCGGCAGCCGACGACGCCCGCGCCACCAGTGCCGAGCGGCTGCCGGTGATCGACGGATCGATCGAGGGTGGGCGCTATGGCCTGGTCCGGGATCAATATGACGGCGATTACGACATTCGCGCCGTGCTGACCTTGCGGCAGAACTTCTTCACCGGCGCCATCCCGCGCGCTCGCGGAGCCAAGGCGCAGGCGCGGGCGGCCGATGCGCGGGCCGATGCCATCGCGGACGAAGCGGCGCGCGCCGCCGCGATCGCATGGGCCGATGTCGACAGCCTCGACGTCGAATTGCAGGCGCTGGCCGACAATTACGTCGCCAGCCGGCAGACGCGCGACGTGCTGGCCCTGCGCTTCCTCGCATCGCGCGGAGAGCTGTTCGACGTCATGCAGGCGCAGGACAGCTTCTTCGCGATTGCCGCGCGCTACATCCAGGTTCTGACCGAACGCGATGCGGCGCGCTATGTGCTTCTGGCCCGCACAGGGCGGCTGCTTGGCGCGCTGGGCCTGCCAAACGAAGGCGAATATTCCCCGTCATGAATGCCGATCCCAACGAAATGGACATCGCCGCCCGTCCGCCGCGCATAGCCGACTGGCTGTCGGGTCCGATGCGCGAGAACCGGCCGATCTATTGGCGCGTGGCACTGGCGGCGCTGTTCACCAATCTGTTCGCGCTGGCGAGCAGCATTTTCACCATGGTCGTCTATGACCGCGTCCTGCCGAACGACGCAGTGGATTCGCTGATCGCGCTGTCGATCGGCATGGCTTTCGTCATCCTGTTCGACATCGTGCTGAAACTGCTGCGCGGTTATTTCACCGATTTCGCGGGCGCGCGTGTCGACCGCTCCATCGGCACTTCGGTGTTCCGCCGTCTCGTCGCGGTTCGTTTCGGCAGCCGCCGCGGATCGACGGGCGCGCAGGCAGGGCTGATGCGCGAGCTGGAAACATTGCGCGATTTCTTCGCCAGCGCGACGATCACGGCGCTGGTCGATGTGCCGTTTGCGCTGATTACGCTGATCCTCATTTTCGTCATCGGCGGGCCGCTCGTCATCGTGCCGCTTGTCATCATTCCGTTGGTGATCCTAGCAGGCTGGCTGCTGCAACCGGTGCTGAACCGCCTCAGCGCGGCCGCGATGAAGGATGGCCTCGGCAAGCAGACCGTACTGGTCGAAACCATCGGCGGGCTGGAAACGGTCAAGGCCAGCGGCGCGGCCCCCATGCTGGAAGAGCGGTGGGACAGGGCGCTTCAGGACCATGCGTCGGTCTCGCTGCGCCAGCGGCTGGTCTCGAACCTTGCGGTGACGCTGGCGCAGGCGGGCCAGATGATGAGCTATGTCGGCGTGGTGATCGTCGGCGTCGGACTCGTCGGCGACGGCGAGCTGTCGCTGGGCGGGCTGCTGGCCTGTTCGATCCTTGCCGGGCGCGCCGTCGCGCCCTTGACGCAGCTGACCCAGTTGCTGTCGCGGCTGACATCGGCCCGCGTTGCCTATGCGCAGATCGACAGGCTGATGCAGCAGGAGAGCGAGCAGGGCGGCGCCCGGCGGCTGTCTCCGCCCGAACTTCGCGGCGAGCTGGAATTGCGCGACGTCACCTTTTCCTATCCGGGCGGCGGCAAGGCGCTGGACGACGTCTCGCTGCGGATCGCACCGGGCGAAAAGGTCGCGATCATCGGACGGGTCGGATCGGGCAAGTCGACCATCGCGCGCCTGCTCCTCGGCCTGTACGAGCCGGACGAGGGCGCGGTGCTGGTCGACGGTTCGGAAGTGCGGCAATTCGAACCCGACGCCCTTCGCAGCCGCATCGGATCGACCATGCAGGACACGGTGCTGTTCTCGGGCACGGTGCGCGACAATATCACGCTGGGCCGACGCGACATCGACGACGAGGAGATGCTGCGCGCCGCCCGCCTGTCGGGAACGCATGAGTTCATGGCCGCGGTGCCAAACGGTTATGAAAAGCGCCTTGCAGACCGCGGCGAGGGCCTGTCGGGCGGGCAACGCCAGTCGATCGCCATGGCGCGTGCGTTGGCGGGACGGCCCAAGGTGCTGCTGTTCGACGAACCGTCGAGCCATCTGGACACGCAGGGCGAGGCAATGATGCTGGACAGGTTGCGGCAGGAAGTCGCGGACAGGACTTTGGTCGTGATCACCCACCGTACGCCGTTTCTTCAGCTGGTGGACCGGCTGATCGTGGTCGACCGCGGGCGCATTGTCGGTGATGGGCCGCGGGACGAGGTGCTTTCGCGCATGCGCGGCCAGCCGGTGGGCCATGTTACGACCGATGCCATCGGTGACAGGAGCGGGCGATGACCGCGTTGCTGGAAGACCGCATGGCCGATGTCGCGCCCGCCCGCGCGGCGAACTGGTTGCTGTTCGCCGTCACCGGTTTCGTCGCGGTGTTCCTCTTGTGGGCCGCATTCGCAAAGCTGGACGTGACGGTGCGCGGGCAGGGACGCGTGGTGCCATCATCGCAATTGCAGGTGCTGTCCAATCTGGAAGGCGGCGTGGTCGAGGAGATCCTGGTCGACGCCGGGGCCGAGGTTCGCAAGGGCGATCCGCTGATCAGGCTCGATCCCACCGAAACCGGTTCCAGCCTTTCCGCCAGCGAAGCGAGTTCGGCCGCGCTTGCCGCGCGCATCGCCCGGCTCGAGGCCGAGGTCGAGGGGAGGGCTCCGCGCTTTCCGGCGGGCTCGCCGATGCTGGCCGAGCAGGTTGCGATCGAGCGTTCGCTCTATGCCAGCCGCCAGTCCGATCTTGCCAGCCTGACCAATGCGGCGCGCGCCCGCGTCTCACAGGCCGAGCGTTCGGTTGCCGAAGCGCAGGCCGCAGCCGACGCGCGGCGCGAAAACGCGCGTGCGGCACGGGAGGAACTGGAACTCGTCCGTCCGCTGGTCGAACGCGGGATCGAGCCGCGCCTGTCGCTGATACAGGCCGAAAGCCGCGCGTCGGTCGCGCAGTCGGAGGTCGCGGCTGCGGCGGCGGGCGTCACGCGGGCGCAATCCGCGGTTGCCGAGGCGCGCGCCAGCCTTTCTCAGCAGGTGCAGGAATGGCGTTCGCGCGCATCCGCCGATCTTGCCGAAGCGCGGGGCGAACTTGCCGCGAAGCGAGAGGCCCAGCCCGCGCTGCGAGGCCGGGTCGACCGCACCGTGCTGCGCGCGCCGCTGTCGGGACGGGTCAATCGCGTGCTGACCAGCACCATCGGCGGAACGGTCGCGCCGGGCGAGCCTCTGGTCGAGATCGTTCCGTCGGACGAGACGCTGATGGTCGAGGCGAAGATAAGGCCGCAGGACATCGGCTGGGTGGCGATCGGGCAGGACGCGCGGGTCAATATCACCGCCTATGACCCGACCGTGTATGGCGGGCTTGAGGGCGAGGTCGTGACGATCAGCCCCGATTCCCAGATCGACGAGCGAACTGGCGAGAGTTTCTACAACGTGCAAGTCCGCACGCGCGCCGAAGCGATCACCGACGATGCCGGACGCCAGCTTCCCATCGGGCCGGGCATGACGGCCGAAGTGTCGCTCATCGGTGAGAAGCGCTCGGTCCTCAGCTATATCCTGCGGCCGTTCACCCGGTTGCAGCAGCGCGCCTTCACAGAATAGGCGCCTGTTTTTCGGCGCAATAAAAAAAGGGGCCGCGGGATCATCTCCCGCGGCCCCTTTCCGTTCAGCTTTAAGGCGTATCAGCCGAGATACACATCCGCCGCGGTCAGTTCCGCGCCATTGTCGAACGTCACGGTCAGATCGACCACGCCGTCGCCGTCGAAATCGGCCTCGAGAAAACCGGCTCCGAAGTCGAGCGCGGTATCCTCACCCGCAAGGGCGGAGAGGTCGATCAGATCGTCGCCGACGAGGAAGTCGGTGATCGTGTCGTTGCCGCCGTCCTGGAAAACGAAGACGTCGGCACCGCCGTTACCGGTCAACGTGTTGTCGAGTTCGTTCGCGATGATGACGTCGCGATATTCCGAGCCGACCGCATTCTCGATCATGGTGCCATAGGCGATCGAGATATTCTCGTAGTTTACCGCAAACACACCGGTATAGCCGGTATCGGACGCGATCGACTGCTGATTGAGCGACAGGTAGCGCGACGCCACCGAATCGATGGTTGCCTGCGACGGTGCGCCGACGAATTCACCCGATTCGTAAAAGAGTTCCACAGCGTTGTCGTAGATCTCTTCCGACGTCGGGATCGCAGAACCGCCCGACGAGAATTCGCCGTCGTTCAGGTTCAGCACCGTGCCGCCAAAGAAGCCCGAGAAGTCGAGCGTGTCTTCCCCGCCCGCGTCATAGATCGACAGATAGGGGAAGGGATTGGCGTCGAAATCATAGACTTCGCGGTCGGCGGTCGAATTGAAGCCGTAGGTGGTGTCACCAGTCCGCGTCGTTTCGTCGGCGCCGTACTTCTGCTGGATGACATAGATGTCGTGCAGCAGTGGCGTCTGGGGGTTGTTGAAGAACAACAGGTCCCAGTTAACGATCCGCGCGCCGGTTTCCTGTGCCGACCAATAGGACATGATCGTGTATTGCTCGGAATCCTGCGCGTATTCGGCGTAGTTCTCGTAGGTGAGATCGAGATCCGGATCGTAGTTGTAGGCACCCGGATGGCTCAGCCCCAAGGCATGACCAAGCTCGTGCGTGAGGGTGGTGGCGCCATAGCCCCCATAGCCGAGCCACGCATTGGTCCAGTTGACGGCCGGATCTGCCACGAACACGTCGCCCAGATATTTCTGGCCGCCCTTTTCGCTGGGATAATAGGCATAGGCCTGCGCCGGATCGGTCGAATTGGCGAACTGGATATCCGCGCCCCGGCCGTTGGTTTCCACGAACTCGGGCGCGATCAGATCGTCCCACAAGTCGATGGAATCACGCGCTTCGGCTTCCTGCGCAGCGGTGAAGGCCGCAAGACCTTCGCCAGCGGTAAAGCCATAGTTCTTGTTGTTGTAGATGCCGATAAGATCGTCACCCTCATCAAGGAAGGTGTAGGTGATCTTGTTGTTGGCAGTAATCTTCTGCGCACGACCTGAATCGATCTGGTCCTCGACCCCGTCGAGATCGAAGATCGGCTTGTCGCGGAACGTGCCGCCGGCGTAATTGTCGAGATTGAACTGGAGTGGATTTTCGATCGAAAGAATATCGCCGACGCGACCCAACTCGTCGATATCATGTTTCAGTTTCAATGAAGCCTCCTGCAATTCGGACAGCACCTGAGCGGGGTGGAAGGATTCCCCGTATGTAGCGCAACCGTGTCTCGCGCAGCGACACTGCCCAGTCCCATGGATCGGAAGACTAGCTTGCAAGAAGCCTTTGGCAAGCTCGTTTCATCGCAAACTATCTCAATTGAACCTTTTTTACGAAAGAGCATCCGGATTCGGTATCCGATTGCGCGATTGACTATCGCGCTTCATGCGCGGAACCTTGGCGACGCAAGGACGCACGAGGGGCATGAAACATTCCGCCGACTATCCGCTGGCCAGCAGGCCGATCATGGGGTTCGCCGACGAGTATCCGGCCGGCATGGTCGATCCGCCGCACAGCCATCCGCGTTCGCAACTGACCTATTGCAGTTCGGGGGTCATGATGGTCGTCGCGGCCGAGGCGGTGTTCATGCTTCCGCCCCGCCGCGCGATCTGGATTCCCGCACATCTGGTGCACGAGGTGCAATGCCGCGGCCCCGTATCGGCCTATACGCTCTATATCGACCCGGCGCTCGATCCCAATCCGCAGGCGGCGCGCGTGATCGAGGTGAGCGACCTGGTACGCGCGCTGGTGTTCGAGGTGGGGGCATTTTCACCCCGCCTATGACATGGAAGGGCGCGAAGGCGCGATCGCCAGCCTGCTCTTGTCGGAAATCAGGCGGATGGCGGTAACGCCCAGCGATCTTCCCATGCCCCGCGATCCGCGCCTGTTGCGCGTGTGTCATGCGCTGATGGACGACCCTGCCGACCAGCGCGACCTTGACGAGTGGGCGTCGCTTGCCGCGATGGGGCGGCGCACCTTTACCCGCGCGTTCCGGCGCGAAACGGGGGCTGGGCTGGCGACCTGGCGCCAGCAGGTGCGCCTGATGGCCGCGATCCCGATGATCGAGGCAGGCAAGCCCGTTGCCATCGTCGCCTATGAGGTGGGTTACGAGAGCCCCAGCGCATTTACGGCCACTTTCCACCGCGTGTTCGGCATGCCGCCCAGCGTCTTTATCAATCAGCCGCGGGACGAACAGGACTGAACCAGAACGCCGGAGCAGGTACCTTGTCCGGCCAGATCTGCGCCAGCGTATCGGCGTCGTAAAGCCGGCCGCCCTTCATCACATGTTCGATTGCAAGCGTATTGGCGATGTCGATGCGCGGATCGCGCGACAGGATCACCAGATCGGCCAGCTTGCCCGTTTCGATCGAGCCGAGGTCCGCTTCGCGGCCAATCGCTTTCGCACCGTTGATGGTCGCCGCCGTCAGGATTTCCTCGGGCGTCCATCCCCCCATCTGATGCGCCTGCATTTCCCAATGGGTGCCAAGCCCCGGCACCTCGCCATGCGCGCCGATGGCAACGAGGCCGCCCGACCGAAAGACCTCTGCCGCGCTGGCGGCGGTGCGGGTGAAGACATAGCCTTCGGGGTCGGTCCATTCGCGCTGCCAGAATTTCTGGTCGCGGAACCATGACGGGGCAAAGCGGGCATATTTCGGATCGCCATGCGGCGCATCGCGGGCGATGAAGAAATCCTGCGCCGGATAGCCGCCATGGGTGATCTGCAAGGTCAGGTCATAGCTGGTGCCGCTGCGCGCCAGCAACTGCGTCACATCGTCGTAAAGCACCGGAGGCGGGATCGCATGCTCGTTCCCCGAATAGCCGTCGAGGATGTGGGTCAGGTCCAGCTTCATCGCCAGCGCACCTTCGGCGGTGGGCTGAAGCCCCAGATCGGCCGCTTCCTCGGCGATCCATTGCCGCACAATGCGATTGCCGCTGCGATACATCTTGATGTTCGAAAGCCGGTAGAAATCGCTGTATCGGCGCAGGACATTGCGGACGTCTTCGCGCGAACGAAAGTCGTTGAACGAGAAGATGGCCGTCCCGGTCGAGAATATGCGTGAGCCAAGCACCAGTCCGGCATCGAGCGCATCCTGATAGGCCAGCATGTCGACCGTAAGCGTCGAGGGATCGAACGCGGTCGTCACCCCATAAGCGAGATTGGCGGCGGGGCCCCACGGTTCGAAATCGAGAACATCCCGGCGAATGTCGGCGACATGATCGTGCACGTCGATGAAGCCGGGCATGACGAACCGGCCCGTCATGTCGCGGCGCGTTGTACCTTGCGGAACGTCGATCGTTCCAGCCGGGCCAACCTGCGCGATCCGGTCGTTCTCGATCAATAGGTCCGCGTTCTCGATCGTGCCTTGCGAACCCTGCGTGATGGCTGTCGCGCCCGTCAGCAGCAATTGCCCCTGCGGAACATCGCGCGGCAAGACGACCTCTGCCGTGACCGAGGCGGTGTCCGGACTGCCCAGGGTCCTGCTGAACACGGTCGACCCAACCGACCAGTAAGGCGTTCCCGCCGCGCTCCATCCGAAGAAATCGGCGCCGACATCGCTGAGCTGGCGATGGCTGCCGGTATCGGATAATGCCACGATGCGGTCCTCGCCGGTGGGCACGTTCACCAGATGCAATTGCTGCGCGATCTGGGCGAGCGCTTGGCGGCCGTCGGGACTGACGCGGATGTCGTCGGCCTGGGCAGGTCCTTGCGCGAAATACCAGTTGGGGCCGGTAACCCCGATCATTTTCTCACCCGTGTCGACGCGATAAACCCCGTCGGGCCGGTTGAGCAGCAAGGTTCCATCGGCAAGGAAATGGGGCGCGCCGCCCATGTCGCCCTCGGCCAGAACCTCGTTCCCCGCGCCGCCCAGCCTCAGCCGCACCAGTTGCGCCTGCCTGAACTGGCCGAACTCGACATAGCCGGCGAGGCGGTCGGCGGTGGGCGACTGGATCGCCAGAACGCTGCCGTCGGGTGCCTCGACCGGATGCGTATAGAACGCGTCCTTTTCGGTCTGGCGCGTCGGCGTCCCGCTCGCCAGATCGACCCGCCAGACGTGACCGCCTTCGGCCGCGGTCCATGTCACGAACAGCAGAGCCTTGCCATCGCGCGTCCACGAGGGATGGAATTGCGGAGGCAATCCCACGGCGACGGGTGCCGCATCGCCGCCCGATGCGGGCATGGTATAGACCGCGCCCAATGCGGAGAAGGCGAGGGTAGATCCGTCGGGTGACAGCGCGGGGTGCTGGATGATTCGGGCGCGCAACGGCCCCGTTTCCACGCGAACGGGCTGGCGTGTCAGCGGCCCCAGGCCGGCCTTCACTTCTGCGCGAAATGGGATCGTCTCGACAGATCCGCTCTCAAGCGTCACCCGCTGAAGCTTGCCGTCCTTGCTGAAGATGATCGCGGCATCGTCGGGCGTAAATGCCACGCGGGGCGCGATGTCGCTCCAGAAAGACGCCTGCAGCGCGTCAGGGTCGAGCTGTACGAGATCGCGTTCGCGCCCCGTCGTCAGGTCGTGCAGCCGAAGCCATGTCTCGCCGGTACGGCGCTGGACATAGGCCAGCGTGTTCCCGTCATGCGACAGGGCAGGGCGAAAGGCGCTGGACTGCACCTTGCCCAGCCGGATGTCGCCCACGGCCTTGACCAGCACCTCCTCGCGCCCGCTGGCGAGATCGCGGCGAGTGATGCGCCATTCTACGGGCGAGGCCAGGTCCAGATCGCCTTCGCGCGCGGCATAGATCAGCGCCGTGTCATCCGCTGTCGGGACGGCCCCCAGCGCATGATGCGTGCCGCCCTCCTGCCCGGTGGATATGATGACATCGCCGATGCCGTTCCCGTCCAGCGGAATGCGCCACAATTCATAGGCATTCCGGTCCGACCAGAAGCGCGAGACATAGATCGACCGCCCATCGGCGCTCCACGCGGGAGAGGTGAACACCGGATCGCCGCCATGGAACGAGATCTGCCGCGCCTCGCTGCCGTCGCTGCGCATGATCCATATGTTTTCGGGGCCGGAGCGATCCGAGAGGAACGCGATCCAATTGCCGTCGGGCGAGAACACCGGCTGCGTGTCCATCGCCATGCCGCGCGTCATGGCGCGTGCCCCGCCGCCGGTGCTCGGCAGGCTGTAGATATCGCCCAGCATCGCGAAGACGATCGTGCGCCCGTCAGGCGACAGCGCGGGCTGGAGCGCGGTGCCTTCCTCTACGGTGAAGACGATCTCCCGCTCCGGCGCGAGCGGGAGCGTCGCACCGGGCTCGGCGCGCGCTATGGGCGGCAGGCCGGATGGCGTGGGGGGCAGGACATCCGCCGCCCCATCTGCTTCTGTGCTCGCCGACCCGTTGGCAAAAGACGTCGCCGGCCACACCATAAGGAGGCTGGCGATTACGCCTGCCAGCCGCCTTGCATCCATTATGCCGCCTCCATTGCGTTCAGAACTTCCCCGTTCAGAACTTATAGGTCGCCGTACCGATCACCTGCCGCCCCGCGCCAAAGTTGCAATTGTTCGGATCGGCACAGCGCGCGACATAGCGCTTGTCGAAGATGTTCGATCCGTTGATCGCAAGCCGCCAGTTCGGCAAGTCATAGTGAAGCATGGCATCGAACAGGGTCGCTTCGCCCGTTTCGAAGATCACCGGGTTGAACGGACCCGGCAGGCTGCCCGCTCCATCGCTGGTATAGCGAACGCCCGCCCCAAAGCCAAAACCTGCAAGCGAACCGCGCTGGAACGTATAGTCGGCCAGCAGCGACGCCTTGTGCTTGGGCGTGACCGGAAGGGCTGCACCGACTTCCTGCGGCGTCTCGCTCGCCACCACTTCGGTATCGGTATAGGAATAGGACCCGTTGATCGCGAGCTGGTTGCGGATGCGGGCCACGAACTCAAGCTCGCCGCCCTGAACCTTGACCTCGCCCGATTGGGTCGAACCGATCGGTGCCGATACCGGCGAATAGACCGCGCTGGTGACGTTCTTTTGCCGGATGTCGAACAGCGCCGCCGTCAGGAGCAGGTCGATTCCTTCGCCCAGGCCGCGCGCATCATATTTGACGCCGCCTTCCCATTGTTCGCCCGTTGTCGGCTTCAGCGGATCGCCCGCAATGTCGACGCCCAGCACCGGCTCGAACGATGTGCCATAGCTGACATAGGGCACCACGCCCGCGTCGGTCACATAGGACACGCCCGCGCGCCAGGTGAATTCGTCCTGCTTGCCATCGGTGCCAAAGCTGGTGCGATCGACCCAGTCGTTGCGGCCCGACAGCAGCACCCGCAGCCCGCCGATCGAAATCTGGTTCTGAGCATAGACACCGGTCTGCTTCAATTCCTGATCGGTGAATACCGTGTCGAAGGGCGGCGTCTCGAAGCCCCTCGGCAGACCGTATTGCGGGTCGTAGATATTGATCGGATCGGGCACGCTCGCGCCGCTGGGGCAGAAGAACGGGCTGCAGAATCCATAGGACGCGAAATTGTCGACATCGCGGTAATCGACGCCGACAAGGACATTATGTTCGATCCCGCCGGTGTCGAACTTGCCGTGAAAGCGTCCGTCGACTGTCCGCGAGGTCACGTCTTCCTGATAGGGATAGCTGTTGCGATAGACCGTATCCATGTCCGCATCGGTGAAACCGGCGGCATAGATCACGCGCTGTTCCTCGGCATATTTGGCATAGCGGCCATTGACCGTCAGGCCCATGTCCGGCCCCAGTTCCTGTTCGAACTCGAAACCGGCGCCCCATTGCTTGCGCTGGTACCGGTTATAGTCCGGCTCGCCCAGGTTGACGCTGCGCGGCAACTTGCCATTCGGATTGTCGAGCAGCGTTCCCGCTGCCGGCAGAAAGCCGTTGGTGTCGCCGTTCACCTCGTCATACTGGTAATAGGCAAGGCCGGTCAGTCGCGTGTCGGGACCGACATGCCATGTCGCGGCGGGGGCGGCATAGATGCGCTGCGCATCGACGAAGTCGCGCTCCGCCCCGCGGTCGCGGATCATCAGCGTGCCACGCACGTCCAGCGAATCCGTTGCCGGGCCGGTGACGGTCATGCCAAGCTGCTTGTAGTCCTCGGTGCCGTACATGGCGGAAATCTCGCCATCGAGCTCGCTCTTGGGGCGGCGGCTGGTCTGGTTGTAGATGCCGCCCGGAGGGGCCGAGCCGTAGAGCACCGATGCGGGGCCCTTCAGGATCTCGAGGCTTTCGAACGCATAGAGGTCGATGCCGTTGGAAAAGATCGTGCTGGTCACCGGCGTGGCGAGGCCGTCGACGAACTGCTTGGGCGGAAAGCCGCGGATCTGGATGAAGTCAAACCGCAGGTCGGGTCCGTAATTCTCTCCCGTGGCGCCCGCGACATAGCGGACGGCCTGCTGTGCATCGATAAAGTTCAGAAGGTCGATCTGGTCGCGGCTGACGACGCTGATCGACTGCGGGGTTTCGACCAGCGGAATATCGCTTTTCGTCGCGGTCAGGCTGCCTTCCGGAACATAGCTTTCCGAGGTGACGATGATGACCCGCTCGCCATCCTCGGTCGTCTCGATGGTCTCCACGCCGCTGTCCTGCGCGAAGGAAGAATGGGCCGGACACAACATGGCAAGGGCCAGCGCCGTTCCCGAGAAGAGACGTGAAGCATGCGACATCGAAGTGATCCCCTTTGGCAAAATTGCGCGCCCCGCGACCCCGACGGACGCAAAATGATATTGCAGGTGCAGCATAGGCATCGTTTCGATCGGGCCGGTTTCGTGGATGGGCCATCCATCATCGCGAATTGGCCATCAAGGCGCATTTACTGCAGAACTGTGACGCCCGCGCCATAGCTAATAATGCGAGACGTTTGCAATACATCTCTGTATGACCCATGCGCGATAAAGAGCGGCCCGCCCGGATGTCGCGCCTGCACGATTTCGGCCATAGGATCGAAACAGCCTGCCGGACGGGTGCCGTAAAATGGGGCGGTGCCGCGAATGATAGGGGATGGACGAGACATGCGCGCCTTCTTGCTGCTGCTGCATCGCTATTGCGGGCTGGTCAGCCTTGCGTTTCTGGCCGTGGCGGGATTGACGGGCAGCCTGCTGGTGTTTCGGGCACCGCTCGACCATGCGCTCAATTCGGACCTGTTCTCCGCGTCGAACCCGGTCGCATCGACGCCCTATGACAATGTGGCCGCGGTCGACGCGTTTCAGTCGGTCAATCCCCGATTGCAGGTTACGGGTTTTCCCCTTCGCAGCGAGGCCAACCGATCCATAGCGGCCGAGCTATCGGCCAGACCGGGCTACAGCGCTCCGGCCTTCGACGAGGTTTTTCTCGATCCCACGGATGGATCGCTTATCGGCGGCAGGCAAACCGGACCGGGAATTGGTCCCCGCAATTTCGTGGCCGGGGTGGCGGATCTGCATTTCGAATTGCTCGCAGGCACGCCGGGTCGATTGTTTCTGGGAGCCATCGCCGTGCTCTGGCTGCTGTCGATCTTCGCGGGTCTGGTGTTGACCACGCCCGAGAAGGGACCGTTCTGGAAAAAATGGCGGCGCAACTGGCAGTTTCGCCGATCCAGTTCGATCCCGCGTCTCCTGCTCGATCTCCACAGGGCAAGCGGATTGTGGCTCCTGCCGTTTCTGGCGCTGCTCGCCGCAACCTCGATCGCGTTCAATTTCTGGAGCGAGGCCTACGAACCCGCCGTGACGGCCATTTCTCCGCTTCAGCATGACCTGTTCGACGAGGAGGCGCCTTTTCCGCAGGGCACCGTTCCCCGCCTTTCGTTCTCGGATGTGCTTCCGCGCGCAGAGGCCCATGCCGAAGCGGCAGGTTTGCAATGGCAGCCGGCGCGAATGCTCTATCTGCCGCAATGGAACCTCTATGGGGTCAAGTTTTCGCCCCAGGGCGAGCTCAGCTATCGCCAGCTGGGGCCGGTCGATCATTATTTCGATGGCGACACGGGCGAATGGCGGCATCAGGTCGATCCCTATTCCGACAGCATGGGCCTTGCGATGATCCGCGTCGTCTATCCGCTCCACAGCGGCGAGATCTTCGGCTTCGCCTCCCTCGCGCTGGTGTTCGTATTGGGCATCGTGACCTTTGGGCAGTCGGTCACGGGGCTTTACATCTGGTGGAAGAAACGGTCTTCCCGCGTCGCGCGGCGCAAGGCTGCAAGGAAGCACCCAGAAGACAGCCCGCTGAGTTTTGCGGATGCCGGGAAAGGCGTATGACAGAAAGCCAGATCATGATGCCGGGCGATGACATCGATCCCGATATCCGCCGCTTCGTGCGCGAGGTGAATGCGGAATACGACCGGCTGACCAATGGCGGGGAGACCATCGCCGAGCGCCGGGCCATCGCCGAACTGGTCAGGCAGCCATGGCGCAGCGGCGGTCCGCAGATGGCCGAAACGATCGAGATTCCGGCGGAGGACGCGGGCGCAGGGCTGCGGATTTATCGCCCGGTGAAGGATCGGCCGCTCAATGCGCTCATCTATCTGCATGGGGGCGGGTGGACCAGCTTCAGCCTCGACACGCATGACCGGCTGATGCGCGAATATGCGGCGCAGAGCGGCGCAGCGGTGATCGGTGTCGATTACAGCCTGTCGCCGGAAGTGCGCTTCCCGCTCGCACTGGAGGAGATCGGGGGAGCGGTCGGATGGCTCGAAGCCCATGGCGAGCGATACGGGATAGCAATGGCCAATGCCATGATCGGCGGCGACAGCGCGGGCGCGAATTTGGCGCTGGCAGCGGCCATGCGGATGCGCGATGCGGGTAGGGCACCTTTTGGCGGATTGATCCTCAACTATGGCGCATTCGACGAACGGCTGCGCGATAGCCACAGCCGTTACGGCGGCCCGGAATATATGCTGACCGCGGACGAGATGGACTGGTTCTGGCGCAACTACCGGGGCGACGACCGCGCGCCTCATCCGATCGCCACGCCCCTGAACGGCAATTTCGCGGACCTGCCGCCGGCGTTCTTCTGCGTCGCGCAGTGCGACATTCTGGCCGACGAGAACCGCGAAACCGCCTCGCGGATGATGCAGGCTGGCGCCAAAGTCGAACTGCAAATCTACGAAGGCGCGACGCACAGCTTTCTTGAGGCGATGAGCATATCGGCACTGGCCCGCAAGGCCATCGAGGATGCCGCCCGCTGGATGCAGTCGATCTGGCAGAGACGATGAGCACGATCTTCTTTCCCGACGAGGATGCCATTCTTGGCTTCGTCGAACAGGTCCCGCTATGCTGGATCGTGCCCCATGCAGAGCCCGCAGCTGCCTTGCTGATGCCCGTCGTGGCGCAGGGAAATGGAGGGGAGGGGCCGATGACCCTGGTGGGCCATCTTCCCTTGCGCAGCCCGGCGGCGGAAATTCTTGCACGTGAACCCCTTGCCTCGTTCCTCTTTCTCGGCCCGAATGCCTATGTCTCGCCCGAAGTCGTAGGCCGCGATGACTGGGCCCCGACGTGGAACTTTGCATCGGCGCGGCTGACGGGCACGGTGACAATGGATGCGGGGCTGACGAAACCGTCGGTCGAGGCCGTCACGACGCTGATGGAGGGCGAGGACGGCTGGACGATGGATCGGATGGGGTCGCGGGCCGAAGTCCTGCTGGCCAAGATCATCGGCTTCCGCGCTGAAATCGCGCTAAGCGCGCCGCGCTTCAAGCTTGGGCAGGACGAGACACCGTCCGATTACAACCGCATCAGGCGCCATTTCGGCAATGGCGCCCTGGGCCGATGGATGGACCGGATCGCCCGAAAGAAGGGCGGCTAACGTTCTGCGAGCGAAACGGGACAGCATTTGGCCCGTTAAAGCAAACGGCGGGCCGCAATTTCGGATAGCCTGCCCGGCATCATGCCCATCCTTCGTGAAAAGCTATGCCAATTGATGGTTCGAAAGCGGAGCGCTGTGTCCACGGCCGCGATGCTGCTCGTCGCAATCGGCGTTGGAGAAGCGAGGGCGCAGGACCCGCAATACGATGGTCCGTCCGATAACGCATTCGAGCTCTCCGCTGCCTATACGGCGGAAGTCTGGCGCAACGAAGGCGGGGTGAAGGACGGCTGGCGCTATCTCGACAATCTGGATGTCGTGCTGGAGGCGGATCTCGAACGCGCCGTCGGCTGGGAAGGCGCAACCGGTCTGGTCTATTTTCTCTACAACAATGGCGCATCGCTCAGCGAGCTGACCGGCGACATCCACATCGTCAGCAATATAGAAACCGGCGTGCGCGCCGCCCGCCTGTACGAGGCATGGATCGAGCAGCAGATCGGCGACACCGCCAGCATCAAGGTCGGCCTCTATGACCTGAACTCGGAATTCGACGCGCTGGAAACTTCCGCGCTTTTTATCGGGAGCGCGCATGGCATCGGGCAGGACATCGCGCAATCGGGGCAGAACGGACCGTCGATCTTTCCCGTGACGAGCCTGTCGGCCCGTGCCCAGCTGCAGATTAACGAAGGGCTGGTGGTCAGGGCCGCGATCCTAGATGCGGTGCCGGGCAACCCCGATCGTCCCAGCAGGACCGCCATCGATCTGGGCGACGGCGTGCTCGCCATAGCCGAAGCGGACTGGCGTTCGGGGGGGCTGCGCCTGCTGGCAGGCGGCTGGCGCTATTCGGAAAAGCAGGACCGCGTCGACGGCCAGGGCGCGGCGTCGAGCGGTGGTGCCTATCTGCGCGGCGAAGCATGCCTGCACGGCACGGAACACTGCACAATCGCGGTCTTCGGCCGTGCGGGCATCGCCTCTGGCGCCAGCAATCCCTATGACGCTTTCCTGTCCGGCGGGCTGGTCTACACGCCTTCGGAAGGCGAGCAGATGGGCCTCGCGGTGGCTCGCGCGATAGCCTCGAACGTACCCGCCATCGACGAGGGTAGGGCGAATACGGAAACGGTGATTGAGGCCACCTATGCGCGTGCGCTTACGCCCTGGATCTCGGTTCAGCCTGACCTGCAATATGTGATCAACCCGGGCGCCGGTCCGGAAACGCGTAATGCACTTGTGATGGGTCTGAGGGTGTCGATCGGATTCTGATCCTTCCGAAACCTTGTGACAGCCACACGACGCACTTTCTTAATGTGAGCGTTATCATATGTTGGAGCCCCGCCATGGCGATGCGCGGTTATGCTTGTGTGTCTTTTTGACAATGGCCCTGCAGCAACTATCCAAAAATACAGGTCGCTTCGTTGACAGCCCCCCGATCTGCGTCATATGCAAGCGAAATCCACCAGTATGCAGTGGAATGATCGGCCTAATAGGCCGACGTTGAGGAGAGGGAAATGAAGGGATCAAGAGTTCGCTCGTCACTGGCGCGCACCACTTCGTGGCTTGTTTTTGCAAGCGTTTTTGGTAGCGCTACCATGGCTCACGCACAGGATCAGGTGCTCACCGAGCCGGCCGATACGTCCGAATCGGCTGCGGACGATACGATCGTCGTGACCGGTATTCGCGCATCACTTGATCGCTCAATCGACCTCAAGCGCAACAATGCGGGCGTCGTCGATGGCATTTCTGCCGAGGAAATCGGCAAGTTCCCCGACACGAACCTCGCCGAATCGCTGCAGCGGATCACCGGTGTGTCGATCGACCGGGTCAACGGCGAGGGCTCGCGCGTGACCGTTCGCGGCTTCGGCCCCGGCTTCAACCTCGTCACGCTGAACGGACGCACCCTGCCGACGGCCAGCATCGCTTCGGTCGGTCAGGACCAGAACGGCGACTTCGTGGCGGGCACGACCCGTTCGTTCGACTTCGCAAACCTCGCCAGTGAAGGCGTGAGCCGACTGGAGGTCTACAAGACCGGCCGGGCCTCCATTCCCGGCGGCGGCATCGGCGCCGCGATCAACATCGTGACGCGCCGCCCGCTCGACGGTGCAGCGGGCCTTACCGGCTCGATCGGCGCCAAGGCGGTGTATGACGCGTCCGACACCTTCGATTACGAGCGTGTGACCCCTGAAGTTTCGGGCATCGTCAACTGGTCGAACGACGCCGGTACGTTCGGCATCGGCCTGTTCGGCAGCTATCAGCTTCGCAACAACTCCGCGGTGTCGGAATCGGCGAACGACTGGAATATCCTGCCCTATTCGCAGTTCCTGGGCAGCACGACCTTCCGCCGCGCCGACGGCACGACCATCGTCAACAATGCGCCTACGTCGCCCGACACGCTGATCGCCATTCCGAACGACACGCGCTATCACTACTCGGAATTCCAGCGCGAGCGTATCAATGGCCAGCTGACCGCGCAGTTCGCGCCGACCGATCGCTTCACCGCGACCGCCGACGTGACCTATTACCGCAATGCTGCCGAGGAAAAGCGCGCCGACCAGACCACCTGGTACAACCGCCCGTTCGACGAGATTACCTTCGACGGCAATTACCGGGTCGCGACCGCCATCTATATCGACGATGTGATCACCGCGCCCAAGGACGGCGGTTTCGAGCAGCAATATCGTGCGACCGAGGACGAGCTGATGTCCTACGGCCTCAACCTCGAATATGAAGTCACCGACAGGCTGACCACCATTCTGGACGGCCATTACTCCAAGGCCGAGGCGCAGCCGAACAACCCGCTTGGCCATACCTCGACCCTGTTCGCGCTGGCGCAGAAGGGGATTGTCGATCAGGGCCTGAACACGGTTGACGGTTTCCCGCGCCAGTTCATCACTTTCGACGATGCCAATGGCAACAACAACGGTGTGCTCGATATCGCCGATCTTGGCTCGCAGGTTGCGCGCAGCCAGACCGCGTTTCAGGAGCAGGACGTCAAGGAAATCCGCCTCGACAACATCTGGGACATGGGTGACGACGACCGCGTGATGTTCGGCGCCTCCTATCGCGAGGCCGAGATGAACAGCCAGACGACCAGCACCTATAATGCGCTGGGCGACTGGGGCGTTGGCAATATCGGCGACATTCAGGAGGTCGCCGGCGATCTGGTCCAGACATTCTGCCTGGTCTGCGAATTCAAGGACTACGATACCGGCATTGCCGAGGGCGATCCGCTTGCAACCGCGTTCCGCGCGGATGCGACCGAACTCTTCACGGCATTCGTGAACGATCCGACGATCAACGGCAGCACGGACAATACGGTCGAGGAAAAGATCTGGGCCCTGTACGGTCAGCTCGACCTGAACGCCGAACTGCTGGACCGTCCGGTCAACATCCTTGCCGGCGTCCGCTACGAGCATACCGACTCCCGCTCGGTCACGCTGCAGGGCATTCCGGGGCGTATCGACTGGACCGCGGACAACGACTTCGTCACGATCCTTTCTTCCGGTCTGGCACCGGTCGAGGGCGAAAACAGCTATGACCACATCCTGCCGTCGATCGACATCTCGGTCGATATCACCGACAACTTCAAGAGCAGGGTCTCGCTCAGCCGGACGATTTCGCGTCCGGACTTCGGTTCGCTGTTCGCATCCTCCAACCCGGGCGCTCCTAACCGCCCGACCGCCCTTTCGGGCGTTCCCGGCGGTACGCAGGGCAACCCGCAGCTGATCCCGCTCGAATCCGACAACTTCGACGTCAGTCTGGAATGGTATTTCGCGCCGTCGAGCTATCTGTCGGCCGGCTTCTTCGACAAGCGGGTTCGCAATTTCGTCGGCACGGGCCAGACCACGCAGAGCCTCTTCGACCTGCGCGATCCCAGCTCGGGTGCGCCGGGAACCCGTTCGGGACAGGCTCTCGACTATCTGCAGACCAACAATCTCGATATTTCGGACGTGAACCTGTTCACTCTGACGGCGCTGATCGACCAGTTCGGTTATGACGCTGCCGTAAACCAGTTCGAAGCCAATCTGGGTCCGAACGGTCTAAGCCAGACCTATATCGACCAGATCCTGGCCAGCTATGACGTCGTGGCGGATGGCAGCGATCCGCTGTACGAATTCCAGACGCAGCAGCCGGTCAACAGCGAAGACGCACACATCTACGGCTTCGAACTGGCGGGTCAGTATTTCTTCGGACAGTCGGGCTTTGGCGTTGCCGCTGCCTATACGCTGGTCCGCGGCGATATCGGTTACGACATTCAGGCGCCGACCAATGCGGACCAGTTCGCATTGCTGGGCCTGTCGGACACGGCCAACCTGTCGGCGATCTATGAAAACTACGGCATCTCGGCGCGTCTGACCTATAACTGGCGCGATACGTTCCTGTCGAACAACAGCCGCGGTGCATCGCGCAACCCGGTGTTCGTGAACGCCTACGAACAGATCGACCTCAACGTCAGCTACGACATCACGGACGCTCTGTCGGTCTCGTTCGAGGCGATCAACCTGACCGGTTCGAATGTCGAGACCTTCGCCCGCACGACCAACCAGCCATGGTTTATCGTGGACGGCCGGCCCCGCTATTACGCAGGCGCCCGGTTCCGCTTCTAATCCCTCTGCTCTCCGAGGGACTGGGGAAAAGACCACCAACACGCTCAGGTGGTCTTTTCCCCTACTTTTCTTGCCAGTAGCATGATGCGATGACCGTAGTTCCCCTAGACAATGTCGCCCATTCGGACGTCCGCCTGAAATCGTCGCGCGGCGCCGAAAGCGGCGATCCGGGCGGGCAGATCGGCGTTTTCGTCGGCGAATTCGCCGTTCTGCAACGCGAATATCCGATCCTGTTCACCACCGACGAACAGGGGCACTATCAGCCTGTCGCGATCCTCGGCCTTGTGCAGGACGAAAACCTGTTCGTCCGCGATGAAGAGTGGAAGGCCCGCTACATCCCCGCGCTGGCCCGCCGCGGGCCGTTGATGATCGGGCGAGGGCAGGCGGATGATCCGCTCGTCTATCTCGACCTCGCTCATCCGCGGATTGCGCAGGACGGCGATGAGGGTCTGGCCCTGTTCCGCGAACATGGCGGTCACGCCCCGGCCTTGCTGGATGCCATCGAAGCGCTTCAGTCTGTCCACCGCGGCATGTCGGCCAGTGCGTCCATGTCGGACATGTTCAAGAAGCACGGTCTTGTCGACGCTTTGCCGATCTCGATCGACATCGACGGCACGACCACCATCAATTTCGAAAATTTCAGCGCGATCCTGCCCGAGAAGATCGCCGGCCTTTCGGCCGAAGCGCTTGGCGAGCTGAACGAGGCGGGATTGCTCGTCCCCGCGGTGATGGCCGCGCATTCGCTCGGCAATATCAATGCGCTGGCCGACATGAAGCGCGGCCCGGCGCGATGACCGCCGCGTCGCCCCCTTTGTCGGGGCCGCGACCCATCCGCGAGATGGACGGCCCCATGCCGGCGGGCGACGCGCTTAACGCATTTGTCGAGGCTACGCTGGAGCCGGTCGTCTTTCGCAAGGCGGGCGTCCGGCTTCCGATCGTGCAGGCGGCGCTGCAATCGCCGCGTGATGCCGCCCAGTATCTGCTGAGGCATCACGCGAATATCCCGGTCACGATCTATCGCGCCGATCGTTCGACGCGCGGCCATTTCCATTACACGCCCGCCATCGACGGTTTCAATTTCACCGGCTCGCGCGGGGACCTGAAACAGGTTCTGGACGAGTTACTCGGCGGGGTAGATGACGCGCTTTATGTCGGATCGACCGATCTGGGCATTTTCTTTCCCGAAATGGGCCCTGCCAACGACCCGGGCGTGGAAGGCGTGCAGGGTGAAGACGGCGCGCCCGTCACCGCAAGCCTGTGGATGGGCAATCGCACCGTCACTGCCGCGCATTACGACCATTCGAACAATTGCGCCCTGTGCGCGGCAGGCAGGCGGCGCTTCACCCTGTTTCCGCCTGACCAGATCGCCAATCTCTATCCCGGCCCGCTCGAACCCACGCCGGGCGGGCAGGTCGTCAGCATGGTCGATCTCGCCGATCCTGACCTTGATCGCTATCCCGGCTATGCGACCGCGCTGGAACATGCGGTTTCCGCCGTGCTGGAGCCTGGCGACGTCATCGTCTATCCCGCCATGTGGTGGCATGAGGTGGAGGCGCTGGAGGATTTCAACATCCTGCTCAACTGGTGGTGGAATGCCGTGCCCGATCATGTCGACACGCCGCAGACGACATTGCTGCACGCGCTGATGTCGCTTCGCCAGCGCCCGGCGCATGAGCGTGAGGCTTGGGCGGCGATCTTCGACTATTACGTCTTTTCCGATCCGGACAGGGCCGCCGCGCATCTGCCCGAACACGTTCTTGGCCCGCTCGATCTTGGCGATCCTTCCGCTGCGCGCCGATTGCGTGCGCAGGTCTTGCGGAGGATCCAGCGGTGAACGGGCGGGGCCCGACACGCGTTGTCATCGCCGGCGGCGGCACGGCTGGCTGGATCGCGGCCATGGCCCTTGCGCGCCAGCTGGGCAGACTAGTCGATGTCACGCTGGTCGAGAGCGATGAGATCGCCACGGTCGGCGTGGGCGAGGCGACGATCCCGACTGCGCGGACGTTTCACGAATTCCTGCGCGTCGACGAGCGCGCCTTCGTCGAAGCGACCGGCGCGACCTTCAAGCTGGGCATACAATTCGAGGGTTGGGCCCGCCCGGACGACAGCTATTTCCACTCTTTCGGCACTTTTCCGCTGCGCAACTGGGTCGCGGATTTCCAGCATTTCTGGCTTGAGGGGCAAGAGGAGGGGATCGACGCGCCCATCGGCTCCTATTGCCTTGAGCATGAGGCGGCGCTGGCAGGGCGATTTGCCACCGGTGGCGCGCCGCCGCTCAGCTATGCCTATCACCTCGACGCCGGTCGTTATGCCGCCTTCCTGCGCGCCGTGGCGGAGCGGGACGGCGCGCGGCGTATCGAGGGGAAGATCGCACAGGTGCGCCGCGACCCGCAGACGGGCGACATCACGGCCTTGCAACTGGAAGACGGGCGCAGCGTCGAGGGCGATCTGTTCATCGATTGCACCGGGTTTCGCGCGCTGCTGATCGGGCAGGCGCTGGAAAGCGGATATGACGACTGGAGCGAATGGCTGCCCACCGACGGGGCATGGGCCGTGCAGACCGACTTGCAGGACCCGCCGCCGCCCTTCACGCGTGCGATCGCGCATGAGGCAGGCTGGCAATGGCGCATCCCGCTGCAACATCGGGGCGGCAACGGAATCGTGTTCGCCGGCGATTTCCTTGACCCCGACAACGCGCGCGAGACGCTGGAGGCGACCATCACCGGCACGCCGCGCGGCGAACCGCGCCTGATCCGATACAAGACGGGAAAGAGGCGCGAGATGTGGCGCGCCAATTGCATCGCGCTGGGCCTGTCTTCGGGCTTTGTCGAGCCGCTTGAATCGACCAGCATCCACCTCATCATGATCGGCGTTACGCGGCTGATCCAGATGTTCCCCTTCGCCGGATCCACGCCCGCCTTGCGCGACCGCTGGAACGAGATGGCCGATGACGAGCTTGAGCGCGTGCGCGACTTCATCATCCTGCATTACAAGCTGACCGAACGGACCGATTCCGCGTTTTGGCGTCACTGCCGCGACATGGCGATACCGGACAGCCTGCAGCACCGGATCGACAGTTTCGCCGCCGACGCACAGGCATGGCAGGCACCCGGCGATCTGTTCCGCGCCGAAAGCTGGCTGCAGGTCATGCTGGGGCAAAGGCTTATGCCGTCCAGCTGGCACCGCATCGGCGCCCTGATGAGCCACGAGCGCCTGAAAGACGAACTCGCACGCCAGCGCGAGGCCATTGCGGCCAGGGTCGCCAGCCTGCCGAGCCATGGCCGCTTTCTGGACCGGTTGCTGGCGCGGCAGGATACGGGCGCGGGCGCATGATCGGAGGAACCGGCGCGCGGGATCGTGGCTGACATCATTGCGACCGCCGCAGCTGAATTGCCTTTTCAGGTGTGGATTGACGGCTTGCTTTCGCGCACATTTCCGTCATAGGTAGCGCTAACATAACCGCGGACGGCCAACATATGACCGTTCGCAAGGGGAGAGAACATGGGAAGCACCACAAGGAGTGATGGAGGCGTCAATCTGGGCCTCGTTTCGGCGATCGTCGCGGTGGCGACGATCGGCGGGCTGCTGTTCGGCTATGACAGCGGCGCCGTGAACGGCACGCAGCCGGGTCTGAAGTCGGCCTTCGAACTGACGGAGGGCGGGCTTGGCTTTACCGTCGGTTCGCTGCTGATCGGCTGCATCGTGGGCGCCTTCGCGGCGGGCACGCTTGCCGATGCGATCGGCCGCCGCAATGTCATGCGCATTGCCGCCCTGTTGTTCCTTGTCGCTGCGTTGGTGCAGGGCTTCGCCGAATCGCACACAATCTTCGTCATCGCGCGCATCGCGGGCGGCGTAGCGGTCGGTGCGGCCTCGGTCCTGTCTCCTGCCTATATCTCCGAAGTCGCCCCGGCGAATATTCGCGGGCGGATGACCACGGTCCAGCAGATCATGATCATCACCGGCCTGACGGCGGCCTTTCTGGTCAATTACGTGCTGGCCGCGGCTGCGGGCGAATCGACCAATATCTTCTGGGGCGGCCTGCAGGCATGGCGCTGGATGTATCTGATGCAGGCCATTCCCGCGGGCGTGTTCCTGCTGGCGCTTTTCTTCATTCCGGAAAGCCCCCGCTTCCTCGTCGCCAAGAAGCGCGACGCAGAAGCGGCGACCGTGCTCACGCGCCTGTTCGGCGAAGTGGTTGCAAAGGCGAAGGTCGAGGAAATTCGCAACAGCTTCGCAGGCGACCATCGTCCCCGCCTGCGCGACGTTCTTGCCCCCGCCGGCGCGAAGAGCTTCCTCGGCATCCGTCCCATCGTCTGGGTGGGCGTCATGCTGGCGGTGTTCCAGCAGCTCGTCGGCATCAACGTGATCTTCTATTATGGCGCCACCCTGTGGCAGCTGGCCGGTTTCAACGAGAGTGACAGCCTGCTGATCAATATCGTGTCCGGCGCGGTGTCGATCGGTGCCTGCTTCGTGACGATCGCCGTGATCGACCGCATCGGCCGCAAGCCGCTGCTGCTCATCGGCTCGGCCGGCATGGCGGTCACGCTGTTCGTCATGGTCTATGCCTTCAGCCAGGGCACGCTCGATGCCGAGGGCAGCCTTCAGCTGTCACAGGAAATGGGCATTCTCGCGGTGATCGCGGCGAACCTCTACGTGATCTTCTTCAACGTCAGCTGGGGTCCGGTCATGTGGGTCATGCTGGGCGAGATGTTCCCGAACCAGATCCGGGGCAGCGCGCTGGCGGTGGCCGGGTTCTTCCAATGGTTCGCCAACTATCTGATCGCGCAGTTCTTCCCCGTGATGGCCGCCGGCATCGGCCTTGCCGCAAGCTACAGCTTCTACGCGATTTGTGCGGTGATCAGCTTCTTCCTCGTCCAGCGTTTCATCACCGAGACCAAGGGCAAGGAACTTGAGGAAATGGAAGGCTGAGGTCTGGCCTGCGCCGGATCGCTCGGTCAAAGTCGATGACATGAGCAATAGTTCCCTCCGACCCGTGCGTGTCGTCGTCCTTGGCGGCGGCACCGCGGGCTGGATGGCCGCGGCGGCGCTTGCAAGATTGCTGCCGGGCCGTGCGAGTGTGGACCTCGTCGAAAGCGAGGATATCGGCATCGTCGGCGTGGGAGAGGCGACCCTGCCGCATATCAGGGGCTTCGTCGAAAGGCTGGGCATCGACGAGGCGGCCTTCATCAAGGCGACCCACGCGACCTATAAGCTGGGCATCGACTTCCGCGATTTCGGGCAGATCGGCGAAAGCTATATCCACCCCTTCGGCAGCTTTGGCGAGCCGGCCGCCGATGTCGGCTTCCACCACTGGTGGCTCGAACTTCAGCGGCAGGGGCTTGCGGGCGAGCTCGGCGATTATTCGCTCGCGGTGCGCGCCGCGCAGGCCAATCGCTTCCGCCCGCCCAGCCACGACGATTCGCTCTCCTCGACCTATGGCTATGCCTATCAGTTCGACGCGACGCTTTTCGGGCCGTTCATGCGCGACTTCGCGGTGGGGCTTGGCGTCACGCGGCACGAAGGCCTCGTCACCTCGGTCGAGCGCGATGGTGAAAGCGGAGATGTGAGGGCCCTGGTCCTCAAGGACGGTCGCCGTATCGAAGGTGATCTTTTCATCGATTGCTCGGGGTTCCGCTCGCTGCTTCTGGGCGGCGAACTGGGCGCCGAATGGGAAGACTGGACGCATTGGCTTCCCTGCGACCGGGCCGCCGCGATGCCGTGCACCCATGAAACGACGCAATTGCGCCCCTATACGACGGCGACCGCCATGCCCGCAGGCTGGCGCTGGGCCATCCCGCTGCAGCACCGCATGGGCAATGGCTATGTGTTCTCCAGCGCGCATCTCAGCGAGGATGAGGCGTGCGAAGCCATTCGCGCCGCCGCCGATGGCAAGCCGCTGGACGATCCGCGCATATTGCGCTTCCGGCCGGGACGGCGCCGTCAATCCTGGTCGCATAATGTCGTGGCGATCGGTCTTGCCAGCGGATTCCTCGAACCGTTGGAATCGACCTCGATCTATCTGGCGCAGATGGCCATTACCAATCTGGTCGAGCTGTTTCCGCAGGGCGGGCAGATCGATCCCCGCGACCGCAGCGAATTCAACAGGCAGGTCGATATTGAGTATGACCGGATACGGGACTTCCTGATCCTGCATTACAACGCGACGCGGCGCGACGATTCCGAATTCTGGAACCATGTGCGCACCATGACCGTGCCCGACAGCCTTGCAGGCAAGATGGAACTGTGGCGCCGCACAGGCCAGGTCGAGAGCTATGCCGACGGGCTTTTCTTCGACCAGAGCTGGATCGCGGTCTATCTGGGGCAAGGCTATTTCCCGGAGAAGCACGATACGCGCGTGGCGCAGGTCGATCCTGCGAAAGTGAAAATGGCGCTCGATCGCTTGCGACAGGCGATCGATGCGGAAGTCGCGACAATGCCCGCGCATGACGAATATCTGAGGCGCGAGAGTGCAAGACTGGCGGACGCCGCATGAGCGAGGCGCGCGAGCCGCTGCGCCGTGTGGTGGTGGCCGGAGACGGGCAGGTAGGGCTGCTGGCGGCAATCGCCATTCGCCGTGCCCTTCCGCGATGCGAAGTGCTGATCCTGCCGGTGCCTGCGGATAGCGCCGCCTTTTCCAATCTTGCCGCCACATCGCTTCCCTTCACTGTTGAACTGCATGAACGGCTCGGCATTTCGGAGGAAGCCATCGTCCGGCAGGCCGGGGGCAGCCATCGTCTGCTGACCCGGCTGCTGGGCTTTGGGGATGGGGACCGGCCCACGACCATGACCTATGGGGCGGCCGTCGATGCTGCGGCCAATACAAGGTTCGCGCGCGACTGGGGCGGAGGCAGGCCGCCGCCGTTTTCGCAAGGTACCGCCGATCCGCTAGCCGAGGCGCTTGTCGACACCGGCCGCTTTGCCGTCGCGCCGCCGGACACGCCCACGCCGATTTCGGGCGTCGATTATGCCATGCGCTGGAACCCCGCCGCCTATCGCGGACTGCTGATAGAGATCGCGCGGCAGATGCGGATAGGCTCGGTCGGCGGCAGGGTCGCCGGATTTGAGAAAGGCGGCGAGAACGAGCTTGCCGCCATCATTATCGAGGAGCAGGGCCGCCTGCAGGCCGATCTGTTCGTCGATTGCAGCGGTCCCGGCTCGTTCCTGCTCAGCGCTCTCTCCGGCTGCATGGACGATGACTGGAGTGCGGTTCTCCCACCGGTTCACATCCATATGTCCGCGCCGGGTCAGCCGATGCTGGCGCTGGAGGACCGCCTGTCGTTGCTGCCCGAAGGCTGGTTTTCGGAATTGGCGGGCCGCGACGGGCTGCAATGCGCTCTGGGGACCTCCTCGGATCTTTCGCCTGCGCAAGTGTCCTCCATCCTTGGCGGACAGGTGCACAGCAGCGTGTCCGTGAAGCCGGGTCGCCGCCGCAATGCTTGGGTCGGCAATGTCGTCGCCATCGGCGACGCGGCGGCGCGGTTCGGTCCGCTGCTGGGTCTGCCGCTGGATCTGGCGCATCGCCAGCTTGGGTTGCTGCTGGACATGCTGCCGGGCAGCACGATCGAACCGGCGGAGCGCGCGGAGTTCAACCGGCGATCGGGCCTGATGGCCGATGCGGTGCGCGACACGCTGGGCCTGATCTATGCGTCCCCGCGCGCCGCCGGGCGCTTCGCGCCTGCGACACCGTCCGACCGCGTCGCACAGACGATCGACCAGTTCCGCAGGCGCGGCCGTGTAATCTCGTGGGAAGAACCGCCGTTTCTGAAACAGGAGCTTGCGATGCTGATCGAGGCGCTGGTTTTCGAAAAGGGCGAGGGTCTGCCGGACGACGTCGATGCCGGTCAGGCGCAGGCGATGGGGCGCGATCTTGAACAAAGGCTGCGCTCTGCGATTGCCTATGCGCCGCCCTATGCGCAGTGGATGGCCGGTGTCATGGCGGGGTCTAGCGAAAGACATCCCGCATGATTTCGCGCATCTGCGCGAATATTGCCGGCGAATGCTGGCCCAGCATGCCGCGCGCATTGGCGGGCAGATGCGCGACCGGGTCGCCGCTTTCCTCGAACACATAATAATCCATCATCGCCTTCCAGACCGCACGCCGCTCCGGCGGCAGGTGGCGCAATGCGTACAGGCCGTGAAGCAGCGCCTCGTAAGGGGAGCCGATGCCTTCGGGCTCTCCCTCGTTCCACCAATAGTTGATCAATATGCTCAGCGGTTCGAGCGATTCGACCCCGTGCCACCAGCAATAGGGGATGTAGATTGCATCCCCCGGCTCCAGCGCCGCCTGCATCGCGTGCTCCCATGCCTTGGCAAAGCGCGGATAAAGCGAGAGGTCGGGATCGTGGATATCGACCATGCTGACCGGCGTTCCCGCCGGGGTCAGTTCGAACGGACCCGGATACAGATTCGCGATCTGGTCGGGGGGGAACAGCGTGAAGCGCCGGCGACCCGCAACGCAGCAGGCGATATTCTCCTTGACGTCGTAGTGTGGCGCAACGCGGATGCGGTTGCCGATCCAGATGCGCGGGCGCACGTCCGGCAATAGCGACAGCCGGTTCTCCTCGGCCACCAGCGGCAGCAATTCCGCCAGATCCTGCGACTGAACAGCCAGCGCCGGGGCGTCGGCCATGTCGCGCGCGGTTAGCAGATCGGACAGGAACGTCTCCAGCCGGCCCTGGCCGGTGGAGAAGTTCAGGCGCTGCATGTCCGGCGTATAGAAAAAGCGTCCCTCTGCCCGCGGCGGCGCCGCGATGGCCGTCACCGGGCGCCTGCTTCCGCCGCGCGACAGATGGGCGACCACGGCCTCGTCGCTGTCGAGCGCCGCCTGCACGACCGGCCAGTCGGCGACAAGCCCGCGGATGACGACAGGTTCTGCCGCATGTCGAAGCGCGGCGAAACCATCAGGCGTCAGGTCGGCGCCGATCTCGGCAACCGCTTTCGGCGGGGGAAGGGTACTCATGCAGGCTGACGTAACGAATTCTCGATCGCTGCGCCATGCATGGCCAGATATTCGTCCTGTGGAGGCAATTGCTGCGCGGTGTCGATCACGACCTGCCTGATATGGCGCAGCCTGCGCAACGTTTCCTCTTGGCTCAGCAAACCGGCGGCAGGGTGATAGGCCTCGGGCTCGATCCCCTGTCCGACCATCACGGCAAGCCAGCTTGCCTCGGTAAACAGTTCCTGGTTCTCGCGGAAGATCCGCCCGGAACTGTGAAACATCTCCAGCTTGTCGGCAAGGGCGGGCGGCGGCGCGATATTGCGGCAATAGCGCCAGAACTCGCTGTCGTCGCGTTCGCTGGCACGGTAGTGGAGAACGAGGAAGTCGCGGATCTCGACATAGTCGGCGACGGTCTCGCGGTTGTATCGCTCGATCTCCGCGGGGGAGAAGGCCTTGGTCGGAAACAGCGCCATCAGCCTTGCGATGCCCGACTGAACTAGATGGATCGCGGTCGATTCCAGCGGTTCGAGAAATCCTCCGGCAAGTCCGAGCGCAACGACGTTGCGATCCCAGATGCGTTCCCGGTGGCCCGCCGTGAACCGCAGCCTGTTGGGCTGTGCAAGAGGTTCGCCGTCGAGGCTCGACAGCAGCAGATCCTCGGCATCGCCGTCGCTCATATACGATGAGGAATAGACGTGGCCGTTGCCGATCCGGTGCTGCAACGGAATGCGCCACTGCCAGCCCGCCGGGCGCGCCGTCGAGCGGGTAAGCGGCTTGTCCGGCCCGGCCAGCGCGCATGGTGCCGCCACCGCGCGGTCGCAGGGCAGCCATTTGCTCCAGTCCATGAAGGGCACACCGAGGGTCTGCCCCAGCAGCAGAGAGCGGAAGCCCGAGCAATCCACGAACAGATCGCCTTCGACGATTGCGCCGTCTTCCAGCTTTACACCCGTGACGAAGCCGCTTTCGCCATTCTGCAGGACCTCGACGATGCGCCCTTCTACGCGTTCGACGCCTTGCGCTTCGGCTCGCTTGCGCAGGAACCGGCCATAAAGCGCCGCGTCGAACTGAAACGCATAGGCCATGCGCGACAGCGGCGAATTGGGCTGGTCCTTGCGCGGGTGGGCGAACCGGCCAGCCTCACCCGCCATGGCAGAGATGGAAAAATCGTCGAGCCTGGCTGTATGTCCCAAGGCCTGCCCGCGCAGCCAGAATTGATGGAACTCGATCCCCAGCATGTCGACGCCATAGGTGCCGAATGGATGGATATAGCTGTGTCCCTTGCGCAGCCAGTCGACGAATTCGATACCCAGCTTGTAGGTCGCATTCGTCTCGCGCATGAATTCGAACTCGTTGATGCCGAGCAAATTGTTGAAAGAAATGATCTGCGGGATCGTCGCCTCGCCGACGCCGACCGTGCCGATCGCCTCGCTTTCGACTAGCCGGATCGACAGTCCGGGAAAATCGCCGAGGATCTTCGAGATCGCCGCCGCGGCCATCCATCCGGCCGTTCCGCCGCCGACGATCACGATCTTCTGGATAGGGTCGCCCTTCATCGCATCGCTCCGGCCGTGGCCATCGGCGCATGATCCGCTGCCCATGCACCTGCCTGCCGCAGGAATTGCTCCTGCGTCGGCAATTGCTGCGCGGTCTGGCGATAGGCTTCGCGCATCTGCTCCATGGCCTGCGCCACGCGCTGCTCGTCCAGCGTATCGGCGATGGGGTCATAGCGTTCGGGCCACATGTTCTGTCCCAGCATCACGGCGACCCAGCTCGGCACGGTAAACAGTTCGGCGTTTTCGCGGAACACGCGGCCATGCAGGCGCCAGAGTTCCATCTTGCGCGCAAGGCTTTCGGGCACCTCCATGTCCCTGACATAGCGCCAGAACTCGGTGTCATCCCGCTGCGTCGCCTTGTAGTGCAGGATGATGAAATCGCGGATGTCGCAATATATCTCGCGCATGCCGCGATTATATTCGTCCCGCTCCAGGGGGCTGATCTCCTTTTCGGGAAACAGGCTGAACAGGCGCGCAATGCCGTTTTGTATCAGATGGATGCTTGTCGATTCGAGCGGCTCGATAAAGCCGGAGGCCAAGCCCAGAGACACGACATTATGGTTCCACGCCTTGCGGCGCATGCCGGTCTGGAACCGTATCAGCCGGGGTTCGGCGATGGGCTCGCCCTCCACGTGGCGGCGCAGGATCCGTTCGGCCTCGTCATCCTCCATGAAGGCGCCGCAGAAGACATGGCCATTGCCCGTGCGATGCTGCAGCGGAATGCGCCATTGCCATCCCGCACCATGGGCCGTCGCGCGCGTAAAGGGGGCGGGGGAGGCGATATTCGATGTCGGCATGGCCAGCGCGCGATCGACCGGCAGCCAGTGGCTCCAGTCCTCGTACCCGGTCTCCAGCGCGTCTTCGATCAGCAGGCCGCGAAAGCCCGAACAATCGATGAAAAGATCGCCTTCGATATGGATGCCGCCCTCAAGCTCGACGGATGTGATGTAGCCGCTTTCGCCGTCGCGGTGCGCCTTGACGATACGGCCCTCGCGTCGGATCGTGCCCTGCCGCTCCGCTAGCTGGCGCAGATAGGCCGCATAGAGGCTGGCGTCGAAATGAAACGCATAGAACATCTCGGACACGGGGGAGCGCGCGTCGGGCGAGGGGCGCCCAAAGCGGCCCATCAAGGCCGCTACCGAACTCATTGAATAATCGCTAATATCTGCTCCGCCGCCACGCGCATTCTCGCGCAGCCAGAGCTGGTGAAACGGAATGCCGTGAAGATCGCGCCCAAAATTGCCGAAAGGGTGGATATAGCGGTCGCCTTTCCGCCCCCAGTCGACGAATTCTATCCCCAGCTTGAACGTGCCATGCGTCGCGCGCAGGAACTCGTTCTCGGGAATGTCGAGCATGCCGTTGAAGTTGCGGATCGGCGGAATGGTCGCCTCTCCGACACCGACGGTTCCGATGGCGTCGGATTCGACCAGCGTGATCTTGCGCCGCCCATTGTCGAAAAAGCGCGACATGGCCGCGGCGGTCATCCAGCCCGCAGTGCCGCCGCCGACGATCACGACGCGGTCGACCGCATTGATGGTAACGATATCTTTCCGTGCGGTCATGACCTGCCGGATACCCCCTAGAACCTTCTCCCGTGTATAAGGATGACACGGTCTAAAAATGTTGCAAGCCCGCACTTGCCAAAGAAAGATCATCGATATAAGCCAGAAGACCGGGATAAATCCAAGCGACTGCCCAGATCAGATGGTAGCGCTAACATGGGGGAGAATATCGTGGTGAAGAACGATATGCAGTGCGCACGGGGTGCGTCTGCGAACGAAGCCATTTTTCGAACATTTCTAAAGGGTGGCGCTTCCGCGCTGGCACTGGGCTGCATGCTCGGTTCGCCGATCGCCTATGCGCAAGACGCCGACAGCGCTGAGGAGCCGGAGCAGGCCGCGCCTGCCGACGAAGGTCTCATCATCGTCAGTGGCATTCGCCAGTCGCTGGCAAACTCGCAGGACATCAAGCGCGATTCCGATACCGTCGTCGATGCCATCACGGCAGCCGACATCGGTGCGCTTCCCGACCGTTCGGTGACCGAAGCGCTGCAGCGTGTCCCGGGCGTCGCGATCAACCGCTTTGCCGGTTCGAACGATCCCGATCACTTCTCGGTCGAAGGTTCGGGCGTCGTTGTCCGCGGCCTCAATTTCGTTCGTTCGGAATTCAACGGCCGCACCGCCTTTTCGGCAGGTGTCGGCGGGCAGGCGCTGAACTTTGCCGACGTTCCGGCAGAGCTTCTCGGCTCGGTCATCATCAGCAAGAACGCCACTGCCGACATGATCGAGGGCGGTCTCGCCGGTACGGTGAACCTGAACACTCGCAAACCGTTCGACAATGACGGTTTCAAGATCGGCTTCAGCCTCGAGGCGAACTACGGCGACTTCCAGAAGGACTGGACGCCCAACATCTCCGGTCTGGTCAGCAACGTCTGGGACACCGACGCGGGCCGTTTCGGCGTGCTGATCAGCGGCGCGTTCTCGCAGATCAAGAGCCGGGCCGACGGTCTTCAGGTGGCGAACTACCAGATCCGCGACGGGCAGACGGTTCCGATCGCGAACACCGCCAATCGCTTCATCTGCCGCAACCCGCTTCCCGCCGACGTCGACAACACGACGCTGCCGCCGCCCAACGCGGTTTGCGGCGCCGAGGGCACCAACGGGCCGGACGGCTTCGCAGACTATGCCGACTTCCGCGTCGCGCCTGTCGGCGGCCAGTTCCGTACGCAGGATTTCAACCGCAAGCGCGACGGTTTCGCGGCTTCGGCACAGTGGGAAAGCGTCGACGAGCGTACGCTGTTCACGGCGGAATTCATCCGTTCGCACACCACCAATTCGTGGGGTGAGCGCACCTATGAAACCGCGCCCGACCTCGCCGAATATTCGACCTATCCGCTCGGCTGTCAGCAGAATGCCGACGGTCCGAACGTGGTCGACAGCAATGGCGTGATCGATCCCAACGATGAAACGCCGCCGCGCGCGCAATGTCCGATCGGCGAGTTCCAGAACTACGTCTACGACGAGGATAATCTGTTCCAGTCGGGCTATATCGTCGATGCCAGCAATGGCTGGCGCGGCGATCCGGGTGCATCGCCCTTCGTGCCGATCGGCGGTTCGCAGTTCTCGCTCGCGCGCCGTCAGGTCATGGATGAGGTTACCAACAGCGACTACAGCCTGAACCTCCGTCATGAGCTGACCGAGCGTGCGACGCTGCGCCTTGATGCCCAGTATGCGACGTCCAAGAAGGACAATCTCGACTTCAGCGTGTTTGGTTCGAACTTCGCGGATCAGGAACTCGATATCTCGGGCAAGTATCCGAACATCATTCCGCACAAGCCGCAGTTCCTCGGCTACAACTGGTCCACGCCGGGCGAGGCGCTGGCCAATGCGAGCGATGCCGAATATTTCGGCGATCCCCGCTTCCAGTTCTGGCGCGCCGCTATGGACCATGCCGAGGACAGCGATGGCGAGCAGTTCGCTTTCCAGGCCGATCTCGACTATGAATTCGACGATTACGCGTTCATTCGCCGCGCCAAGGTCGGGGCCCGCTTCCAGGGCCGCCAGCAGGACGTGCGTTACAGCACGTATAACTGGGGCATGCTCTCCGAAGTCTGGTCGGGTTCGCGTCCGGTCAACTTCGCGGATACCCCCGAAGGCGCGTCGGAGCGTTACGAGTTCCCCAACTTCTTCCGCGGCAAGGTACCCGGACCTCCGGGCGCCTATTACTACAGCGGCGATCTGATCGACGATTACGACGGTTCGGTCGACTTCTTCCAATCGATCCAGGACATCACGCGCGAACGCGGCGGTTCGCCCACCTGGAACCCGCTGGCGGCGCGTGCTGGTGCGATTGACGGAACGCCCTATCTGCCGTCGGATATCCAGACCGTTAAGCAGGACGATTATGCCCTCTACGGCATGCTGGTGTTCGGCTCTGACGATCTGTTCGGCGGGGTCCGCATGTCGGGTAACATCGGTGTTCGCTATGTCCGTACCGACCTGCTTTCTGCAAGTTCGCGCGGTCCCGGCGACGTCGGCAGCCTGAACATTGCCGATCCCTATGACGTGCGCTGCGCAGCGCAGGCGCGTCCGCCGGCAGCGGGCGGCGGTACGGCTCGGCCCGGCGGCATCTGTAACGTCGGTCCCGAGGCCTATGCCGAACTGCAGGATTTCGCAGACGGAAGCTTCACCTATACGCCGGTCAGGAACGACTACGATTATTTCCTGCCGAGCTTCAACTTGCGCCTGGGTCTGACCGATGATCTGATTTCGCGCTTCGCGGTGTCGAAGGTGCTGACGCGGCCCGATAACGGCTACATCCGCAACTACTTCACCTCCAGCATCGACGACTCGGGTAACTTCACGGGTACGGCGGGCAATCCGCTGCTTGTGCCCGCGACGGCCTGGCAGTTCGATGCCAGCCTCGAGTGGTACTTCTCGCGGGTCGGATCGTTGACCTTCAACGCCTTCTACAAGAGCATCGACAACTTCTTCTATCAGTCGGTGCGGCAGGAGACGATCAGCAACGGTTCGGGCGAAACGCGCGAGGTTACCGTTCGCGGCCCGGAGAATTTCGACGGAACGGGCAAGATCAAGGGCTTCGAAGTTGCCTATCAGCAGACCTTCGAATTCCTGCCGGCTCCGCTGGACGGTTTCGGTGTGCAGGCCAACTACACCTACATCGACAGCTCGGGTCTTCCGAACACGTTCCTGAATGGCGGGGAAGTGCCGAACGATTCGCCGGTGCCGCCTGGAAACCTGCCGCTTGAACAATTGTCCAAGCACAATGTGAACGTGGCGGGCTTCTATGAAAAGGGACCGATCTCGCTGCGCGCCGCGTATAACTGGCGTTCGCGTTTCCTGCTGACCGCGTCGGACGTGATCTTCCCGTATTACTCGATCTTCAACGAGGCGACGGGCCAGCTTGACGCTTCGCTGTTCGTGAATGTCAGCGACAATATCAAGGTCGGCGTCCAGGGTGTGAACCTGCTGAACGAAGTGACCGAGACGTCGCAGGCTTATACGGGCGATCCGTCCCTGTTGGCACCGCGCTCGTTCTTCATGAACGACCGCCGCTATTCCTTCATCATCCGAGGGAACTTCTAAACACGGTAATTACGTGCTTGCTCCAACTGGGCTGCCTCGATCCGATCGAGGCGGCCCATTTTTTTGTGAGGCAGGCCGGACAGGGATGCCAAGGCCGCACACCTTCACAGGCCATGGAAAAGGGCGCGGAAAACTCTTTCCCGCGCCCTTCTTATGCCGGTCCCTTGGCAGAACCGGGTGTTTTTCAACGCCCCGTCAGACGGCGGCCTGACGCAGCGATTCCGCGATCGCATCGCGCATCGGCTTCGCGCGATAATTGCTGTCATAGGGCGCGCCGCGCACTTCAAGACCATCCTCTCGCCGCGCCTGGTCAAAGCCCTGCAGCCAGTTGAAGCGGTCTACCATGCCCCAGACGAGGATGTCGTCGAGGTGGTCCGAATATTCCAGCATCACGTCGAAATAGCGGCGCGCAAAATCCGCAACGCGCGCATCGCGAACCGCGATGTCGGCCGGTAGCGCCTTGTCCTTGACGTCGAACTCCGTGATCAGCAGCCGATAACCCATGCCCGTCACCTCGTCGAGAAAGCGGCGCCATTCCCTGTCGTCATAGGGCCCGATGCCGGTCGCCGGGTCGATCTCGAACATCTCGATATGCGACTGGATGCCAAGCGCATCGACCGGCGTTCCTCGCTTGCGAAGACCTTCCAGCAAACGAAGCACGTCGGCGCGATGCTCGGCATGCTGCGGCTCCCAGCTCATGTAGTCGTTATAGACCAGCTGGGCCGTCGGCAGTTGTTCGCGCGCGGTATGGAAGGCCAGGTCGATGACCGCTTCCGGACTGCCCATCGCCTTGCTCAGGCTGGTTTCGATGGGGGCATTGGTGTCGTGGTCGATCGCCTCGTTCACCACGTCATAGCTGGTGATGACGCCGCGATAGCGGTCGGTCACGGCGCGAATATGCTCGGTCAGCAATCGCTCGGCTTCGACCACCGGATTGGCGCCGAAGTCGTAATCGTTCAGCCACTTGGGAAACCACTGCGGCCGGTGCCACAGCAAGGTGTGGCCGCGCATGTCGAGGTTCTGGGACTTTGCCCACGCCACCATCGCATCCATGCGGGAGAAATCGTAAGTGTCGCGGGAAGGGCGGATCGCCTGCCACTTCATTTCGTTTTCGGGGACGACCAATCCGCATTCGGCGGTGACGACGGCCGCATAGGACGGATTCTGAAACGATCCGGCGTCGACATTGCCGGGGGTCGAGGCCACCGCACTTCCGAAGCGCCGTCCGCCCATCATGGCGAGCTCGTCAAGCGATGGAGGTGCCGAAACCGGCGCGT
This sequence comes from Croceicoccus sp., assembly GCF_983967925.1. Classification (NCBI taxonomy): domain Bacteria; kingdom Pseudomonadati; phylum Pseudomonadota; class Alphaproteobacteria; order Sphingomonadales; family Erythrobacteraceae; genus Croceicoccus; species Croceicoccus sp. The sequence continues at coordinate 110,309 of NZ_CFETID010000001.1, read as the reverse complement.
CCAAACCGCCCATGCCGCCATTGGTACATCCTATCAGCGGCAGGGCAGCCATGCCCGCAAGAGCGCTGCGGCGATTTATGATCGGGCCGTTGGTCATGTTCAGACAATCTCCACTTCGATGGATTTGAGCGCGTTGCTGCCCGGTCCGCTCGATAGTGTGACCGGGCCGGGTTCGTTCACTTCCTTCATGTCGCGGTTCCAGAACGCGAGCTGCCGCGGCTCGATCGCGAACCGCAGGCTGCGGCTCTCGCCGGGTGCCAGCTCCACGCGTTCGAACGCCTTCAATTCGAGCACCGGGCGCGTGACGGATACGTCCTCGCGCGTGATGTAAAGCTGCACGACTTCGCTGCCTGCGCGCGTGCCGATGTTGGCGACGTCCACCGTCACCGGTATCGTTTCGTTGGCACCATAACGCGTCTTGGCGGTGCGAGGCTCGGACACGGAAAAGCGGGTGTATGACAGGCCGTGCCCGAACGGAAACAGAGGGCTTTCATCGTCGAACAGATAGCCGCGCCGCGCGCTGGGCTTGTGGTTATAGAAAGAGGGCACCTGACCGGCATTGCGAACGACCGTCACCGGCAGCTTCGCGCCCGGATTGATGTCGCCCAGCAGCGCTTCCGCCATGGCGATCCCGCCTTCCTGCCCGGGATACCAGCATTCCAGCATCGCATCGGCCCTGGCCACGACATTGGGCCAGCTTGGCGGGCGGCCGTTGATCGCGCACACGACCAGCGGCATGCCCAGCGCGGCCATCGCATCGACCAGCGCGTTTTGTTCGCCGACGATGTCGATATCGGTCCTGTCACCCAGATGGTTGGCCGCAAAGCCCTCGCGGCTCGTCTGTTCGGTATCGCCTATGGCGAGCACGATGACATCGGCCGATTTCGCCACTTCGACCGCTTCGGCGATCAGGCGCATGTTCTCTTCGCGGTCGGCCAGCGTGATCTCGTCCTGCGAGCGGTCTTCGCTGGTGGTGATGAAGACGCCCTGCGCCGTCACGAAATCGGCATCCGGGGCAATCGCCCGCAGCCCTTCGATCAGGCTGATCGCCTGTTTGGGCACCGAGGAATAGCCGCCGAGCCGCGCGATCGCGTGATTGGGTCCGATCACCGCCACCCGCCCCATCGCCGCGCGGTCGAGCGGCAAGACGCCCCCGTCATTCTTCAGCAGGCACATCGACTTGCGCGCCGCCTCCAAGGCGAGCGCGCGGGCTTCCTCGTTACCGGTGATCGCGGCGGCCAGCGCCGCATCGCCAAAGGGGTTTTCGAACAATCCGGCGCGCATCTTGAACGCCAGCATCCGCGCGCAGGCCGTGTCGATCAGGCTGACCGGAATACGGCCAGCCTCGACCGCGTCCTGCAGCGCGGCGAAGGCCATGCCTTCGGGCAGTTCGCTGTCGACGCCCGCGACCAGCGACTGGTGTGCGGCTTCTTCCAGATCGGCCGCGACATGATGCAGCGTATCGAGTTCGTGGACGCCGCCATAATCGCTGACCACCACGCCGTCGAAGCCCCATTCCCCGCGCAGCACGGTGCCCAGCAGCCAGGCATTGCCGTGGCTGGGCACGCCGTCGATCTCGTTATAGCTGGGCATCACCGCGCCGACCGACGTTCGGCGCACGATCTCGCGGAAAGGCGGAAAGAAATTGTCGCGCAATTCCCGCTCGGAAACCTCGGCGGGCGAGACATTATTGCCGCCTTCGGGCTGACCGTGGCCGGTCATGTGCTTCAGCGTCGCGAAAACCTTGCCCTCGCGCAGCTTCTCGAACTTGCCCGGTCCCTGCAGGCCTTCCACCGCGGCAACGCCCATTTCGCTGACGAGGTATGGATCCTCGCCCCACGTCTCCTCGATCCTGCCCCAGCGCGGGTCGCGCACGATGTCGACGACGGGGCTCAGCACCAGCGGCACACCGCGGGCACGGGTTTCGCGCGCTATGACCGACTGGATCCGCCGCATCAGATCGGTATCGAAGGTTCCCGCCAGCGCAATCGCCTGCGGGAACATGGTCGCCTCGGTCGCCATATAGCCGTGCAGCGATTCCTCGTGCAGCAGGACCGGAATGCCAAGGCGCGTGTCCTGTGTCGCCCAGCGTTGCAGCGCATTGATGAACTCGACCGTCTGGGCGGGCGTGCGCCAGCGCGCCGCGGTTCCGCCCGCCGCGCCCGCAACGCCCGGAACGCCGCGCTTGTCGGACGGGCGGGTGATGTGGCCGATATTGTCGGGAAAGGCGGCGCTGGCCCTGGCCGGGTCGAAGGCTAGCCCGTCGATCATCTCGCCCTTGCCCTGCCACGCGGTGCGGATCTGCTGGATCTTCTCGTCCAGTGTCATGCGCGCCATCAGGTCCGCGACGCGCGCCGGGATGGGCGCGCGCGCATCCTTGTAGAGCGGCGAGGCCTGCGCGAAAGCAGCCGGTGCCTGCGCACAGGCGAGGGCACCCATGCTGGTACCAGCAACGAGCCTGAGGGCCGTGCGGCGGTCCATCGTCATGGCACCACCTCTAGCGTGACGTCCTGAAGCTCGCTGGAGTTCGGGCCCACCATGATCGTGAAATCACCCGGTTCGACCACGCGCTTCATATCGCGGTTCCAGAGGGCAAAGGCATCGGCGCGGATGGGGATGTCGACATTGACCTCCTCGCCCGGTTGCAGCGTCACGCGGCGGAAACCGGCCAGTTCCTTGACCGGGCGCGTGACCGAGCTGACATTGTCGCGCAGATAGACCTGCACCACCTCGTCGCCGGCAATGGCGCCAATGTTGCGCACCGGAACGCGTACGGTGACGCCCTGTCCGGCACGGATGCTGGAAGCCGACACTTGCGGCGTGCCAAACGCGAAATCCGTATAGGAAAGTCCGAAGCCGAATGGATAAAGCGGGGTCACGTCGCTGAACAGATAGCCCCGCCGCGCGCTAGGCTTGTAATTGTAGAAGTTGGGCACCTGCCCGACATCGCGGGCCACGGTGACGGGCAGCTTGCCGCCCGGATTGATGCGCCCGAACAGCGCATCGGCGATCGCATTGCCCTGCTGTTCGCCCGCGTACCACGTCTCGACGATGGCATCGGCCCCTTCGGCAAGCGCCGGATAGCTGGGCGGCCTGCCATTGACGAGCACGGCGACGATGGGCTTGCCCAGAGCCTTCAGCGCCTCGAACAATGCGTTCTGCTCACCGACAAGGTCGAGGCTGGTCCGGTCGCCCAGATGCGCGTCGGCCCATGCCTCGCGGCTCGTCTGTTCGGTGTCGCCGACGAACAGCAGGATCGTGTCGGCGTCTTTTGCCGCCTCGACCGCCTGTGCGATCAGCGCCCGGTTGTCCTGCGGGTCGGCAAGCTGGACCTCATCCTCCCACCAGTCGTCGTTCAGCGTGATCCTGACGCCGGGCGCATGAACGATCTCGGCCCTGTCGCCCACCAGCGCGCGAATGCCTTCGAGCGGGCTGACGGTCTTTCGCGGAATGCCATAGTAACCGCCCAGACGCGCCACATCGGCATTGGGACCGATCACCGCGATCACGGGCCTTTCGCCCTCGGGCATGGCGAGCGGCAATATGCCATCATTCTTTAGCAGAATAAGCGACTTCCCGGCCGCCTTTCGGGCCAGAGCCACCCCTTCCGGACCGTTGGAGGCGAGGGCAGGGGCCATGTCGCTGACAAAGGGGTCCTCGAACAGACCTGCATTGAATTTCATCGTCAGGATGCGCGCGACCGCCGTATCGATCTGCTGCTGCGTGATAAGCCCCTGATCGAGCAGGTCGCCCAGATTGCGATAGGATACGCCGTCGGGAAAATCGACATCGACGCCCGCGTCGAGCGCCAGCTTCGCCGCGGCGGGCACGTCGCTGGCGATCCTGTGGCGCGAGACCAGTTCCTCGATCGCGAAATAGTCCGACACCACCGCCCCGTCATAGCCCCATTCGCCGCGCAGGATGTCATGTAGCAGCCAGCGGCTCGAATGGCTGGGGATGCCGTCGATCTCGTTATAGCTGGCCATAACCACGTCGATGGCGGTGCGGTCCACGACCTCCTTGAAGGGCGGAAAGAACATCTCGCGCAAGGTCCGTTCCGAGATCTGCGCCGGGCCGGTATTGGTGCCGCTTTCGGGCTGTCCATGGCCCGTCATGTGCTTGAGCGTGGCCAGCACCTGTCCTTCGCCCAGCTTGGGGTTCGTGCCGGTGCCCTGCAGGCCCTCGACCGCGGCGACGCCCATTTCGCTGACGAGATAGGGATCCTCGCCAAAGGTCTCCTCGATCCGGCCCCAGCGCGGATCGCGGGCGACATCGACCACGGGGGACAGCACCTGGTGCACTCCGCGTGCGCGAACTTCCGAAGCGATGTGGTCGTTGACCTCGCGCACCAGATCGGGATCCCACGTCGATGCCAGCCCGATCGACTGCGGAAAGCTGGTCGCATCCCGCGCGGCAAAACCGTGCAGCGATTCCTCGTGCATCAGGACCGGTATGCCAAGCCGCGTATTCTCGCGCGCCCAGCGCTGCACGGCATTGGCATATCCCACGCTTTCCTCGATCGAGCGCGGCGGGTTGATGCGGGGGCTGCCCGGACCCGCCCGGTCGGACGGGCGCGTGAAGAAACCGATGCCGTCGGGATAGAGTGCGCTGGCCTTCGCGGGATCGAAGCTGTCGCCATCGCTCTGTACATGGGCCTTCGTCGTCCAGAGGCTGATCATCTGCGCCAGCTTTTCCTCGACCGTCATCCGCGCCATCAGGTCGGCGACGCGGCGTTCGACGGGAAGCGATGCGTCCCAATAGGGCGCGTCGGCAACGGGCCGCGCGATGTCCTGCGACTTGGTCAGGTCCTGCGATTGGGCTGATGCGATCGGCGCGCCGACAGCCGAGAACGCGGCAAGCGCCGCGCCGGCGATCAGGGCGGCACGCAGGCTGTTCAACATCGAAAATACTCTCCCGAACGCCGCGGCTTGACAGCGCGGATCTTTGTGTTAGCGCTACCATGATGGGAGAGAACATGCTTGTCAACCGGCTGGCCGCGGCGCTGCTGGCGGCCCTTGGCGCGATTTCGCTGTCGCCCGTCGCGCATGGCGAAGACGGCTATGATCTGTGGCTGCGCTACCCGCAGCTGGAGGGTGCCGCCGCCGAAAAGTTGAATGCATTCAATCCCGTAATTGCTACTCCTTCGACGCGCGGCGAAACCGTCGATGTCGCGTTGGACGAGCTGGAGGCGGGCCTGTCCTCGCTGCTGGGCCGTCCGCTCGGCACGGGTAGCGGCGGGCGGATCACGCTCGATTGCGGCGCGCCCAATGCCGATCCCTCCGGCCGGTTCCGCGTTACCGGCAGCAGCGCGGAAATCCGCATCGTCGCCGACGAACCTGTCGGATGTCTCTATGGCAGTTTCGCGCTGCTTCGCGAATTGTCGCTGGGCAGGGCGCCCGATCAGATCGCGCTGGACGAGGCACCGGCGATGGATCTGCGCATGCTCAACCATTGGGACAATCCCGACGGCAGCGTGGAGCGCGGCTATGCCGGACGTTCCATCTTCGACTGGTGGCATCTGCCCCGGCGCGTCGATACGCGCATGATAGATTATGCGCGCGCGAACGCATCGCTGGGCATCAACGGCACGGTGGTGAACAATGTCAACGCCAGCCCGCTGTTTCTGACGCCGCGCTACCTTCCCAAGCTTGCCGCGCTGGCCGATGCGTGGCGGCCCTATGGCATCCGGATCTATATCTCCGCGCGGTTCAGCGCGCCGCGCGATGTCGGGGGGCTGGACACGGCCGATCCGCTGGACCCGCAGGTAAGGGCATGGTGGAAGGCCAAGGCGGATGAGATCTATGCCGCCATTCCCGATTTCGGCGGATTCCTTGTAAAGGCCAATTCGGAGGGCCAGCCCGGCCCGCAGGATTACGGCCGCACCCACGCCGACGGCGCCAACATGCTGGCGGACGCGGTGGGCGGGCGCGGAACGATCATCTGGCGCGCCTTCGTCTATTCCGCCGAGGACGAGACCGACCGCGCCAAGCAGGCCTATGAGGAGTTCGTTCCGCTGGACGGCCAGTTCGCGGATAATGTGATCGTGCAGGTCAAGAACGGCCCCATCGATTTCCAGCCGCGCGAGCCGTTTCACCCGATGTTCGGCGCAATGCCGAATACCAGGCTGATGCTGGAAGCGCAGCTGACCAAGGAATATCTCGGCTTTGCGAGCCATCTGGCGTTTCTGGCCCCGATGTGGACCGAAGTGCTGGATGCCGAAACGGGGCGGGGCGGGGACGTTGCCGATATCATCGCGCCTGCCGGCATGGCGGGCGTCGCCAATACCGGGTCGGATCGCAACTGGACCGGATCGGATTTCGATCAGGCGAACTGGTATGCGTTCGGCAGGCTTGCATGGGATCCGGCGCTGACGGCGGACGGCATCGCCCGCGAATGGGCGGCGCTGACCTTCAGCCGCGATCCCGCGTTTCTGCAGGCGGTCGTGCCGATGATGATGGAAAGCCGGCAGGCCGTCGTCGATTACATGACGCCGCTGGGCCTTGCCCATCTGATGGGTACGGGACACCATTATGGTCCCGCGCCGTGGGTCTGTGATCTGGCACGGCCTGAATGGAACCCATGCTATTATCACAAGGCGGATGCGCGGGGCATCGGCTTTGACCGCACCGCCGCCGGGACCGATGCGCTGGCGCAATACGCGCCCTCTGTCGCATCTGGCTGGTCCGATCCCCGCACCATGGATCAGGATTACCTGCTGTGGTTCCACCATGTGCCGTGGGATTTTCGGGTGCAGTCGGGCCGCACGCTGTGGCAGGAACTGGCCGCGCGCTATGACCGCGGCGTGGCAACCGTGTCGGATATGCGCGCGACATGGCGGACGCTTGCGCCATTCGTCGACCGGCAGCGTTTCAAGGCCGTTTCCGACATGCTGGAAATTCAGCAGGAAGAGGCGCAATGGTGGCGGGATGCATCGCTGGCCTATTGGCAGGATCTGAACGGCCTGGCCCTTCCGGCCGGTAGTGCGGCGCCCGCCATGACGCTGGACGAATATCGGGCCCTCGAATTTCCCGAGGCTCCGGGTGAATGAGCGTGCTTGCCGGAAAAGCTGAAGCGGGTCTATGTCAAGGCGATGAAGATGCAGGACAGTGACACGAAGCTTCCGCGCAGGCGCGCCGCACGTCGGGGTAATTCCGCGCCCACCATCGGCGACGTAGCGCGCGAGGCGGGCTGTTCGCCCATGACGGTCAGCCGCGTGATCAACGGCGAGGCGAATGTCCGCGAACAGACGCGCGAACTGGTGCTCGAGGCGATCCGCAAGCTGAACTATGCGCCGAACCGGGCTGCCCGCAGCCTCGCCGGGGGCGAGCAGTTGCGTATCGCGCTGATGTTCGACAACCCGTCGGCGTCCTATCTCAGCGAGTTCCTGATGGGCGCGCTGGAAGAAGCGAGCCGCAACGACATCCATCTGGAAGTGCAAAGGTGCGAGAGCGCCGAGGAAGCCCTGTCGATCATGGGCAAGCTGGCGAAGGAAGGCATCGACGGCTTCATCCTGCCGTCGCCGCTTTGCGACGACCAGAAAGTGCTCGATCTCGCCCGCGAACTGGATGCGGTTTCGATCGCGGTGGGCCCGGGCAAGGCAGAGGGGTTGCACGGCGCCGTCATGATCGACGAATTCCAGGCCGCCTATGACATGACCAAGCATATCATCGACCTGGGGCACGAGCGGGTCGGCTTTATCATCGGAAACCCGGAACAGATCGCCAGCGGCCGCAGGCTCAACGGTTTCCGCGCAGCCATGCTCGACGCTGGCCTGACACCGGATGAAGAGCTGATCGTGCAGGGCCGCTTTACCTATCGTTCGGGTATGGCCGGGGCGGAGAGATTGCTGTCCGTCCATCCGCAGCCGACCGCCATCTTCGCTTCCAACGACGACATGGCCGCCGCAACGGTCGCCGTCGCGCATCGCAAGCATCTCGACGTGCCCAACGACATCACCGTATGCGGTTTCGACGACACGGCCATGGCCAGCACGATCTGGCCCGAACTGACCACGATCCGCCAGCCCATTCGCGAGATGACGGCCTGGGCCGTGACCGCCATCGCGCGGATCATCCGGTCGAAACGCACCGACGGCAGGGCCAAGCCGCAGCAGAAGATCCTGCCCTATACGCTGGTGCGCCGCGAGTCCGACGCCGCGCCAAGCCTTGCGCGCGGGTCGGCGAACTCTCTGCTGAGCGATCGCTAAGGGCTGGCGTGTACCGTCAGGCGGCGGCGATTAACGCTCGACCTTGAGTTCAAAGCCCGGCACTGGCAGACCGCGACCGTCATAGAGATTGACGATGGGCGCGTCCGACCATGCATGGCGCACCCGCGTCACAGCCTGCCCGTCCGCCGCGATCAGCATGGCATCGCCTTGCAGGGCCGGAAGCACATAGCGGCAGCTTTCCTGCGTTTCGCCGCATAGTTCGACGCCCAGCGCATAAGGCCCGCCATGGGCCCGAAGGCCGCCTTCGATACCGGAAAAGCGGACGGTGACCGTCTCGCCCGCCAATGTCGCGGCCACCGGCATCGGCATGGGCGCACGCTCTGCGGCCATCGCAAGGCGCTTGCCCAGTACGTTCTTATTAGCCGGGTGGATATCGCTCGGCTCGCCAATGTCGATCGCCGTGACCAGCGCGGCATTGCCGTCCGCCGCCACGGCATCGAGCTGCTCCTGCCGCAACTGCGCCCATCCCGAAGCGGTCGGCTGCGACACTTCCTCGCCGTAATTGGCAAGCTGCACGACAATCATGCGCGCCTGATCGCCGAACTGCTTGCGCCATCCCTTGAAAAGCACGTCCAGCTTGCCGTCGTAATCAGGCTGGCCGACATCGGCTTCACCCTGATACCAGGCCACGCTGGCCAGCCTCATCGGCCCAAGTGGTGCGATCATGGCATTGTGCATCACGCCCATGCCGGCATTGGCATCCCATGGCGCACGCGGCGGCACACCGTCGATATCGGAAATCGAATAGCGCCAGCCGCTCCCCATCGGAATCGTCGCACCGCCGCCCGTTTCGAAGAAAAGGCGGTCCGGACCGGCGAAAAACCCGCCCATGTCCCACATATTGTTTGCGGCGATGAGGATCTCGTTCTTCCCCTCGCGCAGATATTCCGCCGGAATGCGATAGTGCCGCTCGACACCCCAGCCGAAGGTATAGCCGACCGGATGGCCGTTGACCCACGTCATGTCGAGGTCGTCGATCGCCCCGATCGAAAGCGTGCCGTCCTGTCCGGCCTGTTCGGCGGAAAGCGTCAGATCCTGCCTCAGCCAGACATTGGCGATCGGATCCGTGTCCAGCCCGGTGCCCTTCCATTCGTTCCAGAAGGAAACTTGCGGCACGTCGGTCCATTCCAGCATGTCCGGATCGGTCCAGGGTTCGCGGTTCGTGTCGTTCTGGCGGTACCAGTCATACCATTGCGGCGCGAAACTCTGTGCGGCGGCCATCGGATCGCGGTCGTAGAGCATGAGCTGCGCGACCGCGTCCTTGCCAAAGCGCGCCTCCACGCCCTGCGGATCGAACCATGCGCGCGCGGCGCTGCCGCCCCAGTTCGAATGGATAAGGCCGACCGGCACGTCTGGCCGTTCTTCGCGCAGCTGCTTCGCCATGAAATAGCAGGCAGCCGAAAAATCCGCGACGCTGTCGCTGTCCGCAGCCTTCCAATCGACCGGCGCGGCAAAGGAGTCCTGCTCGGTCGAGGCGGTCGCTTGCGGGATCATCAGCAGGCGCATCGCTTCGTCGCCGGCCTGACGCAGTTCGTTGAAGGTGTTCAAGGCGCGCGTGACCGACAGTTCCATGTTCGACTGTCCCGAACACAGAAAGACATCGCCGATCAGCAGGTCGTTCAAGGTCGCGGTTCCGGTAGGGCCGCTGACCGTCAGTTCCACGCCGTCGACGCTGGCCGAACGCGCCGGGAAGGTCAGGGTGAATGCGCCATCCTCCGCAGCCGTCGTTCGCGCGTTCGTTCCGCCAAACGTCCCTCTGACCTCTGCGCCAGGAGCAGCCTTGCCCGCGATCGTGACCGGCTCGCCCCGCTGCAGGACCATGCCATCGCCATAGGCCGGGCCGAGAACGGGCGCAGCATTGGCGGCGAAGGGAAGGGCGGCGCAGGAAGAAAGCGCGGCAATGGCGATCGCGCGGCGCATCACAGCTTTGCCCGTGCCTGTTCGAACCCTTTCACCGGGGCCTCGAAAGCCAGCAGGCTTCCCGCCAGCGGAAAATGCTTCATATCCTCATCCGTCATGTTTTTCGTGGCCGTCGTGACATAGGCGGTCGAAAGATCGCGTCCCCCGAATGCCATCTTGGTAATGTCGCGCGCAGGCATGTCGATCGTCGCCACCAGCCTGCCATCGGGTGAGAAACGCGCGACCTTCGCCCCCATGTAAAGACCCGTCCAGACGTGATCCTCGGCATCGACGACCGGCCCGTCCGGGAATGCATCGGGGAACAGCGCGGCGGTATCCGCAAAGGGCCGCGCTTCGCCAAGGCCGTCCTTGGACAGATCGGCGACCATGATCTTCTGGCCGCCGGTGTCGGTGAAATAGATCCGGTCGCCCTGCGCATTGACCGCGGGACCATTGGTGATCGTGATGCCCGAAGGCCCGGCGGGCGTGATCTCGCCGCGGTCGAACACGTAGAAACGGCCCGAACCCTGCCCCTCGGCATCGTCCATCGATCCGAACCATACGCGGCCCCGGGGATCGGTACACGCATCGTTCAGCCGGTTGTTTGCCGGTTCGCCCGGCACCTCGACCAGTCTTTCGAACTGTTCGCTATCGGGATCGAAGGTGAACAGCCCGGTTTTCAAACCGCACAGCAGCAGGCCTTCTTCTGCCGGGATGGCCCAGCCGATCTGGTCAGGCGCCTGTGCAAAGCCATTGTTTCCGCTGGCCGGGTCGTAATGCCACAGCCGGTGACGCTTGATGTCGACGAACCAGACCAGATCGCGCTGTGCATCCCACAACACGCCTTCGCCCAGCTTTGCGCGCGGATCGATGACGGCCCTGACGTCGACCTTTATCTCCATCCGGCATCGACCCAATAGTTGTGCGCGGTGCAGAAACGGGCATCGTCGGAGGCAAGGAACATCGCCATGGCCGCGATGTCGCACGGCTGGATCCGTCCGTCGAGGCACTGCGCCTCCACGATCTCCGCTTCGCCTTCGGGCGTGTACCAGCGCATCTGGCGGGGCGTCTGCACATTGCCGGGCAGGATCGTGTTGACCCTGATGCCGTCGCGGCCAAGTTCCCGGGCAAGGCTGCGGGTCATGCCTTCGATCGCGGCCTTTGCGGTCTGGTAGAGCGTAAGGTCGCGCAGCCCCAGATGCCAGCTGATCGAACCGAGATTGACGATGCTGCCGCCGCCGGCCTTCTTCATGGCGGGGACGACGGCCTGCGCGGCAAAGAACTGATGCTTCAGGTTCACCGCCATGCGGTCATCCCAATATTGCGAGGTGACGTCGGAAAGCGAATGACGATCGTCGCTGGCGGCATTGTTGATCAGGACGTCGCAGCCGCCCAGATCGCCCACGATGCCGTTCAGCTTCCCCATATAGCCGTCGATGTCGGTGATGTCGCAATGATGAAAACGCGGCGGAACCTTGGCATTGGCAAGCCGCTCGACCAGCGCCTCGCTTTCGGCCTTCTGCACGTCGACGAAAACCACGGCCGCGCCCTGCGACACGAACCCCTCGACAATTCCTTCCCCGATCCCCGACGCTCCGCCGCTGACGACTACCCGTTTGCCAGCGAGGCTCGGGTAGCTTGCCCGTTCTGCCAATGTCTCTTTTTCCCTAATCATGATGTCAGATCCGCTCGACCAGCCCGCGACCCGCGAGATTGCGAACGAATTCGCCGATGCCCATCGTCCAGGCCGGCGCGTCGCGCGAAGTGGTCACGCGATTGGAAAGACGACCGATCCTTACGGAACTGATCGTCACGATATCGCCTTCCTTGTGCGTGAAACCGGCGCCGGGTGTATCGCGATCCTGCGTCGGCGCAAACAGCGTGCCACAGAACAGCACGAAGCCGTCGGGATAATGATGCTCCGACAGGCACTGGCGTACCAGTTCCAGCGGATCGCGGCTGATCTCCGCCATCACGTTCTCGCCTTCCAGCAGATAGCCGTCGGCCCCCTCGATATTCAGTTCGATATGGGCGTTGCGCACGTCCTCTATGCCGAACCCGTCGTCGAACAGGCGGATGAACGGCCCGATCGAGCAGCTTGCGGTATTGTCCTTGGCCTTCGACAGCAGCAGGGCAGAGCGCCCCTCGAAATCGCGCAGGTTGACGTCATTGCCCAGCGTCGCACCGACGACCTCGCCATGCGCGTCGCAGACCAGCACGACTTCGGGTTCGGGATTGTTCCACGAGGAATCCGATCGCACGCCGATCGGTGCGTCATGCCCCACGGATGACAACACGGGCGACTTGGAGAAAATCTCCGCATCGGGGCCGATCGCCACTTCCAGATATTGCGACCACATGCCCTCTTCGATGAGGGCGGCCTTCAGCTCCTCGGCCTCTGCACTGCCGGGAACGACGGAGCGGATGCCGCTACCGACCTTTTCCTCGAGCTGGGCGCGAATCTCGGATGCCTTGGCGGCATCGCCGCGGGCGCGTTCCTCGATCACACGCTCGATCGCCGAGAGGGCGAAGGTCACCCCGCTCGCCTTGATGCATTGCAGATCGATCGGGGACAGCAGCGTCCACCCGTCGGGCAGGCCGTCATCGACCATGCCGATCTCGCGCCCGCCATCGAATGTCCGGCGCGCAATGGCGCCCGACATGCTGGCCGCGACATCGGTGATGTCGAACACACGCCCTTCGCGAATGGCGATTACCACGGGTCCGTCCGCCGTTTCGGCACGTCCCAGGAACTGACCCTGCGCGTGATCCGACGGCAGGATATCGATAAGTCTGAAAGCCATTTTCGGCTCTTGCCCTCCCAACTGATAGCGCTACCATAGGTACGACATTTAACGTGGGCAAGTATAAAGACATAAAGGGGAGAGCAATGGCAAAACGCCGGTTTGGCAAATATCTTATGGGCATCGGCATCGCGGCAGGCACACTGTCGGTTGCGGCCCATGCTGATCCCGTCGCGCGGTTCGATTTCGTGGAATATCGCGCGACCGGGGAAGAAACAGCCCTTTCCGAAAACGAGTATGCCAATCCGGTGGTGCCGGGCTTTCATCCCGACCCCTCGATCGTGCGCGTCGGCGACGACTTCTATCTCGTGAATTCGACGTTCAGCTGGTATCCCGGCCTGCCAATTCTCCACAGCACCGACCTCGTGAACTGGCGCCTGATCGGCAATGCCATCGACAGGCCCGGCATGGTGGATTTCTCGGGACTCGGCACGAACCGCGGGCTGTTCGCGCCGGCGATCACGCATCACGACGGCCGTTTCTGGATCGTGAATACCTGTATCGAATGCCGCGGCAATTTCGTCATCACGGCTGAGCGTCCCGAGGGGCCGTGGAGCGATCCGGTCTGGCTGGATTTCGGCGGCATCGATCCCTCGCTCTACTTCGCGGAAAACGGCGAGGCGTGGATCGTCTATAACGATGCCCCCAAGGGCCCGCCCCGTTACGAAGGGCACCGCGCCTTGTGGATGAAGCGGTTCGATCCGGTGTCGATGCAGGTGCAGGGCGAACCCATCCTGCTGGTCGATGGCGGCGTCGATCCCGCCGAGCAGCCCGTCTGGGCCGAAGGGCCGCATATCTACAAGGTCGGCGACTGGTATTACCTGCTGGCAGCCGAAGGCGGCACGGCGGAAGACCATTCGCAGACAGTGTATCGGTCGAAAACCGTGACGGGTCCCTACGAGCCGGGCCCGGTCAATCCGATCCTCACCCAGCGTGACTTGCCGGCGGACCGTCCGGATCGGGTCGAGGCGACCGGCCATGCCGACCTTGTCGAACTGGACGACGGCAGCTGGTGGGGCGTGTTCCTCGCGACCCGGCCCTTTGCCGGACAATCGACCCTGCTGGGACGTGAGACATTCCTGCTTCCGGTCGAATGGCGCGACGGCTGGCCACTGTTCCTCGACCAGGGGGCATCGGTTCCTCTTGTCGGACAAAAACCCGGCCTTGTCGCCTCTGAAAACGACCCATGGGACCGGTGGCGCGACGATTTCGATGGTCCTCTCTCCGCCGACTGGATCGGTATACGAACCCCGCAGGCGGTGCAGCGCATGATGGTCGGCGACGGCGAACTGACGTTGATCGGCGGGGCCGATGCGGCCGGATCGCTGGGCAAGCCTGCCTTCGTGGGGCGCCGGCTGCGGCATCACGACGCCGAGGTCATCACCCAGCTCTCGTTCGATCCCGCGGGCGAGGGGGATTTCGCGGGGCTGCTGGCGTTTATGGACGAAAGCCATTTCGTGGCCTTTGGCCGCGAGGGCGACAGGCTGACGGTCCGGATGCGCCAATCGGCGGATCAGGGTGACCGCGGAGAGGTCGTGGGCAGCAGGCCGATCACGCAGGACGGCGACATCCAGCTTCGGATCCGCCTGAATGGCGGCTCTGCCGACTTCGCGTGGCGCCCTGAGGGATCCGGCGACTGGCAAGCGGTTGCCGAGCAAGTGAATGTCGAACCGCTCGCCTCGGTGCATGCGGGGCTTTTCACCGGTGTGGTGATCGGCCCCTATGCGGTGTCGGGCTCCTAGCTTTCGTCGAGGCCGATGGCTGCCCGCAGGCCGGGCAGCCATTGCTCGCTTTCGCGGTCCCAGAACGGGAAGGTGTTGGCATAGGCCCAGGTGCACATGCCGATGCCGGTCGGTGCGAACGCATCGTGGACCGCGCGGTGATAGGCGGCCCGTTCCTCGGTCGAGATATGCGCGTCATAGGCACCGGTTTCGCCCATGAAGGGCACCTTGCCGGTCCGCTCGATGAACGCTTCCACCTTGGCGACGTCGTCCCTCAGCCGCTGCCTGTCTTCCTCGGTGCCGTATTTGCGGCCCACCGGCGGAACATCGGGTGCCGTCCACTGCGCGCCTTGGTGGGTGAAGTCGAACGGGTCGTAATAGTGAAAGGTCGGATAGATGTTCGCATCGTCCGGCATCGGCAGGGTCGCAAGCGAATCCACCCCGCTCCAGTCTTCGCCGCCGATGATGACGGGCCGCGTCGGATTGCTGGCGCGCACCGCCTCCAGTGCGGGGGTCAGCGTCGCGATCAGGTTCGTATGATCGAACTTGTCATGGGGTTCGTTTTCCAGTTCGAACCACAGCCGGTCCTGCGGCGCATCGGCGAAACGCTCCGCGATCTGCTTCCACACCGCGCCGTGCCACTGCGCCGTGCCCGCCGGATCCGCGTAGATCGGATCGAAGTGATGGCTGTTCAGAATGACGTTCAGATCGTTTGCCAGCGCCCAGTCGACCACCTGCTCGACGCGCGCCATCCATGCCGGATCCACGGTGTAGGGCGCCTCTTCCATGCTCTTGTTGTGCCAGCGCACAGGTATGCGGACGGTGTCGAAACCGGCCGCCTTGATACGGGCGAAATCGGCATTTTCGATCTTGCCGCCGCCCCACGCGCCTTCCTGCTCGGGCTCCAGCATATTGCCCATGTTGATGCAGGTGCCCACGGGCAGCGAAGCGACCTCCTTCGCAGGAGGCTGGTCCTCCGCCTCTGCAGCGCAGGCCGCAAGAGCCAGGGCCGCCGCGGTGGCGGCCAGTATCGAGATTTTTCGCATTGTCATCCTCCCCAGTTTTTTCTCACGCGATTAGCAGCCGCCGTTCAAGAACAGGGCAGATCGACCTCCGCATCGGTGCCCAGCCTGACCTCGCCGATCGCGTAATCGGCGCTGCCCTGCGTCTCGATAATGAAGGGCAGGGTGAGCGCGGTCATGTCCGCCCCCTGCGACCGCAGGCATTTCAGCGGAATGCCGTAACGCGTCCAGCCATCGGTCGCGGCCATCGCAAAGCCGGTGCTCGCCCGCGCTGTATCGCTCCCCATGGCGATGCGCGCCGCGTCGGGCGCGTCCCACACTTTCATGGTGAAGAGCAGCTTGATGTCGCCATTGGTCTCGCGGTCGAGGTCGAGCGCTTCGAAATTGCGCAGCTGGACCGATGCATCGCCGTCCGAAATGGTGAAACGCCGTCCGCCTTCCTGCACCAGATAATCGGTCGCGGTCACGCGGACCCGGCCGCGCAGCGCTTCGGCGGGGACGGTGGTCACGCGCGTCTGCGCGCCGCCGTCGCTTCCCTCGACCAGCAGCGACCAGCCCGAAGCGGGGCGTCCTGCGGTGAACCACAACCGGCCATCGCTCGCCTCCTGCGCGGCCACTTCGGGCAGCGGCGTCCATGCGGGCGCAGCCGCGCCATAGGTCAGGCCGTAACCGAACGGGAAGAGGACGCCGTCCTCCATCGCAGGCGTGCGCGGCCATGCGGCGGGCAGCTTGCCGTTGATCGGAAAGCGCGGATTGCCCGCGCTATCGCCGACCAGCACGTCGGCAATGCCGCCGCCTTCGCTGCCGGGCAGCCATGCCACGACGAACGCATCGGCGGTATTGAGCGCCGGGTTCACATAAAGCGGCCTGCCGGTCAGCATCACCGCCACGACCGGAATGCCCTGCTCCTGCAACTTGCGCATCGTGGCATAGGGCCCCGTCAGCTCGCCATCGAGCGCCAACGTCGCGCGGTCGCCCTGGAATTCGGCATAGGGCTTCTCGCCGAACACGACGATGGCGGCATCGGGCTTGCTGTCAAAGCTGCCGTCGGGCGACAGCTGCGCGCTGCCCCCTGCGGATTCGACCGCCTGCTTGAGGCCCGACCAGATAGAGGTGGCACCCGGAAAGTGGCTGTTGTCGATGCCGGTGCCCTGCCACGACAGCGTCCAGCCGCCGGACTGGCGCGCGATATCGTCCGCACCATCGCCGGCCACCAGCAAGCGGCCGCCGGGCTTCAGCGGAAGCACGCCCTCGTTCTTCAGCATGACGAGGGATTCGCGCACGGCCTGACGCGCCACCGCGCGATGTTCGGCCGCGCCCAGCAAGTCGTAGTCGCCCGCCAGCGGCCGGTCCGAAGGCTTGCCCGCGTCGAACAGGCCCAGCCGTCCCTTGACCCTAAGAATGCGCGCGACGGCTTCGTCGATGCGGGCAATGGGTATTTCGCCCGATTGCGCGCGCGCCAGCAGATCCTCGTACAGCGGTTTCCACGTGTCGGGCGCCATGTACATGTCGATGCCGGCTTCCAGCGCGCGGGGACAGCTTTCGTTGGTGCAGCCCTCCACCTGACCATGCGCATTCCAGTCCGAAACGACGAAGCCGCCGAAATCCATCCTGTCCTTCAGCACGCCGGTGACCAAGCTCTTGTTGCCGGTCATCTTGCGGCCCTGCCATGATGAGAAGCTGACCATCACGGTCGCGACGCCTTCGCCGATGGCGGGGCCATAGGGCAGGCCGTGAATGTCGCGCAGCGCGGTCTCGTCGATGGAGGAATTGCCCTGGTCGACACCATTGTCGGTGCCGCCGTCGGCAAGGAAATGCTTGGTCGATGCGATGACGTGGGGGCCGGCCAGAATATCGTCATTGCCTGGCGGGCCCTGCAGGCCGCGCACCATGGCACCGACATAGGATGCGACCAGCTCGGGGTCGGAGGAATAGCCTTCGTATGCGCGGCCCCAGCGGAAATCCTGCGGCACCGCGACGGTGGGCGCAAAGGTCCATTCCTGCCCGGTGACGCGGATTTCCTTCGCGGTCACCTCGCCAATCTTCTCGACCAGATCGGGATCGCGCATCGCGCCAAGGCCGATATTGTGCGGAAAGATGGTCGCGCCGATGATGTTCGAATGTCCATGCACCGCATCGGTGCCCCAGACGAGCGGAATGCCGACGCCGCCGTCCGACGTGTCGACCGACGCGAGATAGAAATCGTCCGCCGCCTTCAGCCATTCGGGGGCAGGGGCAAGATCGTTGCCGCCGGGCCCGCTGTTGCCGCCGACGAGGATCGATCCCAGATTATAGTTCTTCACATCCTCGGGCGTGACGCAGCAAAGATCCGCCTGCAGGATCTGGCCGATCTTTTCCTTCAGCGTCATGCGGGCGAGCAGGTCCGCAATGCGGCGCTCATCCTCGGGGTTCTGGGCGACGGGATAGTCATAGGCGGGCCAGATCGCGGGATTGGCGGTTGCCGGTCCGTCACCCGGATTCGCGGCGGCAGAGGCCTGCGTATCCGTTGCCACCGGCACAGTGGCGCAACCCGCCAGCAAGGCCGCCGTCATGGCGACCGACATCGTTCCGAACTTGATCATCAACCCCTCCCGTGCCGACCCATCGGCGTATTCTTCTTGCTGGGAGCGCTATCATTGCGTGGCTTTCCCTCGCTGTCCATGCCAATTTTGAACGGGGAGGGGAGACTGCCGGATTTTTCCCGAGGATGATCGGGATATCGTTCGTCGACCGAATATCGGGCGATGCGCCGACGGCTTGCCCGACCCGGATACGCGCCATATGGTAGCGCTATCAGATAAAAAGGGGAGATGGGGTTTGGCATCGCTGCTCCAGTTGGCAAGGCCCGCGGGCCGTTACAGATGGGGCATCTGCGCGCTCCTGTTCGCGGTCATCACCGTCAACTATATCGACCGCCAGATCATCGGCGTGCTTAAGCCGGTCATCGAAGAGGACATGGGCTGGTCGGAAATCGACTATGGCAACATCGTCACGGCCTTTCAGGCAAGCTATGGCATCGGGCTGCTGGTCGTCGGGCGCTGGCTGGACAAGGTCGGCACGCGCAAGGGCATGGCCATCGCCATCACGGTCTGGAGCCTTGCGGCCTGTTTCCATGCCGCGGCCCGCAGCGTGCTGCAATTCATCTTCGCGCGTGTGGTGCTGGGCCTTGCCGAAAGCGCGGCCTATCCCGGCGCGGTGAAATCCATCGCGGAATGGTTTCCCAAGCGCGAGCGGGCGCTGGGTGTCGGTCTGCTCAATGCCGGCGCGAATGTCGGCGTGCTGCTGACGCCGATCATCGCCATCGCAATTGCCGGCCTGTTCGGATGGCGCGCGGCATTCGTCGCGACGGGCCTTGTCGGTCTTGTGGTGCTGTGGCTGTGGCTCCGCCTGTTCCAGTCGCCGCAGCAACATCCCGCGGTCACGCCGCAAGAGCGCGCCTGGATCGATCAGGACGGAGAGGATGAGACGGGCGAGCCCCTCGGCTGGAAGGCAGCGATCCGGCAGCGGCAGGCATGGTTCTTCATGTGCGCCAAGTTCTTCACCGATCCGGTCTGGTTCCTTTTCCTGTTCTGGCTGCCCGACCTGCTGTCGAAGACGCAGGGGATGGAGCTGTTTCCCAAGGGCGACAGTGGCATACTGGCCACCATCGGGCCTGCGCTGATCGGCGTCTACCTGCTGGCCGACATCGGTTCGATCGCGGGCGGCTGGTTTTCGTCGCGCCTCATCTCGCATGGATGGAGCATCAACCGGGCGCGCAAGACGACGCTTGCCTGCGCCGCAGCGCTGGCGTTGCCGCTGGTGACGGTCGCCAATGCCTCAAGCCCGCTGGTCGCGGTGCTGCTGATCGGCCTTGGCACGGCAGCGCATCAGGCGTTCAGTTCGAATATCTACACGATGGTCGCCGACCTCTATCCCCGTCGGGCGGTGGCGACCGTGACGGGCATGGGCGGCGCGGCAGGCGCCATCGGCGGGATTCTGATGTCTCAGGCGACCGGCTGGACGCTGGAACTGACCGGTTCCTACGTGCCGATCGTGCTCTATGCAGGCTGTGCCTATGCGGCGGCCCTGTTGGCGATCCATCTGCTCGTTCCGCGCATGGAGCCTGTTGCGCTGCCTTAGTCGGGGCGCAATCGGCACATAGTGTTCCTGCTCTACTGGTCGCCCGTGAGGACCGGTTCGTCCTTTCGTCCCAAGGTGAAGGCGAAGTTTCGGAAACACCGCCCCGCTCAGGCATTGGGGCGGCAAGGAGACGATCTTGCCCATCACCGTGAACGACCGAACCCATGACCTGCCGGACGATCCGCGGGTCAGCCTGCTCGATTTCCTGCGCGGACATCTTGGACTGACCGGAACGAAGAAAGGCTGCGACCACGGCCAGTGCGGCGCATGCACCGTTCTTGTGAACGGGATGCGGATCAACAGCTGCCTGTCGCTGGCCGCGCTGCACGATGGCGATGCGGTCACCACGATCGAGGGCATCGGCACGCCGGAAGACCCTTCCGCCCTGCAGCAAGCCTTTGTCGAGCATGACGGTTTCCAGTGCGGCTATTGCACGCCCGGCCAGATCTGCTCGGCCACCGCGATGATGGACGAGATCGCAAACGGCTGGCCCAGCGATGCCAGCGCCGAACTGACCGGTGAGATCAAGCCCACGCCCGAGGAAATCCGCGAGCGGATGAGCGGCAATCTCTGCCGATGCGGTGCCTATTCGAATATCGTGCAGGCCATACTCGCCACGCAGGAGGCGCAGTCGTGAAGCCTTTCGATCTCCAGCGGGCGGACAGCCTCACCCATGCCTCGCAGCTTTGCAGCGAGCGCAATGCGAAACCCATCGGCGGCGGGACGAATCTCGTCGATCTCCTCAAGCTAGAGGTCGAGAGACCCGACCGCTTGGTGGACATCAATCGCCTGCCCATAGCGGGTATCGAAAGGATGGACGACGGCGGTCTTCGCATAGGCGCGCTGGCCAGCAACACCGCCGTCGCCGTGGATGACGACGTGCGCAGCCAATGGCCGGTCCTGTCGCGCGCCATTCTGGCCGGGGCGACGCAGCAATTGCGCAACCGCGCCACCACGGGCGGCAATCTGTGCCAGCGCACGCGCTGCTATTATTTCACCAATATCGACCAGCCATGCAACAAGCGCGCGCCCGGTTCGGGTTGCGGCGCGATCGACGGCGTCGCGCGGCTGCATGCGGTGCTGGGCACCAGCGATCAGTGCATCGCCACCTATCCAGGCGACATGGCGGTGGCGCTCTCGGCGCTGGACGCGCAGGTCGAGATTGCCTCTGCAAATGACCGCCACAGGACCGTCCCTGTCCGCGAATTTCACCGTCTGCCCGGCGATACGCCGTGGAAGGACAACGTGCTCGAACAGGGCGAGGTCATCACCGCGGTTACGCTGCCGAAACCGGTTTCGGGCCGGCAGATCTATCGCAAGGTACGGGAGCGATCGTCCTATGCCTTCGCGCTCGTATCGGTCGCCGCCATCATCGACATGGCGGATGGCCTGATAACGCGGGCGGACCTTGCCTTTGGCGGCCTTGCGCACAAGCCATGGCACGATCCGCGCATAGCCGAGGCGCTCATCGGCAAGTCGCCCCACGAAGCCTTGTTCGACAAGGCCGCCGACATCCTACTCGAAGACGCGCAGGGATATGGCGAGAACGATTTCAAGATACCGCTGGCGCTCCGCACGTTGAAGGCGGTGCTTGCCGAAGCGACAGGGGTTCAATTGTGACAGTGCACTTCAAACAGGACGAACCGGATACGCGCAACCTGCTGGACCAGGGGTCGCAAGGCGTCATCGGAACCGCCATGTCGCGGCCCGAGGGGCTGGCCAAGGTAACCGGCACCGCGCCCTATTCGGCCGAGTATCGGTTCGACGATTGTCTTGTGGGCGTGCTCGTGACCGCTCCGTTCACCAAGGGCCGCATCACCGGCATCGACAAAGAAACCGCGCTGGCCATGGACGGCGTCGTCGCGGTGATCGACGACAGCCGCATGACCGCGCGCCCTGCACAGGGCGGAGCGGGGGAGGCGCCCCAGCAATCCCCGCGCCAGATCTGCTATTACGGTCAGCCGTTCGCGCTGGTCGTCGCCACCAGCTTTGAAAAGGCGCGCCACGCGGCCAAGCATCTGCCGTTCAGCTATGAAGCCGACGATGTCTCCGACATTCCTCTCGATCCGGAAACCGCGGAAACCGAAGCGGGCGATGGCGGCATGCAGGCGGGCGATCTGGCGCATGCGATGGCCACTGCGGAGCACGCTGTCGACGTGTCCTATACCACGATGGGCCATGCCAGCGCCGCGATGGAGCCGCATGCGGCGATTGCGCAGTGGGATGGCGGCAGGCTGACGGTGCATGCCTCGCTGCAGATGCCGAACTACAATATCTCGGAATTGGCCGACGCGCTCGATCTGACAGAGGACAAGGTCCGCATCGTGTCCCGCTATGTCGGCGGTGGATTCGGTTCGAAGCTGGGGCTGAGCGAAGAGACCACAGCCGCCGCGCTGGCCGCGATGGAACTGGGTAAGCCGGTCAAGGTGGTGATGAGCCGCCAGCAGGTCTTCCAGTCGATCATGCGGCGTTCGGAATCGAGCCAGCGAGTCCGGCTCGCCGTCGATGCGGAAGGGCGTCTGACAGGCTTTGGCCACGAAGCGCGTGTCTCGAACCTGCCGGGCGAGGAATTTGCCGAACCCGTCCTGCAATCCAGCGCCTTTCTTTATGCGGGCGAGAACCGCCTGCTTGCGCTCGACGTGGCCCGGATCCACCAGATGACCGCCGGTTCGGTCCGTGCACCGGGCGAGGCCATCGGCATGCCTGTGCTCGAGGCGGCGATGGACTGTCTTGCGGAAGAGGCCGGTATCGACCCCGTCGAACTGCGCCTGCGCAATATCCCCGAGAAAGACCCCGGCAAGGGGCTTCCCTTCACGACCCATGAGCTGGCGGATTGCCTGAAGAAGGGCGCCGAGGCATTCGGCTGGGACAGCGGACCGCGCAAGCCGCGCCAGAACCGCGATGGCGAGTGGTGGATCGGAACCGGCATGGCCAGCGCCGCGCGCGTCCACAATGTGGCAGAGGCCAAGGCCCGCGTCACGCTGAACGCCGACGGCACGGCCCGCGTCCAGAGCGACATGACCGACATCGGAACCGGCACCTATGCGATCCTGACGCAGATCGCCGCCGAAATGCTGGGTCTGGACCCCGCGAATGTCATGGTGGAGCTGGGCGATACCGATTTTCCGCGCGGACCGGGTTCCGGCGGCAGCTGGGGTGCGGTTTCGATCGGCTCCGCCGTCGTGATCGCCTGCGACGCCATTCGCCAGTCGCTTGCCAAGAAAGCCGGCATCGACGCCGACGACCTCAAGCTGAAGGACGGAAAGTTGCAGGGCAGCCAGCCGCGCAGCCTGTCAGAGTTGCTGGATGGCGGCAACATGTCGGAAGAAGGGCATTACGAGCCCGGCGATATTTCGGACGATTACACCTCATCCAGCTTTGGCGCGTTTTTCGCGCAGGTGCGGGTCAACCGGCATACCGGGGAAACGCGTGTAGACCGCATGCTGGGCGCATTCGGTTTCGGCAGGGTGCTGAACGAGAAGACCGCGCGCTCGCAATGTTTGGGCGGCATGGTCTGGTGCATCGGCAGCGCCTTGACCGAGGCGCTCCATTTCGATCCGGTCGACGGTCACCTCGTCAATTGCGATCTGGCCGAATATCACGTGCCCGTGCACCGCGACGTTCCCGATCTGGAAGTCATGCTGGTCGAATCGCGCGACCCCGCCGCAAGCGCGGTTCAGGGCAAGGGCGTCGGGGAACTCGGCATGTGCGGCGGGGCGGGTGCGATCGCGAATGCGGTCTATAACGCCTGCGGTGCACGCCTGTTCGAATTTCCGATGACGCCGGACAAAGTGCTGGCGGCCATGCCGGACTGATCGGGCCGGACTAATGGCGCCGGACAAAAGGTAGAACTCAGGCTGAGACGCCGCGCCTCAGAACGCGAACACGTTCCCCGACGGCGGCGTGTTCACATCGCCCAGATTTCGCAGATCGGTCATGAACTGCTCTTTCCACGCCGACAGGCTGGAGCGCGAGATCGTCTCGTCCAGCGCTTTCCAGCGTTCGATCCGCTCGGCGCGCGGCATGTCGAGCGCCTGCGCGATGGCATCGGCGCATTGTTCCTTGTCGTGAGGATTGATCAGCAGCGCTTCGGTCATCTGCTCTGCCGCCCCGGCAAAGCGTGAGAGCAGCAGTACACCCGGATCGTCCGGGTCCTGCGCGGCGACGAATTCCTTGGCCACAAGGTTCATCCCGTCGCGCAGCGGCGTCACCAGGCAGGCATGCGCCGCGCGGTAGATACCGGCCAGCGCATCGCGCCCGTATGACTGGGTGTGATAGCTGAGCGGCGTCCAGTCGAGCCGCCCGAACCGCCCGTTGATGCGGCCAGCCTCGGCAATCAGATCCTCGCCCAGATCCTGATATTCGGCGACAAGATCGCGGCTGGGCTGTCCGATCTGCAGCAGCGTGGCCGTCCCCCGCCGGTCGGGAAATTCTTCAAGAAAACGGTTATAGGCGGCGAACTTGTGCAGCAGCCCCTTTGAATAATCGATCCGGTCCACGCCCAGCAGGATTTTGCGCCCCGCATTCACCTTGCGAATCCGGCGATAGCTGGAGGACGCTTCCTCGG
This sequence comes from Croceicoccus sp., assembly GCF_983967925.1. NCBI lineage: Bacteria > Pseudomonadati > Pseudomonadota > Alphaproteobacteria > Sphingomonadales > Erythrobacteraceae > Croceicoccus > Croceicoccus sp. The sequence continues at coordinate 85,950 of NZ_CFETID010000001.1, read as the reverse complement.
TCTGGCTGAGATCGACCATTTCCGACGGGTTGATGCTGATCGGATAGCTCTTGGCCAGCAGGCGGCGGCCGAACATGTCGATCAGCCCTTCCTCGTTCGGATGGGCGTTCAGCTCGGTATGGAAATAGTCGCGAAACGCCGCGAGATCCTTGTCGGTCTGAAAGCCGACGAGGTCATAGCCGAACAGCGACCAGACAAGGTCGGCATGCTGCGGCAGGGTGACGAAAAGCTCGCGCGCGGGCCAGGGGATATGCAGGAAGAACCCGATGCGGTTGTCCACGCCCAGCGCGCGCAATTCGCGGCCCAGCGGGATCAGGTGATAATCCTGCACCCAGATGACATCGTCGGGCTTTACGAACGAGCGGATAGCCCGCGCAAAGGTACGATTGACGTCGAGATAGGAATCGCGAAACGACTGTTCGTAGGCTGTCAGGTCGGTGCGGTGATGGAACAGCGGCCACAAGGTGCGATTGGCATAACCGTTGTAATATTCCTCGACATGCTGGCGCGACAGGTCGATCCGGGCGAGGGTGACATTGTCGCGGGTCGAGAATTCCGGCTCGCCGTCGCCATTGTCGGTGGCATTGCCGCTCCAGCCCAGCCAGACGCCGCCTTCCTCTTTCAGCGCGCCCGCCATCGCCATGGCAAGCCCGCCCGAACTGGCGGAGCCGGTCGAGTGAATGTCCGCGACGCGATTTGAAACGACGATCAGTCTTGGCATTTCGCTACCTCCCACCTTGCAACGGGTCGGCGGCGAGATGGTTTCGAGATTTATGCCGGGATTTTCGCGGAATTCCGCGGATTTCGTCCGTTTTGCGCTGCCGTGCCGGTCAGCCCGCGATGCTCCAGCGCAATTGCTCGCCCGCGTGGAACGGCACGACGCGCGTTTCGCCTTCACCCAGCGTCTCCGGAACCGCGACCGCGCGCTTTTCCAGCGTCACGGTCCCCTGATTCACCGGCAGGCCGTAGAACGCAGGCCCGTTGAGCGATGCGAACGCCTCCAGCCTGTCCAGCGCGTCTTCCTCTTCGAACACCTGCGCATAGCTTTCCATCGCAAAAGGCGCGTTGAAGATACCCGCACATCCGCAGACGCTTTCCTTGCGGCCGATTTCATGCGGGGCGCTGTCGGTGCCCAGGAAGAACTTGGGCGATCTCGACACGCCCGCCTTGCGCACCGCCAGCCGGTGCTGCTCGCGCTTGGCGATGGGCAGGCAATAGTTGTGCGGGCGTATGCCGCCGACAAGGATGTGGTTGCGATTGATGATCATGTGCTGCGGCGTGATCGTCGCGGCGACCTGCGGGCCGCTGGCCTCGACGAAATCCACCGCGTCTGACGTGGTGATATGCTCCAGCACGATTTTAAGCGCGGGATAGTCTCGCACCAGCGGCGTTAGCGTGCGTTCGATGAACACCGCCTCGCGATCGAAGATGTCGACATCGCTGTCGGTGACCTCGCCGTGGATCAGCAGCGGCATGCCGATGCGCTGCAAGGTTTCCAGAACCGGGGTGAGCCCCCGGATATCGGTCACGCCATGCGCGGAATTGGTCGTCGCATTGGCGGGGTACAGCTTGCACGCGGTGAACACGCCCTCTTCGAACCCGCGCGCGATCTCCGCCGGATCGGCATCGTCGGTCAGATAGCAGGTCATCAGCGGCGTGAAGTCCAGTTCCGACGGCACCGCGTCAAGAATGCGCGCGCGATAGGCCTCTGCCGCCGTGACCGTCGTTACCGGGGGCGTCAGGTTCGGCATGATGATCGCGCGGCCGAACTGCCTGGCGGTATGCACGGCGACCGCCTTCAGCATCGCGCCATCGCGGAGGTGTACGTGCCAGTCGTCGGGGCGGCGGATCGTAAGCTGCGTCGTCATGCCAGTGCCCTTAACCAACTGGCCCGCGCCCGTCGATGGCCGATTGCGCGCATCCCCCGGGCCTGCTGCGGCACGCCTGAGGAACCCTTGGGCGCACCCGGCGATTTACCATGTGAAAGGGGATCAAGCGATGGCGGCAAGGGCATATTGGCAGGGGCAGATCCGGCTCGCATTGGTGAGCATTCCGGTGGAAATCTACACGGCGACCAAGACCGGCGCGAAGATCAGCTTCAACCAGATACACGAACCCAGCGGCAAGCGCATCAGCTATGAAAAGGTGGTGCCCGGCATCGGCCCCATCGACCGGGACGAGATCGTCAAGGGATACGAGGTGTCGAAGGGCAATTACGTCCTGCTTGACGACGAGGAGATCGAGGCGGTCAAGATCGAGAGCAAGCGCACGCTGGAGCTGGTCCAGTTCGTCGATGCGCACGAGATCGATCCGCTCTATTTCGAAAAGCCCTATTACGTCGCCCCCGCCGACGATCTGGCCGAGGAAGCCTTCGTCGTCCTGCGTGACGCCTTGCGGCAGGCAGGCAAGGTCGGGCTGGGCCAGCTGTCGATGCGCGGACAGGAAAAGCTGGTCGCGATCAAGCCCTGCGGCAAGGGCTTGCTGATGGAAACGCTGCGCTATGCGGACGAGGTGCGCAACGGCCAGTCGTTCTTTGCCGATATCGAGGCGGACGAGCCTGACAAGGAACTGCTCGACCTTGCGACCAGCCTGATCGAGAAGAAGACCGCGCCCTTCGACGCCTCTGAGTTCGAGAACCGCTATGTCGAGGCGCTGCGCAAGCTGATCGACAAGAAGGCGAAAGCCAAGGGCGGCGCCAAGATCATCGAGGATGTCGAGGAACCCGCGGGCAAGAGCGGGTCCAATGTGATCGACCTGATGGCCGCGCTGAAGAAATCGGTCGACGACGAGGCACCCAAGAAATCCGCGTCCAAGGGCAAGTCGACCGGCGGGCGCAAGAAGTCGGCCTGACGCCATGGAACTCAACGACGCGATACCGCTGCAATGGCCCGGCCTCGACCTGGTGCTGCGTATCGGGGCCGCATCGGTGCTGGGCCTGCTGCTGGGGCTGGACCGCGAATGGCGCGGGCATGCCGCCGGGATGCGCACCCACGGGCTGATCTGCGTCTCGGCCGCCGCGACGGTCGTATCGGTCATGGGCATATATCATCAGCTCGACAGCCCGCGCATGGACCCGCTGCGCCTGTTCGAGGCGGCGGCGGCGTTCATCGGTATCATCGGCGCGGGCCTGATCGTGTTCAGCCGCGGTCGGCTCCACAATCTGACGACGGCGGCGCATCTGTGGCTGACCACGGTGGTCGGCATCGCCTGCGGGGCGGGGCAATGGCCGCTGGTCGCGTTTCTGACCGTGATAAGCCTTGCGATGGTGACCCTGCTGAGAGTCGTCGAAAGCCATTTTGGGCGCGAAGACCGCAGGCTGGAGAAAGACGCCGATGGCTAAACGCACCGATCCTCTGGCCGAATACAACGCCAAGCGCGATTTCGAGAAAACGCCCGAACCCAAGGGCGAGGCGGCGAAATCCGGCGACAAGGCCAAATTCGTCGTCCAGAAACACGACGCGACCCGGCTGCACTGGGACCTGCGGCTGGAGATCGACGGCGTGTACAAGAGCTGGGCGGTGACCAAGGGGCCGTCGCCCGATCCCGACATCAAGCGGCTGGCGGTGCGCACCGAGGATCACCCGATGTCCTATGGCACGTTCGAGGGCACCATCCCCAAGGGCGAATATGGCGGCGGCACGGTCATGCTGTGGGACCGCGGCACATGGGCACCGATCGAAGGCAAGAGTGCCAGGGACATCGACAAGGGCCATCTTCACTTCACGCTGGATGGAGAGCGGATGAAGGGCGAATGGCTGTTGATAAGGCTGAAGAAAAAGCCGGGAGAAAAGCGGGAAAACTGGCTGCTGCGCAAGATCGATGACGAATATGTCGAGGATGGCGATGCGCTGGTGAATCGCGAACTGACCAGCGTCCTGACAGGCCGCCCGATGGCCGAGATCGCGGCGGACAAGGACGGCAAATTCGAACTGGAGGGCAAGAGCGGCAAGGCCTTCAAGGCGCAGATGGAAAAAGCGTCCGAGCATAATGCCAAGAAGTCAAAATCCGCACCCAAGTCCACGGCGAAACTGCCCGGATTTCGCAAACCGCAACTGGCGACTCTGGTCGACGACGTGCCGGCGGGCAATGGCTGGATGCACGAGATCAAGTTCGACGGCTATCGCGCGATGATCGCCGCCAAGGGAGACGAAGTGCACGTCTATACCCGCAGCGGCAAGGACTGGACCGACAAGTTCGTGCCGCTGGTCCGCGCCATCGCGGACATGGACCTGCCGCCCTGCCTGATCGACGGCGAGATCGTTGCGACCGACGCGAAGGGCAATCCGGATTTTTCCACCCTGCAACAGGTTCTGAAACGCGGGCACGGCGAACAGGGCGAAGGCGACGCGCTGCAATTCCATGCCTTCGACCTGCTTGAGCTGAACGGTCAGGATCTTGCCCCGCTCACCAATATCGAACGCAAGGAGCGGCTGGAGGCGCTGCTTGCCGATGCGAAGGCACCGGTGCACGTGGCCGACCACGTCATCGGGGCAGGGGAGAAGCTGTACCGCGCGATGTGCGATGCCGGGCAGGAAGGGATCATTTCCAAGAAGATCGACGCGAAATACCGCCATTCCCGCAGCAAGGGCTGGGTGAAAGTCAAATGCACGCGGCGGCAGGAATTCGTCGTGATCGGCTGGAAGAAAAGTTCTGCCAAGGGGCGGCCCTTCGCCTCGCTGCTGCTGGCGCAGCACGAAGGGGACAAGCTGGTCTACAAGGGCAATGTCGGCACCGGCTTTTCCGCCGATGATCTGGACATGCTCGCGTCGAAGATGAAGCGGCTGGAGCGCAAGACGCCGCCCGCCGAAGTGGACCGCGCATCCTCGCGCGGCGTAACCTGGCTCACCCCGAACCTCGTCGCCGAGATCGCCTTTGCCGAATTCACCGCCGACGGGAACGTGCGCCACGGCAGCTTTCTGGGCCTGCGATCGGACAAGGACGCACAGGATGTCTCGCCCGAAAAACCCGCCGGTGCGCCTTCACCCGAAGCAGTGGTCGAAATTTCGAGCAGGGACCGCGTCGTCTTCCCAGACTCCGGCCAGACCAAGGGCGAGCTTGCGGATTACTACGCCAAGGTCGCGGGCATCATGCTGCCCTTCGCGGCGCAGCGTCCGATCAGCCTTGTCCGGTGCCCGCAGGGCCGCGCCAAGAAATGCTTTTTCCAGAAGCACGATTCCGGCGGTTTCGGCGACGGGGTCCGCCGCGTCCCCATTGCCGAAAAAGACGGCGGCACCGAGGATTACCTCTATGTCGAGGATGCGCGCGGCATCCTGCAATGCGTCCAGATGGGCACGATCGAGTTTCACGGCTGGGGCAGCCGCAGCACCGATGTCGAGGCTCCCGACCGCATGATCTTCGACCTAGATCCCGACGAGGGGCTGGATTTCGGAGACGTGAAATCGGCCGCGAGCGACATCAGGGCGCGATTGGCCGATATCGGGCTGGTAAGCTTTGCGATGGTATCGGGAGGGAAGGGCATCCATGTCATCGTCCCGCTGAATACGGGTCATGACTGGGCGGCGCACAAGGATTTTTCGCGCCGCTTTGCCGAGGCGCTGAGCACGGCGGAACCCGACCGCTTTACCGCGACGATGAGCAAGGCGAAGCGAAAGGGGCGCATCTTTATCGACTGGCTGCGCAATCAGCGCGGCAGTACTGCGGTGCTGCCTTTTTCGGCACGGGCCCGCGCGAACGCGCCGGTGGCGGCGCCGATCGGCTGGGACGAACTGGACGATCTTGGAAACGCGCATCCATGGTCTATCGACGATGCGGATACGCTGGTGGAACGATCGACCGGCAAGGCGCTGGCGGGATGGGGTTTCGCCGACCAGGCCCTGCCGAATATTTAAGCGGGATGTTTGATCGCCTAGGTCAGCCGTTGACGATGATTCCGCCATTGGGATGCAGGACCTGCCCGCTCATATAGCTTGAATCCTCGCAGGCCAGGAACAGGAAGGCCGGCGCCACCTCGTTCGGCTCGCCCGGTCGTCCCATCGGTGTGCTTTCGCCGAAATGCTCCAGCTTTTCCTTGTCCGCGCCGCCGCAGGGGTTGAGCGGGGTCCAGATCGGCCCGGGCGCCACCGCGTTGACGCGAATGCCATCGGAGACAAGGTTTTCGCTCAGCGAGCGGGTAAAGGCCGTGATCGCGCCCTTGGTTGAGCTGTAGTCGAGCAGCGACGAGCTGCCCTTGTACATGGTGACGCTGGTGCAATTGACGATGGCCGACCCTTCTTTCAGATGCGGCCGCACCGCCTGGATCAGAAAGAACATGCCGAAGATATTCGTCTGGAACGTGCGGCGCAGCTGTTCCTCGGTAATGTCGGTGATGTCGTCGTCGGGATGCTGCTCTCCGGCATTGTTCACCAATATGTCGATCCGGCCAAAGCGGTCGATGACGTCCTTCACAATGCGCTCGCACATCTTGGTCGATCCGATATCGGCCTTGATGCAGATCGCTTCGCTGCCTTCGTCCTCGACGATGGAGCGGGTCTTTTCGGCGTCGTCATCCTCAAGCAGATAGACGATGGCGACCTTCGCTCCCTCGCGCGCATAGAGCGCCGCGACCGCGCGGCCGATGCCGCTGTCGGCGCCGGTCACGATGGCGACCTTTCCATCCAGCCGGCCCGAACCGGGATAGCGCGGCTGCCACTGCGGCTTGCGATCCAGAGCGGATTCGTGGCCCGGCAGATTGTCCTCGTGAATCATTTCAACGGTGTCGTTCATGATGAATCTCCTTCATGACACCAATGAAGCGGCGCGGATCGAGTTCGGCGCAAACAGGCCTTGGCCGGTTCGGGCGTTCATCACGCCGGTCGAGACGTTCAATGCGGCATCGGCCAGCCCCGCATTGGCCAGCGCCTAACCGCCGCCGCCTGCAAGCGCGATCCCGGTGCCCAGCGCGGCCACGGTCAGGACGCCCGCAATCAGCATCAGCAGCCCGTCGCGTACGATCAGTGCCAGACCGAACGCCGCTATGGCCGCCATCGGCGCGGTGCTGGCGAACGGTATGAATTCCAGCGGCGGCACCGTCATGGCGAGGGCGATCACGCAGGCGGCGGCGATGCGCGGGAAGGGGCCGCTGGCGAACCGCTTCATCCGGCCATGGAACCAGCGATCCATCCATTCGGCGATTGGGCGCAGGCGGTCCACCGCCTTCAGCACCTTCTCGCTCTTGGCCGACCGGTTGCGGACAAAGCCCGGCAGCCACAGATGATCGCGGCCAAACAGCAATTGCGCGGCGGTGATGGCTATCACCAGCGCGAGGAATGTCGGCACGCCCGGAACCGCGCCCAAAGGCGAAATCTCGATCAGCGCGGGCAGCATGATGAACGGGCCGAAACTGCGCGCGCCCATGGCCTCGACCACGTCGCCGATAGGAACCTGTTCTTCGTCATTCGCCACGTCGCGCAGGCGGTCCAGTATGTCGGAAGCGCTGTGAATGTCGCCATTTTGTGCTGCTGTTGCCAAGGCTTGGGCTCCGTTGCTGTCAGATCAGTTGAAATAGGCCGACATCAAGAGCAGCAGGACGAAACCGGCGGCAAAGGACGGGCTCGAAATCTTGCGCGGCGCGCCGGGCTGGTCCGCCTCGGGCACCAGATCCTCTATCGTGGCCGTAATCAGCAGCCCGGCGAAAATGGCGAGGACGAAGCCGGTCAGGCCCGCGCTCGCACCATTTAGGGCGAGGAAACCGGCGACCGCCCCGACCAGCGGTGCCAGCGGATAGGAAAGCGCTGCCTTCAGCCTTGTCTTGCGGCTGAATCCTGCATGGCGGAACCCCGCCGTGATGGCGAAACCGCCAGGCAGATTGCCGACGATCTGCGACGCGGCCAGCAATGCGCCCAGATTGCCCTCTACCGCGCCGCCGCCGCCGGTCATCAACCCGTCGCTGAACAGATCGATTGCGATCGCGGTATAGGCGCCCCAGATCAGCGTGCCGCCCTTTTTCCCCTGTATCCGGTTGGACAGGCGGTAGAACATGACCGACACGCCCGCGCCCAACAGGACCGCGAGCGCAAGCACCCATGTGTCGGTCCGGTCCTGCGCGCGGGGCAGCAGTTCCATGGCGGCAACCGCCGTCGCAAGACCCGCGGCCATGTGCAAGGCGCCGCCCGTGAGCCATTCGGGCGGTTTGCGCCATTCCGCCAGCAACACGCCCAGTACCGTGCCCAGCGTCGGCAACAGCGCCAGCAGTAGCACGTCGAAAAGGCTGAGGGTATCGCCCGTCAACGCGCAGGCCGTTCGTCACGGGTGTTCTCGCTGTGATCGGGGGTCGACGATTGTCGCAACGGGGGGATGCCTCCGGATCGGTTGGAAATGGTCATTGCCTGCGGCGTCCGAGTTCGATGCAAAGGCGGGACCGCTAGACGCCTCGCGCCGCGGTCCCGCCACTTGTATCCTTGAGGGATCAGCCTCTCTGCTGGCTCGACCCGCGGGTTTCCGGTTCGCTTCCGCGCGCAAGATCGGTGTTCTTAGGCGTATGCCCGCTGCGCTGCTTGACGTTGCCGTTCTGCATTCCGGTCTGGTTTGCCGGCTTCTGGTCTTCGCGAAGTCCGTCGTCGTTCGTTTCGGCTGGGTTATCGGCCATTGTCATCCTCCTGGTCTGTAGTGCTTATCCAACCGACGTTTGGCGCGCCCATGCGTTCCATCATTTCGCTTTCCCGGGCACGCGGCGCACACGCGACCCCGGGACCGACCTGTGCCTTCATGCGTTGCAAAACCGGGCGGTCATAAAAACAACACAGCGGAGAGCGATGATGTTCGTTGCAGCCTATTGGTGGGAAGTTCATCCCGGCAAGGAAGAGCAGTTTCGCAAGGCTTGGCGCCGCGGGACCGAGTTGATCCGGCAGCGTTACGGCAGCCTGGGATCGCGATTGCACCGCGAGGACAGGAACGGCCGCACACGCTTTGTCGGCATCGCCGAATGGCCCGACAAGGACACCTGGCAGGCCGCCTTCGATAACAAGATGGTCTATGACGAACCCGAAACCCGCAGGGCCTTTGTCGAGGCGATCAGCGATGCGGGCGAAATGCCGCTGTTGCTGATGGAAGTGACCGACGATTTATATTTCGAGGAGAATGCCTGTTGACCCAAGCGACCATGCGGCAGGAAACCGACAGCATCGGGGCCATCGACGTGCCCGCAGACGCCTATTGGGGGGCGCAGACCCAGCGAAGCATCGCCAATTTCCCTTTCGGCCAGCGCGAACAGATGCCGCTGCCGATCGTCCATGCGCTCGCCATGGTGAAACTGGCCGCCGCCCGGATCAACCGCCGCCACGGCCTGCCTGACGATATCGCCGATGCCATCGAACAGGCCGCGCAGGAAATCATCGCGGGCCGGCATGACGATCAGTTTCCGCTGGTCATCTGGCAGACCGGAAGCGGCACGCAGACCAATATGAACGTCAACGAGGTGATCGCGGGCCGCGCAAACGAGATCATGACCGGCACGCGAGGCGGCAAGTCGCCCGTCCACCCCAACGATCACGTCAACAAGGGCCAGTCCTCGAACGACAGCTTTCCCACGGCGCTGCATGTCGCCGCCGTGCTAGAACTGCGCAGCCGCCTTGTCCCTGCGCTGGGCCGGTTGGCCGACGCGCTGGAGGCAAAGGCGCAGGAGTGGAGCGACATCGTCAAGATCGGGCGCACCCATCTGCAGGATGCGACGCCCCTGACGCTGGGGCAGGAATTCTCCGCCTATGTTCAGCAATTGCGTGCTGGGCACAGCCGTATCCAGCAGGCGATGGGCGATCTGCGCCAGCTTGCGCAAGGCGGAACGGCGGTGGGCACCGGCCTCAACGCCCCTGACGGTTTCGCGCAGGACATGGCGGACGAAATCTCGCGGATCGCCGAATGCGTGTTCCGGCCTGCCGAGAACAGTTTCGAGGCGCTCGCCTCCAACGACCCGCTGGTGCAGATGTCGGGCACGCTGTCGACGCTGGCCGTATCGCTGACCAAGATCGCGAACGACATAAGGTGGCTTGGGTCCGGGCCCCGGTCGGGTCTGGGCGAATTGTCACTGCCCGCGAACGAGCCGGGCAGTTCGATCATGCCGGGCAAGGTCAATCCGACGCAGTGCGAGATGCTGACGATGGTCGGAGCGCAGGTCATCGGAAACCACCAGGCCGTCACGGTGGGCGGGCTGCAGGGCGCGTTCGAACTCAACGTGTTCAAGCCGCTGATCGGGGCAGGGGTGCTGCGTTCGATCGATCTGCTGGCCACCGGCATGGACAGCTTTGCCGAGCGCTGCGTCGATGGCCTTCAGCCCGAGCGCGAACGCATCGCCAATCTGGTCGACAGGTCGCTGATGCTGGTCACCGCCCTCGCGCCCGAGGTCGGCTATGACAATGCCGCCAAGATCGCCAAGCATGCGCATGGAACCGGGCAGAGCCTGCGCGAATCCGCGCTGGAACTGGAACTGGTGGACGCGGAAGTTTTCGACCGATTGGTCAGGCCGCGCGACATGACCTGAGGCGGCGCAATGCCAGTGAATGTGCTGGTTTGCGCCAGGCTGTTTTTGAGCCGCGCCGGAGTGGGGACAGGTGAGACGCTTCGCGCGTTTCATAAGCACAGGGTCCGAAAAACGGGCCAAGGCAGGGATTTGAACACCCCGCCGATTGCAACAACCGAACATTCCGGAGAGAATCATGGACGACCGCAACGACTATCGCAGCCAGCAATATGACGACGACCATCGCATGTCGCAGCACGAGCAATGGGACGACCGTTCCTACAGGGGCGGCAACTTCTCGCAGGATCAGGACGACCGCGTCCGCTGGCGCGGCGGCAACCGCGAGCGCAGCTATAACCGCAGCGGGAACGGAGGCGGATCGCGCGAATTCGATATGGCCGACCGCGACCGGGTCCGTATCCAGGACGATTATCAGGGCAAGCGCAGCTCCGGCATGCGCCGCAGCTATGGCTCGAACAATTACGGTCCGGAGCAGGATCGCGGCTATGGCCGGTTTACGTCCGAAAGCTATGGCGGACGGGATTTCGCCGATAGCGCGCGGGCACCCTATTACGGCTATGCCGCTGGAACCGGCGGCCCGGGTCGCGGCGGTGCCTACCCGTCGCCCTACGACTATGACAGCGGTCGCCACGGTTACGACCGCGACGATTATCGCGGCAGCCACGACCGGGGCTTCTTCGAACGCGCCGGTGACGAGATTGCCAGCTGGTTCGGCGACGACGACGCGGCAAGGCGCCGCGAGATGGACCACCGCGGCAATGGACCGCAGGGCTATCAGCGTTCCGACGAGCGTATCCTTGAGGATGTGTGCGACCGCCTGACCGAGGACCGCTATCTTGATGCGCGTGAAATTACGGTCAGCGTTCAGGACGGCGAGGTGACCCTCAGCGGCACCGTCCCGATGAAGCGCGCCAAGCGCCGCGCCGAGGATTGCGCCGACGATGTATCGGGTGTCGGCCATGTGCAGAACAATCTGCGCGTGCAGGAGCGTAGCGATGATAATCTTCGCTCGCAGGAGCGTAACGACACGCTCTGATCCATGTACCGAACTTGGAAGAAGGGGGTCCTTGCGGGCCCCCTTTTTCTTGCCGCCCTTATCCGATCAGGGGCGACAGCGTGCTGAAGGCGATGGCACCCGCCGCAATCAGGACGGACAGGCTCGATACCGAGGCTAGCGTCTTGTCCTGTCGCCGCCGCCACAGCCACCACAGGCCCCCGAACGCCGCCAGCGTGACCGGCAACGCCAGCCACCGCCCTGCCGCCATGCCCGGAAACGCGATGCTGATGGACCACACGATCATGAAATGGGCGAACCACACGCTGAAGGCCAGCGCCAGCGTGATCCAGTCCTGCCGTGTGTGAAAATCGCCTGCCATCGCCTAGCTCCCCGGAAACAGCCGCGTCAGAATGGCGAACCCCATTCCCTGCACCGCGACATAGGCAATGAAGCGCGCCACGATGTCCAGCGTCACGCTGGCAGGCGCCAGCACCAGACCCCGGCCACTGCGATAGCCGAGATAGGCCGCCATCAGCAGTCCGATCGCCACGGTGCACCCTTGCAGCGAAAGCAGACCCGCGACGATGGCTCCGTGACCGGTCAGCACCGGGTCGAGGCCCGCCTGCTGCCATCCCGTTATATCCCAATAGAGCGCGCCCGCCGTGAGAATGGCGGCCAGCGCGGACATGATCCATGGCCCTTGTCCAGCAAAGGTTCCTGCCTGCCGCGCAGCAAGCCATCGGCGTGACCCCCAGCTTGCCACCAGCGCCAGCGCCAGCAGGGCGACGATCCCGGCTGTCTGCGGCACGGGCGGCGGGTCGATCCAGACCTCGGGGTGTATGCCAAACAGATAGAGATAGCCGAACACCGCCATGATCGCGATCATGCCCATCACCACCATCAGCGTGTTGAGTGCCCACCAGCCGTGGCTCGACGGGCCGGTGATCGCAATGGGAACGGTGATCCCGGCGCCGATGTCGGCAGTCGTCTGAGCGACCGGGCGATCCGTCTCCCACAGCCATCGCAGCGTGCAGGCCACCGCGATTACCCCGCTGGCCGCCGCGAACAGATAGCCCTGCACCGTCAGCGAGAGGAAAAACGACGCGGTGAAGAATGCCGCCGCCAGCGGCCAGGCCGACGGGCCGGGCATCAGTTGCAGATATTGCGGCTCCGCATTGATCGGGCTGGTGATGATCGTCTCGCGCAGGCCGGTCGCGCTGTTCGGCAGGAAATAGCGTCCCTCCGCCACGTCGTCGCAAATGTCGGGATCGTCCCACAGCGGCTCGCGCGTGCGCACCAGCGGGATGGAGCGGGTCGAATACATGCCGGTGGGCAGCCATTCCAGCGTGCCCCCGCCATAAACATTGCCCGCGTCCTCGTCCGTGGTGAAGCGGAAGCGGCGCGCAAGATCCACCAGGAACAGCAGCACGCCCGTCGCCAATACAAACGCGCCCACGGTCGATATCAGGTTCAGCACATCGAAACCGCGACCCGGCAGATAGGTATAGACCCGCCGCGGCATGCCCATGAATCCAGTCAGGTGCATCGGCAGGAAGGTGATGTGCAGCCCGGTGAACATCAGCCAGAAGATCCAGCGCCCCAGCCGTTCCGACAGCGCGTTCTTCGACGTCATGCCGTTCCAGTAATAGAACGCGGCGAACATCGGGAACACCATCCCGCCGATCAGCACGTAATGCAGATGGGCGACAATGAAATAGCTGTCGTGCACCTGCCAGTCGAACGGGACCATGCCGACCATCACGCCGGTCAGCCCGCCCATGGTGAACACCACGATGCTGCCCACGATGAACAGTGCCGGGGTCGACCAGCGGATCTTGCCCGCGGCCAGCGTCGCGATCCAACAGAACACCTGTATCCCGGCGGGCAGCGACACCGCCATGCTGGCCGCGCTGAAATAGCCGGTGGAGACGCGCGGCATGCCGGTCGCGAACATGTGATGCGCCCACACGCCAAAGCTGATGAAACCGGTCGCCACCAGCGCCAGCACGTTGAGCCGGTAACCCACCAGCGGCGTGCGCGCGACGGTCGAGACCATCATGCTCATCAATCCCGCCGCGGGCAGGAAGATGATATAGACCTCAGGGTGGCCGAAGAACCAGAACAGGTGCTGCCACAACAGCGGATCGCCGCCGCGCGTGGGATCGAAGAACGGCCAGTTGAACGCGCGCTCCATCTCCAGCAGCAGTGTGCACAGGATCACGCTGGGGAACGCCACGATGATCATCACCGCGAACACCAGCATGGCCCATGCGAACATCGGCATGCGGTCCAGCGTCATGCCCGGCGCGCGGGTGCGCAGCACGCCCACGATGATCTCGATCGCCCCGGCAATCGCCGAAATCTCGATGAAGCCGATGCCCAGCAGCCAGAAATCTGCATTGATCTCGGGGCTGAAGGCGATGGAGGTGAGGGGCGGGTACATGAACCAGCCGCCCTCTGGCGCCAGACCCACGAACAGCGAGGCGAAGAACGACAGCCCGCCGACGAAATAGGCCCAGAACGCAAAGGCAGACAGGCGCGGGAAGGGCAGGTCACGTGCCGCCAGCATCTGCGGCAGCAGCATCACGCCCAGCGCCTCCACCATCGGCACGGCAAACAGGAACATCATCACCGTGCCATGCATGGTGAAGAACTGGTTGTAGGTATCCTGCGGCAGCACCTCCAGCAGCGGGGCCGCCAGCTGCACGCGCATGCCCAGCGCCAGAATGCCCGCCAGCAGGAAGAACAGGAACGCGGTCGCGACGTAGAAAAAGCCGATGTAGTTGTTGTTGACGACCGTCAGCAGGCCCCAGCCCTTGGGGTTTTCCCAGATCCGCTCCAGTTCTTCGACCTCGCCTTCGGGGCGGGGGCGGTGGGTCGGAAACAGGCGGTATAGATCGTGGTCGAACCCCGTTTCCGATTTCATTTCTGCTGCTCCAGCCAGACGGCGATCTGCTGAAGCTCGGCCGGGGACAGCATGGCATATCCGGGCATGCGGTTGCCGGGCTTGATCGATTGCGCATCGCCGATCCAGCCCATCAGAGTGCCGCGATTATTGGGCAATATGCCCGCGCCCAGCGTGATGCGGCTGCCGACATGCGTCAGGTCCGGCCCGGCAAGGCCGTTCGCGGGCGTCCCGGCGACCCGGTGGCACGCGCCGCAGCCGCTTTCCATGAACAGTTGCCTGCCCGGATCGTTTGCCGCACCGCGTGCGGGTCCCGCCGCCGCGATCTGCCGCGCGTTCATCCATTGCCGCCATTCGCGCGGCGGCGTGGCCACCGTGGCGAACCCCATCAACGCATGCGGCCCGCCGCAAAATTCGGCGCAGATGCCGCCGAACTGGCCCGCCCGGTCGGCCTGTATGCGCAGCAGATTGGTGCGGCCGGGGACCATGTCCTTCTTGCCCGACAGATGCGGCACCCAAAAGCTGTGGATCACATCCGCGCTGCGCAGCTCCAGCACGACGGGCACGCCGACCGGCAGATGCAGCTCGTTCGCATCTTCCAGCACCACATTGCCCGCCTCGTCCAGATACTGCACCCGGAACCACCACATCTCGCCCGTAATTCGCACGCGCATTTCCTGTCCGGTGATGTCGCGCGACAGCGATGCGGTCAGCGTCAGGCCCCATACCAGCAGCACCGTCAGCACCACGCCCGGAAAGGCGATGCCGCCGATCCAGATCGCCCGTTCGCCGCCCAGCCTGGACTTCAGCCCGGCCGGGCCTTTCACCGCGATCCACAGGGCCGCGATCACGATGCAGGTGACCACCACCGACATCGCCACCAGCGCCCATGTCAGCGTGGTGACGCTGCTGGCATAGGGTCCTGCCGGGTCGAGGACGGGAGGGGGCCAGCCCCATAACGCTTCAAACATCTGTGTCCTCGATCATCGGCTTTAATTATCAGGGCGCGAATAGAGATAGGCCGCGATATCGCGTGCCTCGCGTTCTGTCACGGGCATGGGGGGCATGGTCGATCCGGGGACGGCGGCGGGGGCATTGCGGATAAAGGCGGCCAGATTGGCCGGCGTATTGGGCAGAACCCCGGCGATGGGCGTCCTGTCGTCGAACCCCATCAGCGAAGGACCGGCGCGTCCGCGCGGCCAGTCGATCCCGGCTATCTCGTGACAGGCGCCGCATCCGGCCTGCCTGATCGCCGCCAGACCCCGCTCTTCCGCCGAAGCCTGGGTCGTGACCCGCTCGTCGGGCGGCTGCTTGCACGCGCAAAGAACCGCCACGCCAAGCAAGAGCACGGCGGTGCGGGCAGCTTTCGCCGCTTTCTGACGGTATTCCCCCTTCATTCCATGGGGAACCAGCCTATGCTGGCGAATGTTCCCGTCAAACATGCCCCATTTGAAACGCAGCTTCATCGCCGTGACCGCGGCCTTCGCCCTTGCGGCGTGTTCGGAGAGCGAACCGCGAACCGATCGTTTCGAGCAGACCGGCAAGCTGCTGGCGCTCAGCGGCGGCGATGCGGGGGCCGAGGGGGCGTGCATCAACTGTCACGGCCTGCAGGGCGAGGGGAACGGCGGAGACGCGCCGCGGCTTGCCGGGCTGAACAGCGGCTATATCGTGCGGCAGATGGATTATTTCTCGACCGGCCTGCGCCGCCATCCCAAGATGGTCTGGATCGCGGATCACGTCGACCGGCCCCAGCGCCTGCGCCTCGGCGAATATTACCAGTCGCTACCGGTGCCCCGCGATGTCCCCGGCGCCGGTCCGATCTCGGACGCGGCCTGCGATCCGCGGATCGCGCGCCTCTATCATCAGGGCGATGCGGATCGCGGCATTCCGTCATGCGCGTCGTGCCATGGTGCAAACGGACAGGGCGACATGGCGAACCCGCCGCTCGCGGGGCAGCCCGCGCCCTATCTGGAATTGCAATTGCGGCACTGGCGAAACGGAGAGCGATACGGAAATCCTCAAAGCGGAATGCTGGATATCAGCCGGCTTTTGGCGGACGGGGAATTGCAGGCGCTGGCGGGCTATAGCGCGGCCCTCCGGGATGCGAATGCGTATCCGGCACTTCCGGCAGCATGCCTTCCAGAACGTCGTCCCGATCCCAGAAATGATGCTTGATCGCCGCCAGCGCATGGGCCGGAACGAGTAGCGTCATCACGACGACGCAGGCGACATGGATATTCATCGCGATACCCATCGCCCATTCCGCCATTTCGGGTGAGAAGTCCTGAAAAGGCATGTTGGGGATCGGAATGAAACCAAGCAGATAGAGCTGCTGCGACGGCTGGACCGCCGACCACAGCGCCCAGCCCGACAGGGGCAGCACCACGAACAGCGCATAGAACACCGCGTGGATCATATGCGCTATGGTCGATGCCGCACCGGGCGCGTCGGCATCGTTGATCGGACCCGGCACCATCAGCCGCCAGACCAGCCGGCCTCCGCCCAGCAGCAGTACGGCAAGACCCAGCTGGCTGTGAAACGCATAGGCGGACAGCTTGTCCGCGCCGACGGTCAGGCGCTGCATGTACCAGCCGGACAGCAATTGCGTGATGATCATCGCGGCCATGATCCAGTGGAACGCGACCCCGACGGGGGTGTATTTCCCGCGCGAACGATAGCGGTCCGCCCAGTTCCGCAGCGGCTCGATCATGGACGCGCCGCCATGGCCTCGTCACGGCCCATCCAGCGATAGAGCAGCACCATCGCCGTCAAAAGATAGATCGCCGAAGCGGGCGCCCACATGATGATCCCGGCGATCTGCTGGTCCTGCAGCGGCGTCAGGCCCCATGGCTGCGTCGTCAGCCAGTGCGGCGCGTAAAGCGGGCGGCCCGCAAAGGTGATCAGCGCGCCTAATATGCCCATCAGCACCATCGCGCCCAGCAGGGCCGCGACAGCCGCGGCGGTCGGCGCCTGCTTCAGCTTTGCCCACCAGATGGCGGCGGAAAGCGTGACGCTGAACTGCATCAGCCAGAACACGGCGTCGCTCGACAGCGCGGCCTCGTAAAAGGGCGGCGCGTGCCATGCCCAGAACACCAGTGCCTGAAGCGCGGTCCAGACGGTCAGCGTGAGGGGGATGCGCTGCCCCAGACGGGGGATTGCAGCCGCCAGCAAGGGCGCAAGCACGGTCGCCAGAAGCACGTGATGCACGACCCGCGCCATGAACAGCGCCGAGGACAAGGCGCAGAACGGGCTAATGAACAGAAACGCAAAGACCGCCGCCGCATAGCGTATCGCAGGGCGTGATCCGGTGGGTATCCGGCCCGAAAACGCGAGCGTAAGCGCCAGCACCGCCAGCAGCCACGGGTCGAAATTCCACCGCATCAGCCAGTCATCGGGCAAAGGCGCGATGCCGCAATAGGGCGCCCATCCGTTCACGATTCCAGCCTCAGCGATCGGAGCCTCCCTTTTTGCGCGTCCTGCATCCGGAAAGGCGACGCGCCCGTTTGGTTCCTGCCCGACGCGCTCATCGGGCCCGCTCCGCCTTCGGGCCTTCGCCCTTGGTGGGCTGCGCGACGGCCAGTTCGCGGTCGATCTCCTGCTGCAATTGCTTCGCCTCGGCGTCGGCTTTTTCGAAGCGTTCGTCGAAGCTCGGCTCGCTCTGGCAGGCGCCCGCCATCAGGCAGAAGAGCGCGACCGGAAGGGCTGCGGACCGGCGCATCAGTAATCCTTCCGGTACTGCACCGACACGTCGACCGCCGACGAACCGCCCGCCTGGCTCAGCACCGACAGCGCCGGGGTCAGCGCGATTTCCAGCTGCGTGGCGGTGAAGCCGCGCGCATCGGTGATCAGCTCGACGTAAATGTCGTCGGTCAGATATTGCCCCGCCGCCAGCGCCGTGCCGCGCCCGGTGGCGTCGTCTCCGCCAAGGATGCGCAGCCGGTCCACCCCGGTCGCCGAACGCAAGGTGCCCAGCGGATTGAGCCCGCCGCCCGAACTGCGCAGCGAATTGAGCGAAGCGGCCAGCTGCACGGCCTGAATGGTCGAGAGATTGCCCACCGAATTGCCGAACAGAATGCGCGACAGGATCTCGTCCTGCGGCAGGCCCGGCGTGCTGCTGAAGGCGATCTGCGGATCCATCGCGCGGCCCGTGACATTCACGCGAACGGTCACGTCCTCGATCTCCTCGCTGGCGGCGATATTGATCATCGGGTCGATCGTGTTGCCCCCGGTGAAATCGACCTCACCGTTCTCCAGCTCGAACGAACGCCCTGCAAAGCCCAGCGTGCCGCGGATCAGTTCGACGCTGCCCGCAAGGCTGGGCGAAGCGCTGGTGCCCGACAGGTTGAGGTCGGCGCTCCATTCGCTTTCCAGACCCATGCCCGAAACATACAGCCGCTCCGGCGCGGTCACCGACAGGTCGAGCCGGACCTGGTCGAACAGGCCGGGCTGATCCTCCACCGGCTCATCGCCCGTGATCCGTACGGGACCGCGCGGCGGCTTGAAGCGAACGCCGGTCAGCGTCGGCACCTCGGCAGCAGCCTGCGTCACGATCTGATAGCGGGTTTCGGGCAGGTTGATGTCGCCCGACAGCAATGCGGTCTGTCCGGCCTGCTTGGTCAGCGACAAGGTTCCGGTCGCCGTGGCCGCCAGCGAATTGCTGTCGGCCAGTTGCGCCTGATCCATGGTGACGTCGAAGTTCATCGGATAACCGGCATCGGCGGCAAGGCTGACGAAGCCATTGGCCGACACCGTGCCGTCGCCTGCGCGTGCATCGAAGCTTTCCAGTTCGAACCGGCTGCCGGAAAAACGGCCACTCAGATCCATGCGCGTCAGGCGGGTGCCGTAGGTCTGGTTTTCATAGGTCAGCCCCTTTCCGCGCACGATGCCCGCCAGCTGCGGCTGCTGCACCCGGCCCGAGAAATCGGCGGCCACGGCCAGCGGCCCCGACAGCGTCTGATCCGGCTGGCCCGCGAAGGAGAACAGCGTCCCGGCAGGCCCGTTATAGCGGAATCCCCCGCCCAGAGGCGCCGCCAGCAGCCGCGTCGTCCAGTCCCCCGCTCCCGGCGGCAGGGGCCGGAGCGAGGCGATGAGACGGCCGATGACCGTTCCGCTGCGGCGAAGCACGGCGCGGGCCTCGCCCCCGTCGGCGAGCAGCTTGCCGACGAAATTGATGTCGACGGGCTGGCTGACCGCGGCGGCGGTGGTGCGGGTGAAATCGTCGATCCGGATGCGCGCATCGGCGCGGGGGAAGGCGCCCGGCGATGTCTGCTGAAAATCGAAACTGCCATTGGCCTTGCCGCCCACGCCCAGTCCGGGCGAGAACGCATTGGCGAGCGAGATGTCTATGCCCTCCATCCGGCTCTGCAACTTGATCCCGTCGCCGTAATTGCCGGCAAGGCGGACATTGCCGCCCCCGACATTGATCCGGCTTGGCAACAGTTCATAGCTGCCGTCCTTCGGCACGATACGGGCGGGGCTGGCGGTGGCGAAATCGATACCGCGCGCACGGCCCTTGGCGGCGATGCGCCACAAGTTCGGCTGCAGATCGGCATTGGCGGACACTTTGAAGGGCACGCCCGCGACGCCTTCGGCCAGCAATTGCGCATTGCCGCGCCCGTCGCGGTAGTCGACCTTTACGCGCCCCGCCGCAAGCCGCGTGGTGCCATAGGTGAACCCGGCCAGCTGCGCATCCGCCTGCACCAGCGGCTGATCGTAGAGGATCACGCGCGCATCGACGATCGCGGACCCGACCGACAGATTGCCCGGGCCGGGAAGCTGTGTGTCCTTGGCGCGCAGATTGATCAGCGCCTGCTGATACTCGCCTGCCGCCGACAGGCGCACGATGCCGCCTAACCCCTGTCCATCGGCAGTCAGCCTGCCCGCGAACGGACCCGCAGGCGTCTGCCGCAGCGATCCGGCGAAATCGATGCCGCCCAGATTGGCGCGCGTGATGTCCAGCGTGGTGACATCGCCGGTGCCCAGAACGACATCGGCGGTCAGCGGGCCGTAATCGGTATCGCCATCGGCGACCAGCCGGTATCCGCCGCTCGCGCCGGTGACGCGGGCGTTCAGATTGGCAAGGCCGATGCCAAGGCCGGGACGTTCGGCAGTGATGCGCGCATCGGGATTGCTGACCGTTCCGGCCACCCGCACGCCGACCGCGCCATAGGCATCCGTCACCGCATCGGCATTGAGCGCGATCTGGCCGTCGGGCGAATAAGAGCCATAGCCGCCGGTAATTCGCGCCGAAGGCGCCTCAAGCCGCAGGTTGCGGAACCGCAGCGTGCCGTCGCCGCCATAGCGTATGTCGGCCCCCGCCACCGCTTGGCCTCCAAGGAAATCGGCCAGGCTCTCGTTATCGATCCGCTGCGAGCGCACCCCGACGCGGCCTGCCAGCGCGTAATCGCCGTTGGGCTCGGTCATCAGGTCGATATCGGTGCTGAGGTCGAAAATGCCGACACTCTCGATCCGGTAATTGTCGAGCCTGCCATCGACCGCGCCGGTATAGATCCCGGTCGAAGTATCGGCGAGCAGCGTCAGATCGGCATTCAGACGGTCCGAACGGATCGTCATGTTGTCCGACAGGATGCGCGGCCCCTGTATCGCGATGTCGCCCGCAAGGCGCACGTTCTGAAGGCTGCCGCCCGCAACGGTGTCGACGCCGGTGATGCGGGCCACGCTGGCGTTCACGGGGATCAGGATCTGGTCCGCCTTGACCGTTGCATTGCCCTGCGCGCGCAGGTTCTCGATCCCCATGTCGTTCATCGCGATCCGCGCGGCGGTGATGTCGTAATCGACCGCGGGCGTCGCGAACTCGCCGTCCAGCGACAGCTTTGCGTTGATCCCGCGCCCGGCAAGGTTCTCCGCGAGTGCCGAGGGCTGGAACAGCACGAAACTGACGCCAAGATCGTCGAAACTATTGTCCGAAAGGTCGATCCCGCCATCGGTATCGAGCCGGAATGCATCGCTATTGACGCCGCCCGCCAATTGCGCGCGGCGTTCGTCCAGCGCGGCGGTCAGGTCGATGTTCAGCACCGGCCCCAGCAGGGCGGCGGTCGGCCCCTCGAACAGGCGGGCCACGCGGGTGGGTCCCTCGACCGTGAAGGTGCCGTCGCGGGCCGTCAGGTCAAGCCGCGCGAACTCCGTCCCGGCAAGATCGGCATTGAGGTCGCCCGCCCAGCTTTGCCAGTCGCCTTCGCCGTCGAGCCGCACGGTCAGCGGTTCGGTCAGCCCCGCCATGGTGGCCACCACGCCGTCGCCCGGCGCGTCCAGCATCAGTTCGATGTCCAGCCGGTTATCCTCGGGCACCGCGTCGAGCAGCAGGGCCAGCCGGTCGCCGCCCGGTGCATCCGAACCGCGCTCGCGCAGCGTGTTGGCGTCAAAGCGGACCTGTGCGCGGCCATCGGCGATATGCACTTCGCCCGCCATGTCCACCACCCGGCGCTCGCCCGTCACCGGCGCTTCGGCGACGAAGCGGTCCACGCGCAGCTCGTTCACATCGATGTCGAGATCGGGCAGCAGCGGATCGTCGCTGGGCGGGGTCTCGTTGAATTCGGGCAGGCGCTGCAGCGTGATCAGCGGACTGGTCAGCGAACGCACGTCGACATGGTTGTTCACGAAGGCGAACGGCCGCCAGTCGACCGCGATCTCGGGCGAGGTCAGGAACACACCCTTGGGATCGCGCACCTCAAGATCGCGGATTACCATCGCGCCATAGATCGACCCGTCGATCGCGCCGATGCCGATCTCCATGCCGTTCTCGAACTCCATCCCCTCAAGCTGGCCGATGATGAAGCGCTTGCCCGGTCCGGTGTTGAGCAGCAGAAGCACCGCCGCGATCACCAGCAGCAGCGCCGCGAGCGCGATGCCGACCCATTTCAAAATTTTGCGACCGCGATGCCGGGGCTCCGGCTCGGGCGTGTCGTGGACGGGGGCGGCGGGATCGCTGGCCATGGTCGCTTCCTCTGCCATCAGAACGCCTGCCCGATCGAGATATAGACGCCGAACCTGCTTTCGCCCTGCCGCCGCCCCAGCGGCATGGCGACATCAAGCCGCACCGGCCCGAAATTGGTGTAATATCGCCCGCCGATGCCCACGCCATAGCGCAGGTCCGAGAACTGGGGCGTCGTCTCTTCATAGACCTGCCCCGCATCGACGAAGCCGACCACGCCGTAATTGCCGAAGCGATAACGAACTTCGACCGATGCCTCGTTCAGGCTCCGCCCGCCGATCGGATTGAATTCGAATGGATCGGCATCGTTGTCGGGATCGTCGGGGTCGAAATCGGGATTGGGTTCGCGCGACTGCGGACCCAACTGCTGGAACCCGTAACCGCGCACGGAACCGCCGCCGCCCGAATAGAACCGCCGCGAAGGCGCCAGATCGTTGCGCGCGATCCCCTGTATCGAACCCAGCGCGATGCGGCCCGCCAGCACGATGGCATCGGTGGCTTGAAAATAGGTCGAACCGTCGATGCGGGTGCGGACATAGGGGGTGAAACCGTCCTGCAGCGATCCCTCGGGCTCGACCAGCGCGGTCACGCGGAAACCCTCTGTCGCGTTCAGCAGGTCGTCGGTCGTGTCCAGCCCGATCTGGCCCGTCAGCCCGCCGATGAAATAGGTGCGGCGCACCCGGTCCATCACGACCGGGTCCCACGCTTCCTCGACCGTGCCGATGATCTGCGCGCCATAGGCATAGCTCAGCCGCTTTTGCCACAGCGGGGTGGAGCCATAGCTCCAGTTGATCCCCAGCCGCCCGGTAAACGCCTCGAACGCGTCATAGTTGGAATGCAGCGCATTGGCCGAAAGCTGGAAGGTGCGGTCGCGCCGCCCCGCGTTCGAGCGCGTGAAGCTGGCCCCGACGCCCTGTTCGTTGGTGCCGAGGATACCGTTGAAGCCCAGCGCGCCTTCGGGCGGGAACATGTTGCGGTTGGTCCAGCTGCCCTGCACTCGGAAACCCTGATCGGTCCCGTAACCCGCACCGCCCGCCAGGGTGCGGAACGGGCCCGCGTCCTGTTCGACCAGGATGGTCGCGTATTCGGCAGGGCCGGTCGCCCCGTCCGGACCCTCGACCATGCCCGCGTCCTCGCCGGTCTGCTGCGGCGTGACCGAGACGGTGTTGAACAGCCCGGTCGCGACCAGCGCCTTGCGCAGATCGTCGACATCGTCGCTGTCGTAAAGCTCGCCCCGCTCGAACCGGGCGAGCGTTTCGACATGCTCGGCATCGAAGGCGAGATTGCCGGTCGTCTCGATTCCGCCGAACACCGCGCGCGGTCCCGTGTCGATCGGCAGCGTATAGGCCCCGGTCCCTTCGTACTGGTCGAGCAATATGTCGCGCTGCCCGATACTGGCGAACGGATAGCCGTTCTGCGGCAGGGTGACGGCCAGACCGGCCTCTGCGCCCTGGACCCGCGCGGCGATAATGGGTTCGCCGATCTGCAACGGGAAGTTCTCGGTCAGAAGGTTTTCGGGCACCACCGGCGGCGCGTCGAGGGTGATGTCGGAAAAGGTAAAACGCTGCCCGGGCGCGACGTCCAGCACTGCGGTCAGCTCCTCCTCGGTGCGGTCCAGCCGCGTCGTCACCTCCGCCTCGTACCAGCCTTCGGATGCCAGGATCTGCTCCAGTAGCGCGCTGTCCTCGGTCAGGCGGGCCGAGACCTGCGCCGTATTGGCCGCTTCCCGCCCGTCCTCGCGCAGCGCGGCAAGGCTGTTGAACATGCCGTCGAGATCGGTCTCTGTTTCCTCGTCCGCCTGCTCCAGCCCGTTGATCTGGATGTCATAGGCGATCTCGACCGGCTCGTCGGGGTCAGACGTGTCCTCGGCCAGTTCCACGGGTTCGACGTCGAAGGTTGACAGCGGGGGCAGGGGGGCGGCCAGCTCTGCGTCTCGGACAGGCGCGTCGCCGATTTCCTCGACCGGGTCCTCATCGGCCAGCGCCGGATCCCCCAGCGGGGGCGACTGGCCTTCGCTCGTGGTTTCGCCGCCCGTGGTTTCGGCCTCGCTCACCTGTTCGCCCGCGTCGCCCGCTTCCTCCTCGATCCGGCGTTCGAACGCCTCGATCGATTCCAGGGGGCCGTCCATCGCGGGATCGTCCGTTTCCAGGTCGGGGACGGTGCTTTCGAATTCCTCGTCGGTGATGACCGGCTCGACTTCGGGCAATGTGACGCCCGGCGGCGGCGCGGGGATGCCGCTGTCGTCCTGCGGGGCCTGCATGGCCTGTGTGTCCTGAGGGCGGGATGCGTCCTGCGCGCGGGCCTCCATCGGCATGGCAAGACCCGCCGCAAGCGCGCCCGCGGCCACGCAAGCCGACAGAAAGGGGCGGGTTTTCGCGCTGGCCGATCCGCTGTAGGCACAAATACGGCCCGGCGCCGTTAGGAATTCAGGTGGTGGAAATATCGCGGCACGCTGCCGCGACCAGATCAGGTGAGATGCATTGGATACAGCCAAGACTACCCCTCGCGACAGCATGGAGCCGGTAGAGACGGCCCGTGTCGATCCCCAAGCACCCAATCATGAACGATCCCAAAGCTCCGGTGAAGTGCCGGGTGCGACGGCAAGCTCCCCATTGGAACTTCCGCGCAAGGCGTGGAAGCAGATTGGTAAACGCGTATACACCATGTGGGGTTTCCACAATCTGTCGCTTCTTGGGGCGGGGGTCGCATTTTTCACCTTTCTGGCCATCACGCCGCTGCTGGCCGCGACCGTCATGGTCTATGGGCTGATCGGCGACGTGTCGACCGTGCAGCGGCAGATGAGCACTTTGTTCGACGTCATGCCCGCCGATGCGGCGACCATGATCGAACGCCAGATGATGGCCGCCGTCACGACCAGTTCGGGCGTGACCGGGGTGGCGCTGGCGATCGCGCTGTTCTTTGCGATCTATGGTGCGACCCGTGCGGCCAAGGGGTTCATCATCGCGCTCAACGTCATCAACGAAGAGCATGAGAGCCGCAATTTCATCAAGCTGACCCTGCGCGGCCTGCTGCTGACGCTGGCGGCCATCGGCATCGCCATCACCGGCGTGGTCAGCGGCGGCGTGTTCGCCTGGCTGCAGCGCCATTCCGAAGCGTTTCTCGGCGAGAGCACGGGTCTTCTGATCAAGATACTGGCCTGGGTCGCCGCGATATCGCTGGGCAGCCTCGGCTTTGCGGTGATGATGCGTTACGGCCCCGACCGCCGCCCGGCACGCTGGCGCTGGCTGGCGCCCGGGGCATTGGGCGCGACGCTGATCTGGCTGTTGATCTCCTTCGGCTTCTCGCTCTATGTCGCCTATGTCAGCGACTATAACGCGACCTATGGCTCGCTCTCCGCGATCGTCGTGTTCCTGATGTGGCTGTTCCTGTCGGCCTATGGCGTTCTGGCCGGGGCGCTGATCAATGCCGAGATCGAGCGCCAGGTGAAATGCGATACCACCGTCGGCCCCGACCGCCCCATGGGCGAGCGCGGCGCGACCCTTGCGGATGTCGAAGAAGGCGGCCTGTCCATCGACGAATGGCTGGAACAGACGCAAAGGCGCACGCTGCAGCACCGCGCGCGCAAGATGCGGAAGGACGAGGCGAAGAAGGCCTAGTGTCTTATGGCCGGGCGACGAAAGGCGGATTACGCCGCGCCTTCGTCCGACCTCTTGTCGCGGAACGGGCATTCCCATTTGTCGCTCACCAGACGCCCGGAATATTGCAGCGCCTCGCTCGTCTCGCCGTGGCGGGCGAGCATCGGGTTGACCGACCCCGCCAGCTGCTTGTCGCGCTGCAGGATGGTCTCGCGGATACGCTCGTACCGGTTCTGGGCGCGCAGCTTTTCGAACTGGTCGTGCAGGTTGAACACCAGCACCGGCCGGTCGAAACGGCGTGCGGGGCGGCTCGCGCGCGGATGCATGCCGACGACGAAGAACGCCTCCCCGCCAAAGCTCAGCGAGAAATGCGGATCTTCGGGATCGGGGCTGACGCGCTTGTCATAGGGCTGTTCCAGCCAGGCATCCTTGTCGGACAGCGACTGGATGCGTTCCCACATCGCGGCCTCGAATTCCTGTTCGTCCAGACCCTCGTCCTCTTCGAACACGAAGGCGAGCGAACGGAACAGGCCGGGATTGTCCTGATAGGCATAGGCCCAGTCCAGCAATTCGCGGTGCATGCGCACATCGTCCCACGCGCTGGTGATGGTGCGGCACACGACGATGTTCAGCGTCCCGCGCGACAAGGCGCTCTTCGCGCCGACGCAGGGGAAGCCGTGCGAACGGATGAAATCCTCGAACTCCTCGGCGATGTTGTCCTGTGTATCCGCGACCTTGTCCATCGTTAACGATCCTTTCGCGCATAATCCCATTGATCGCGCGTTGACCCCTTAACCTTTCGAACGGACTTTGTTTCCATTTCATGCGGCCAGCTGTGGGACCGGCGATATAGAGTCCGGGCATATAATCGATTGGGCATATAAGTGATTGGGCCGGCGCCGCCTCGCTGCTATGGGGCCGGCCATGCTTACGATCGACGGCCTTACCGTCCGGCTTGGCGGCCGGCCCATTCTCGAACGCGCCAGCGCGTCCATCCCGCTTGGCGCGCGCGTCGGGCTGATCGGCCGCAACGGCGCGGGCAAGTCGACGCTGATGAAGGCCATCATCGGCGAGATCGAGCCGGATGAGGGCGACATCGCCAAGCCTTCGCGCGCGCGCATCGGCTATATTGCGCAGGACGCGCCCAGCGGAACGGTCACGCCCGAAGAGGTCGTGCTGGCCGCCGATACCGAACGCGCAAAGCTGCTGGCCGAGGCGGAAAGCTCGACCGATCCCGACCGTCTGGGCGAGGTGCACGACCGGCTGCTCGCCATCGACGCCTATAGCGCACCCGCACGGGCGGCGAAGATCCTGAATGGTCTGGGTTTCGACGAGGAGATGCAGAAGCGCCCGCTCGACAGCTTTTCGGGCGGGTGGAAGATGCGCGTCGCGCTGGGCGCGCTGCTGTTCTCTCAGCCCGACGTGCTGCTGCTGGACGAGCCTTCGAACCACCTCGATCTCGAAGCGACGCTCTGGCTCGAGAATTTCCTCAAGAGCTATCCGGCGACCCTGCTGGTCATCAGCCACGAGCGCGACCTGCTGAACAAGGTGGTCGATCATATCCTGCACCTGCAGGGCGGGCAGCTGGCGCTTTATTCGGGCGGATACGATTCGTTCGAACGGCAGCGCGCCGAACGCGCGGCCCAGCTTGCGGCGGCCAAGGCCAATCAGGACGCGCAGCGCGCGCGACTTGCCGATTATGTGGCGCGCAATTCGGCCCGCGCCTCGACCGCGAAGCAGGCCCAGTCGCGCGCCAAGATGCTGGCCAAGATGCAGCCCATCGCCGCGCTGGCCGAGGATCCCTCGCTGACGTTCGACTTTCCTTCGCCCGCCGAATTGCGATCGCCCATGATCACGCTCGACAGCGCGGCCGTGGGGTATGAGGAAGGCAAGCCCATCCTGCGCCGCCTTGGCATCCGCATCGACGCGGACGACCGGATCGCGCTGCTGGGCCGCAACGGCAATGGCAAGACGACCTTCGCCCGCCTGCTGGCCGCGCAACTGCAGCCGCAGGAAGGCGCGATGAACGCGTCGGCCAAGATGAAGGCAGGCTATTTCACCCAGTATCAGGTCGAGGAACTTGCCGCAGAGGAAACGCCGCTGCAACTGATGACCCGCGCGATGGAGGGCAAGACCCCCGCCGCGGTCCGCGCGCAGTTGGGCCGTTTCGGCTTTTCGGGTCCGCGCGCCGAGCAGAAGGTCGAGAAGCTGTCGGGCGGCGAACGCGCACGGCTTGCGCTGGCGCTGATCACCCGCGACGCGCCGCACCTGCTGATCCTGGACGAGCCGACCAACCACCTCGACGTCGACGCGCGCGAGGCGCTGATCCATGCGCTGAACGATTATTCGGGCGCGGTCATCCTGATCAGCCATGACCGCCACATGGTCGAACTCACCGCCGACCGGCTGGTGCTGGTCGATGACGGCACGGCGAGCGAATATGCGGGCAGCATGGACGATTACATCGATTTCGTGCTGGGCCGGAACCAGCCCAAGGAAAAGAAGCCGCAAGCCGCCAAACCCGCCAATTCGGCCAAGTCGCGCGCACAGGCCCGCTTCGTGAAGTCCGAGCTTTCCCGTGTCGAAAAGGCGATGGCCAAGCTGCAGGCGGACATCAGCGAGATCGACCGCGCCATGTACGAACCCGCCAACGCCGCCCCGAAATGGGCGGACAGGACAATGAGCGACCTGCTGGAACACCGCGCAAAGATCGCCGCCGAATTGGAAGGTGTCGAGGCGGAATGGCTGTCGCTTGGCGAAAGGCTGGAGGAAGCCGAAGCCGCCTAATTCTCCAGCGTGACGATCTCTGGCGAGAGGCCCAGTGCCGACAGGTCGTGCGCAATCTCGTCGCGGTAGACCGCGTTCATTACGATCACCAGATCGGGTCGGAACGAGGCCAGATCATGCGGCGACAGGATCGCATGGCCCGTCCCCGGCATCGCGTGGCCCTGCCGGTTGGGATTGATGTCGACCACCGCGCCGACCAGTTCCGGGCGGGGCTGGGCGGCAAGGAACGACACCGCCTTCGACCCGCTGCCCCAGATCGCCACCTTGCGGCCTGCCGTGATCGCCGCTTCGATCCGGTCGGCCCAAGCGGCCTGCTTGGTCGCTATGCGGTCCGCCAGACTCGCCGCAAGCCGAGCGATCTCCTCGCGGTCGTCGGCGGCTTTGAACACAGGCGCATCGCCGACCGTCGCCTCTATCGTCAGATACTGGTCGTCATACTGGTGCAGCACCCGCAGCGGCGCAAAACCGGCCTGTTCGAACAGCCGCGCGAGCGACCCCTCGGTGAAATAGGAGCAATGCTCGTAATAGATATCCTCATAGGCGGCATCCTGCAGGATGCGCATCGCATTGGGTATCTGGAAGAACACCAGCGGCCTGCTGCCCTCGACGATCCCCGCGCGTACGATGCGCAGGAAATCGAGCGTGGGCACGATATGCTCCAGCGTCATCTTGCACACGATGGCGTCGAATTGCTGCCGCGCCAGTTCGGGGGCGAAAAATTCCGGGATCAGCGTCACGCGCTCCGCCCCTTCGATGCCCTCGATCCGTTCGGGCAGGGCGCTGGGGTCGATGCCGGTGCAGCGGTTCTCGCCCAGCTGCGACAGCAACAGCAGGAACTCGCCCTTGCCGCAGCCGATCTCCAGCACCTCGCGCCCGCGCAGTTCGTGGCGCTCGATCAGCTCGCGCGCCAGCGCGGTGTGAAAGCCCGAGAAGGTGGGCGAAAAGCCCTGCGTTTCTTCGTAACGCTCGGAATACTCGCTCGCGCCCTGCCGGATCGCGGCGTTGAAGATAAAGCCGCATCCCTCGCAGTGGCACAGGCTGATGTCGCCGCGTTCGACCTGCCGCGCGCTGTCGGCATCGTCGAACAACAGGCAGGAACTCACCGGCACATCGTCCTGCGCATAGATCTGCGCCAGTGATCCGCCGCCGCACGACGGGCAGGCGGCGATCAATTGCCCGGCATCGGCCGCGACGGACGCGGCGATATTCATGCGGCGGCCTTTTGCGTCACCGGGCGGAAATCGGCATCAACGGTTCCATTCGCCAGCCGGTGCTTCATATGCGCGATCCGGTTGTAACGCTCGCCTTCGAACTCGGCCAATTTCAGGCCGAACGCCGCATAGGCCTCCAGCAATTGCTCGACCCCCAGCCTGCAGGTCCAGCGCGGCCGATAGGACGGCAGCACCCGGCGGATCAGGTCGCAGTCGACGCGGTAGTTGCGCTTGTCCGCCTCCGCGCCCGCGGCAAAGCCCAATGTCGATCCGGGGACCATGCGGTGCACGATCTCGGCAATGTCGCGGATGCGATAATTCTCGTCCGTCATGCCGATGTTGAACGCAGCGCCGTGCACCGCCTCGCGCGGGGCCTCGACGATGGCGACATAGGCGGCGGCGATATCCTCGACATGCACGATCGGACGCCACGCGGTGCCGTCGCTCTTCAGGTGAACCTCGCCCGTGGTGAAGGCCCATGCGGTCAGATTATTGACGACAAGATCGAACCTGATGCGCGGCGACAGGCCATAGGCCGTGCTGGCACGCAGGAAAGTGGGCGAGAAATTCTCGTCCGCCATCGGCCCGACCAGACGTTCGACTTTGGCCTTCGACTCGCCATAGGGCGTGACCGGATTGAACGCCGCGTCCTCGGTAATGTAATCATTGCCCGACGCGCCATAGTTCGAGCAGGACGACGCGAACAGGAACCGCGAAACGCCCGCCTGCTTCGCCAGCCGCGCCAGATCGACCGAGGCGGTGCAATTGATCGCCTCTGTCAGGCCGGGACGGTAATCGCCCAGCGGATCGTTCGACAGGCCCGCCAGATGGATGACCGCGTCGAACCCACGCAGCGCCTCCACCGCGTCGCCGCGCGCCACGAAGTCGCGCAAATCGTGCCCGACCAGCGGCAGTTCGACCGGCGCGCCGCTGAAATCGCAGGCGCCGAAAAGGTCGGAATCCAGCCCGTGAAGATCATGCCCCCGCTGCTGCAGCAGGGGGACGAGGACCGATCCGATGTACCCGAGATGGCCCGTCACCAAGATCTTCATCAACTTCGTCCTTCCAGATTTTCCAGGGCGCGCTGCCCGAATTCCATGCGTCGTTCAGCAGCTGCTTCTCGCGCATCGTGTCCATGCATTGCCAATAGCCTTCGTGCCGATAGGCCATCAGCTCGCCGTCCTGCGCCAGCCGGACCAGCGGGTCCTGTTCGAACATCATCGTGTCGCAGGTGATATATTCCATCACCTCCGGCTCCAGCACGAAGAACGCACCGTTGATCCAGCCTTCGCCGATCTGGGGCTTTTCGGTAAAGCTGGTGATCTTGTCGCCCGACAGTTCCAGATGGCCATAGCGGGCAGGGGGGCGCACCGCCGTCAGCGTGGCCAGCCTGCCGTGCGAGCGGTGGAAGTCGAGCAGGCCTGCAATGTCGATATCCGCCACGCCGTCGCCCCAGGTGATCAGCGCGGTTTCCTCGCCAAGAAAAGGCGCAAGCCGCCTTATGCGCCCGCCCGTGCCCGCGTTCATGCCCGTTTCGATCAGATCGACCGACCAGTCGGGAATTTTGGGCAGCGTGTGGCTTGCCACCATGCCCGACCGTGTCGCGACATTGATCGAACCCGACTGGTTGTGCAGGTCGCGGAACCAGCGCTTGATGTATTCGCCCTTGTATCCCAGCGCGATGCAGAATTCCGACAGGCCGTAATGGGCATAGATCTGCATGATATGCCACAGGATCGGCATGCCGCCGATCTCGACCATGGGCTTGGGCCTGATGTCGGTCTCTTCCGAAAGGCGGGATCCCAGCCCGCCGGCAAGGATCCCCACTTTCATCGGGCCGTCTCCATCGTCTCCTTGACGACAGGGGCAGCGGGCCTTTTCGCTGTCGTCTCCGCGGCGGGAAGGGGACCCTTGTGCCCCCGCGTCACCAGATTGCGCATCGCCCGCGCCGTCCGGGGCGAGGCGAGGCTGGTCGCTTCCAGCACATAGCGGCCCAGCTGCCGAGGCTCGAACGCGCGGCGCAGCACGACGCGCCGCAGCGAAGCGGGCGAGGCGACATCCGCGTGCTGGCGGCAGATTTGCAGCAGGTGGCGCAGCAATTGCCAATGTTCCGCCGCTGCCAGCCTGTTCTTCGCGCCGCCCTGCCATACTGCGCGCTCAAGCTTGTCATCGATGTTCAGCGAGCGCTGCTCATGGTCGCGGTTCCACAGCACCGCATCCTCGATCCGCCGCCAGCGTCCGCGCAGCGCCAGTTCGGCCAGCAGCGCCTGATCGGAACCGTAATAGGAGGGATGAAGATCGGTCCGGGCCAGCGCCGAGCGGCGCATCACGCCGAAAATCGGAAAGCACATCCGTCCGAACAGGCCGACGACCTGCTTGAAACGCGCCGCTGCATCCCCGGCGTCGATGTCGGGCGTGTCCCAGCCTGCCGGCGGCAACCGCCGCCCGTTGGGATCGATGCTGACCGTCTTGCCGAAGGCTAGCGAAAGGTCCGGATCGGCATCCAGCGCGGCCACGCAGTCGCCGACGTAATTGGGGCTGAGCAGATCGTCATGCGCGCACCATTTCAGATATTCGCCGTCAGACAGTTCATAGCCGAGATTGTAGTTACGCGACGCCCCAAGGTTCACGCGGTTGCGGACATAGGTGATGCGGTCGTCTTCAGCCGCCAGCGTCCGCACGATATCCTCTGTCCCGTCGGTGGAGGCGTTATCGGTGACGATCAGTCTGAAATCGGCATGATCCTGTTCAAGGATCGATGTAATGGCCTCTCGCACATATTTGTCGCCGTTGTAGACTGGCATGGCCAGAACCACCCGGCTCTTCACGCTACTCATAACGCCCCCGTTATTATCGCTGCCCCGCCGATCCAAGAAACCGGAAAAGCCGAATTGTTGCAATGGCGCATCGGAGGAAAGCTGTTAAACTTTTTCGACGTCTTCATTCAGTCGATTGAAAAATCTGGATCTTAATTTGCCGCGGCCGCCTTGTCGGTGCAGCTTTGATCCATAAGCCACAGTTGACCTATCAGTCCCATGAGAGGCCCAAGTTGCCGCGACAGCGGCAGAATCCACTTGCTTCTTGAACGCCGCCAATCTTTTCGATGGCCCGGCAGCCGACGCGCATCAGGATACTTGCTTCTACCTATTTGGGATAGGAACGCGCATCATCGCATCGGGCGACAGGCATGGCCGGTGAACACCGGTCGGGGCGGGCGGCGTTAACAGATATAGCCTGCACAAATCCGCCGCGGGCTTTTCCGCCCGGGTTCCGGTAGCGATACCTACAGCGCATCCGGGCTGGCTTTCCAATCCATGGGGTTTGGCCCGATAGTCATGGCTTTCCGTCCGGCGGAAACTCGCGCGGTCCTGCCGCCGGGGACTTTCCGCGTCTGCCGATGCCCGTCACCGGGCATGCCGTCATGCCGGAATCCCATCGCGGCTTTCAGCAAGGAGGGCGTCATGTTCGAAGTGGGAGTTCTGCCGATCCTGTTCTGGATATTCGTCGGCATCGCAATCGGCGGCCTGATCTCGTGGTTGATGGGCGGGCGGACCGACACGGCATCGGCGCTTTCGGTGCGCGACTTCGAAGGGAAGACGGTTAGCGTCAAGTACGAACGCGACACGCTTGTCGACCAGCTTGAGGCGATCGAGGGCATCGGTCCCAAGATCGCGGACCTGCTGCATGAAAATGGCATCCACCGCTTTTCGCAGATTGCTGCGATGGACCCGGTCGAGATTGCGGACATATTGCGCAGGGGCGGCAGCGAATTCGCCATTGCACGGCCCTATTCTTGGCCGTTTCAGGCTCGCTTGCTGGACAATGGCTGGCTGAACGAATTCGTGAAGGTCAAACAGGACCTGCGCGCCGGACGCCTTAACGTGAAGGCCGTGCGCGGGATCGGCGAGCCGACCGCGGAGCGCCTCGGCATGCTGGGCATTACGTCCGTCCCCCAGCTTGCCGATGCCGAAGTGGAGAAGCTGACCGGCCAGCTCGTGCAGGCGGGCGATGACGTGACCGTGGGCAATGTCGGCAATTGGATCGACCAGGCCCGCCGCCTGCTGATGGGCGACGGCACCAGCCTTGCCGCCGCGCTGGGCGTCCCTGCGGCGGTCCTGTCGAGACGAACCGGGCGCACCTACAAGGAGCAGCACGTCGTTTCCGGCCCGATCGTCGATGCCGGCCCGCTAGCGGCACTGAGCGCGACCGCCAGCGGAACCGGGCGTCCTTCGCTGCTGCCGTTCTGGCTGGGCCTGATCGGCGCAGCCGTCATCGGCCTGCTTTCCCTGCTGGGTATGGGCGGTGCGAGAGAGGCAGAGATTGCCGCAACCGCCGCCGCGCCCGAAGGGACGCGGGTGCTCACCACCGATCTGGTCAGCGACACGCTGTTCGACACCGACAGCGCGGTGCTGACCGACGCGGGCAAGGCAGCCATCGACGGAGAGATCATCGCCAAGGCGCGCGGCACCAATGTTCGCGGTGCAAGGATCGTCGGCCATGCCGATGTGCGCGGCGACGATGCGGCCAATCTGCTGCTGTCTCAGGAACGCGCGCAGGCGGTCGCCGACTATCTGCGCGAACGCGCGGTGGCAGAGGGGATCGACTGGAACGGCCGCACCGTGCAGGTCTTCGGCGCGGGGGAGAAATTCCCCAATCCGTCCGCCAACACGGCCGAGGATTGCGCCTCATTCACGGCGGCAAACGCCGATCCGGTTGCGGCAGGCGAATGCTTTGCCCCCGACCGCCGGGTGAGCGTGGACCTGTTCGTCGAAAGCTGACGTTTCTCCATTCCGACAGGCCCGTTTCCGTCGCGGCGGGAGCGGGCCCTTCGCATGTCAGCCGCCGCTCAGCGCGGCATGGATGTCGATGAAATCGCGCCGGATGTGATCCAGCCTTTCGGCATCGAAATCGACCGCACAGGACAGGATCGAGGAGCGCGCGCGGCTGTAGAGATCGCGCATCGCCAGCACCACAGGGTCGTCGCCCGACAGGCCCATCTCCAGCGCCAGCAGGCTAGACACCGCGCGCGACAGCGACCGGCTGCGCAATTGCGGATCGCCGATCTCATGCACGTGGATTGCGGTGCCAAGCGCGCCGGTCAGCTGCTCGAAACAGATCCAGACCAGCTCCTGCTGGCTGGCCCCGTGGACGCGCGCGTCGAATTCGACCTGCCGATAGGCCTCCGCCGGATGGACCCTGCCGGACAGCATCAGCCCTTGTCCGCGTTCCATGCCGCGATCTGGTTCTCCAGAAAGCTGAGCGTGGACTGAAAGCCCATGATCCGGCTGTCCGACACCGCAAAGCGCGCCGCCAGCCGTGCGCGGGTCGCTTCCTGATCCTCGACCAGTTCGGCCTGATCCTCGCCGACTTCCAGAAGCTGTGCATTATAGCGCGAGATCGAACCGCCCAGACTGGACGGATTACCGACCGCGCTGGTGCTGCGCGACAGCGAATCAAAGGTGGAATAGATGCCGCTGATGCCCGTGGTGAACATGGCGGCGACGCCTTCGGGATCGCGCTTCATCGCGTCGGTCAGGCGCTGGGTATCCAGCTCGAACGTGCCATAGCGCGTGATCTTGAGTCCAAGGTCCGACAGCGTGCGTGCTTCGCCTTCCGCCGCGCCGGGCATGATGACCCGCCCGGCCAACGCCGAGAAATTCTGTCGCAGCGCCCGTGCGCCCGGATCGCGGGCAAGGTCGCCGGTCTGCGGATCGGTGGCCTCGTTCAGCACGGCGGCAATCTCGTTCAAGGCGGATGTCAGGTCCTGCATCGCGCCGGTGATCGCGGTCGAGGGATCGGCAAAGCGCACGGTTGTCGGCGCGCCGATATTGGTGGCGGTCAGGTTCAGCCTGACACCCGGAATGGCATCGGTCAGCACATTGGTCGCCGATTGCTGCGCCAACCCGTCGATCTTGACCAGCGCGTCCTGCCCCTGTTGCAACAAAGTGCCGCTTCCCGATCCGGGTTGCCATGCCAATGCAGAGAGGCCCGGATTGGCGCCGTCCTCGGCCACATCGATGACGAAACCGCTGGCGGCCCCCTCGGGCCCCTTGATGACCAGCTTTGCCCCGTCCACCGTGTCCGAGACATAGGCCGTCAGCCCCGCGCCGGATGCGCTGATCGCCTGCGCAGTCTGCGCCAGCGTCGCGCCCGGTGCGATGACGATATCGACCGCGGCTTTCGCCGTATCCTCGGTAAATGCGCCGACATCGACGGTGCCGAAGCGGATCGTCATCGTTCCCGCGCCCACGACCGCATCGCGCGAGGCGAAACTGCCGCTCGCCAGCATCTGGCCCTGCGCCAGTCGTTCGACTTCCAGCGAATAGGTGCCCGTGGGCTGGCCGGTGCCCGACAGCGTAGCCTTGGCCACACCGGCGGCATCGACGGCAGGCTGCGCGGACAGATCGCCCATGCGCACCCTGTCGCCCAAAGATGTCGCAAGGCTCAGCATCATGCTCTTGATGTCGGACGCGGCCGAGATCTGCGCCTTCAGCGTCTCGGACTTGGCCGACAGACGGTCGATCCGGCCGGCATATTGCGCGGCGGCAAGGTCGCTGGCCAGCTTGGCCATGTCGATCCCGCTCCCCGCACCCAATGCGGTGATAAGGCTACTGGTGGCGGAGGGAGTGGCGCTGGTCGATGTCATGATGGCATTAACGGCTGCGGAGGCCGGGATTTAAGGGCGTTTGGCCGAAGGACAGCCCTCGGCATCGAAATGCAGCGATACCGGCAGGTCCACCTGCGGCGCGCGCGGCGTTTCCCCGCGCTTCAGCGAATAGACAAAGGCCAGCAGCGAGGCGACGGCGGCATATAGCTCGTGCCGGATCACCTGCCGCTCCTGCGTGGTAAAATAGACCGCGCGCGCCAGCAGCGGATATTCCAGCACCGGAATGCCATGTTCGGCGGCCAGATCGCGCATCGCAAGCGCCTTCTCGTCACGCCCCTTGGCCAGCAGCAGCGGCGCGTGCGCCTTGGCCGGATCATAGCAGAGCGCGACCGAGAAATGGGTCGGATTGGCGATCACGAATTGCGCCTCGCGCATGGCGGGGGCCAGCGCGCCCGCGGCCAGCTTGCGCTGCCGGTCGCGCATCGCGGCCTTCTGTTCGGGCGAGCCGTCGGATTCCTTGTGCTCGTCGCGAATTTCCTGAAGGCTCATCATCAGGCGCTTGTTGCGGCGGAAAAGCTGCACCGGCAGATCGAACAGCGCGATGATCAGCAGCCCCGCGCCCAGCCAGAACACCAGCGAGATCAGCGCGTCCCACGCAAAGCCCAGCTGCTGCATCAGCTCGCCGCGCCCCAGCGAGGCGAAACCCTGATAATGGCTCTTGCCCCATGCCCATGCGATGGCCATCAGAAGCGTGACCTTGGCAAGGCCCTTCGCCATCTCGATCAGCCCGTTCGGTCCGAACATGCGCTTCAGCCCCGACAGCGGGTTCAGGCGCGATCCCTTGAAAGTCAGGTTCTTCGCCACCCAGATCCCGGTTCCGAACCCAAGCTGAGATGCGATGGACGCCGCGATCACCACCAGCCCCAGCACGCAGACCGGCGGCAATAGCGCGATCAGCAGCGCCATCATCGCGCCGCCGGGATCGAATTGCTGCAGATCGGCGCGGTTCCACGACAGGCCAAGGCGAAGCGCGCTCGACAGGCTGTCCAGCATCCATCCGCCCGCCCACAGCAGCCACGCGCCGCCCACCAGCATCGCCGCCGCCGTCGCCAGTTCCTTGGACCGCAGCACATCGCCGTTCTGTGCTGCCTCGCGCTTGCGCTTGTCGGTCGGCGCGAATGTCTTTTCGCCCGCGGTCTGCTCCCCGCTCATGGCGTGACCAGTTCCGCGGTCGCGATGACGGCGGTGGTGGACAAATCGGCCAGCTGCTCATGCAGCACCGGCAGGCTGGCGATCAGCGCGGCCAGCCCCGCCAGCACGCCCAGCGGCAGGCCCAGCGCGAACAGGTTGAGCGAAGGCGCGGACCGGCTGAGCACGCCCGTCACCACCTGCGCCATCAGCAGGACGAAAGTCACCGGCAGCGCGATCACCACGGCGCTGACGAACATGGTGGAGCCAAAGCCCAATATCATGCCCGACCGCTCCGGCCCGAACCACGGCGCGCCCGGCGGAAACGCGCCATAGCTTTCGACCAGCAGGCGGATCCAGTGCAGATGCGCGCCCAGCGCCAGGAAGATCAGCGTCATCACCACGGTGAAATATTGCCCCAGCGCGGGCGATTGCGCGCCGCTGCCGGGATCGACGGCGGTGGCCATCGACATGCCCATGGTGCCCGAAATCATCTCCGCCGCGATGACGGGCGCGGCAAAGGCCATCTGCAGCATGAAGCCCATGGCAAGGCCGATGAAAACCTCGCCCGCCACGATCACCATGCCGCCCACCGACAGCATGTCGGCAGGGGCCTGTATCGCGGGAAACCACACGCACAGGAAAATCGCGACCGCGCCGCCCGCGATCACGCGCACCTGCGCGGGCACGCTGCTCGCGCCGAACAGCGGGGCGGCGGCCATCGCCGCGCCGATGCGGGTCATGACGAAGACCCAGCGCCAGAACTCGGCCTCGATCCCGCCAAGGCCGAAATCCATCTGAATCACTGCGACACCTGCGCGATTTCGGTAAAGATCTCCTGCGCGAATTCGACCACCAGCCCCATCATCGCGCCGCCCAGCAGCACCAGCACCAGCGCGGTGATGGCCAGCTTGGGCACGAAGGTCAGCGTCTGTTCGTTCACCGATGTCGCCGCCTGGATCAGCCCGATCAGCAGGCCCACCGCCAACGAGGCGATCAGCACCGGTGCGGCGACCAGCGCGGTGATCCACAGCATCCGGTCGGCCAGCGCCAGCAGCGGCATGACTTCGCTTTCCATATCGCGGCGCTCCTTACGCAAAGCTCTGGGCGAGCGAGCCCATCAGCATCGCCCATCCATCGACCAGCACGAACAGCAGCAGCTTGAACGGCAGCGAGACGATCACCGGGCTCATCATCATCATGCCAAGGCTCATCAGCACCGACGACACGACAAGGTCGATGACGAGGAAGGGCAGGAACAGCATGAAGCCGATCTGGAATGCGGTCTTGAGTTCGCTGGTGACAAAGGCGGGCAGCAGGATCGAGAAAGGCACCGCCTCCGGGCTTTCGAACTTGGGCGCATTGGCGATATCGGCGAACATCATCAGGTCGCGCTCACGCGTCTGGCGCAGCATGAAGGCGTGAAATTCCTCGCCCGCATTGGCGATGGCGGTTTCGGCGGGGATCTGGTCCGCTGCATAGGGCGCGATGGCGCGCGTGTTCACCTGCTCGATGGTCGGCGCCATCACGAACAGCGAGAGGAACAGCGACAGCCCGATCAGTACCTGATTCGGCGGTGATTGCTGAAGACCCAGTGCCTGCCGCAGGATCGCCAGCACGATCAATATGCGGGTAAAGCTGGTCATCATCAGGATCAGGCTGGGCAGGATCGTCAGCAGCCCCATCACCAGCAGCAATTGCAGCGACAGGCTCAGCGAGCCGCCATTGCTGGCCTCCAGAGACCCGAACGCACGGTCCAGCGCGCCGGGGATCGCCTCTTGCGCGGCGGCGGGCAGGGGCAGGGTGGCCGCGGTGACGGCCAGCCAGATCGCGGCGCGCTTCATCGTGCTTCGTCCCCGGAAATGCTGCGCGCGGGCGCTTCGGCCAGACGGGTCAGCCCCGTGCGCGATGCGGAGACGAGGATCTCGCGCCCATGAAACTCGATCACCGCCAGCTTCAGCGAGGGCGAGAGCATGGTCGTCTCGATGATCCGCGCGCTTTTGCCCTGCACGGGTCCTCCGACGCGGTCCTGCATCTTTTTGGCCAGTTTCAGGCAGCCCCATGCCAGCAAGCCGATGGCCGGCAGCATGATCGCCAGCTTGAGCAGATATTCCAGCACCGCGCTCAGGCCTCCGCCGGATCGGCGAGGGCAGTGGCGGGTTCGTGGCCCTCCATCTCGACGATGCGCAGCGCAAAGCGGTTGCCCTGCACGACGACTTCGCCGCGCGCGATACGGCGGCCATTGACGGCGATATCGACCAGCTCGTCGGTCAGCCGGTCGAGCGGCACCACGCTATCCTCGCGCAGCGCCATCACCTCGCGCAGCGGCATCAGCGCGCCGCCCAGTTCGACCGAGAGGCGGACGTCGACATCTTTCAGGAAATTCAGCGGATCGGATTGCATCTTTATGGGTCCTTCAGGAAACGGAATGGGCAAAGGCGCTGGTGATCTGCAGCGCGACGCGGTCGTCGATCTCGCCCACGGTGCCATGCGCGACGATCTTGCCGCCCAGCGCCAGCGGCACGCTGCGCGCGACCGAAACGGGAATGAGATCGCCCGGCTTCAGCCCGCTGAGGCGCGACAGCGGCATGCGCATGTCGATCAGCGTCGCCTGCAGCCGCAGCGGAATATCGGCAAAGGGCGCGTCCTGCGGCCCGATGGCGGAGCGGCGCGGCCTTTCGGCATGCGCCTCGGCCAGCAGTTCGGCCATGGCGGGGCGCATCGACAGCAGGACGGTCCAGGGCTGCGTCTCGCCGCACTGGATGCTGAGCGCGATGCGGTGAACATGCTCTTCGCGCGCAAAGGCGCGAAGCATGGCGGGATCGCTCTCCCGCCGCCCAATGGTCAGCGCAGCCATCCCGCCCGCAGGCGCAAGCGCGGCAACCGCATCGGCCAGCGCACGTTCAAGCCGCGCAAGGATCGATTGGCCCGAAAGCGGCAGCGCCTCGGGCAGATCGCCCGTAATCCGTCCGTCGCCGCCGAACGCGCGGTCCAGCAATTCGAAAACCGCCCGCCGGTCGATCGACAGCACGAAATCGTCGCTGGTTGAGGCCGACAGCACCACATGGCTAAGGCTCGCATCCTCTCCTTGCAGCATGTCAGCCGGACTGCCGTTCGCGATGTCGCCGCAGGACGCGGCAATGCGCACATCGTCGCAGAACGCCGCCATCAGCCCCGGCAACACCTGCGCGACCCGGCGGCCAAAGCGCGACAGCCCCGCTTCGTGATCGGGCGGCGACCGGCGCGGCGCGGTCAGCTCCGGGCAGTGCTGCGCGGCAATGCGCTCGGCTTTGAAGGAAAGGCTCTGGTCCATGGCAATCACTGCACGATGAAGCTGCGGAAATAGACCTGGTCGACGCCGCCAAAGCCTTCCTGCGAGGTCAGCTCGTCATTGATCGCGGCGGTCAGCCGCTTGCGCAGCGCCTGCTTGCCCTCGATGCTGCCAAGCTGCTCCTCGGGCGTGTCGGCAAGAACGGTCAGGATCGAGGACCGGATCGCCAGTTCGTGCTGCTGCATCCACATCAGCACGCGCCCGTCGCGGCGGGTCGACGCGGCAAGGCTCAGCTGCACCAGCCCGTCCGATCCTTTCAGGTTCGAAGTGAACGGATCGGCAAAGCTGTAATAGGCCGTGCGATATTCGCTGCCCCCGTCGCCATGGACGGCGGCCACTTCCTCGCCCTCGGCAGCGGGGTAGGGGTCGCTGTCGCCCTTGCGCACCAGCCGGGGGGTGTTGTCCTCTTTCGCAT
Organism: Croceicoccus sp.; assembly: GCF_983967925.1. Taxonomy (NCBI): domain Bacteria; kingdom Pseudomonadati; phylum Pseudomonadota; class Alphaproteobacteria; order Sphingomonadales; family Erythrobacteraceae; genus Croceicoccus; species Croceicoccus sp. The sequence goes on along the minus strand of NZ_CFETID010000001.1, from coordinate 44,491 downwards.
GCGAAGGGATCATCCCGCCCGCCATCATCGCATAGGCTCCGCCGCCGCCGGCCGCGACCAGCGCGACGGCGCCCATCACGATGAACAGGCGGCTGCCGCCCTTCTTCTTCTTTTCGGATGTGTCTGGCTTGCTCATGTCAAAATCACTCTTTGCAAATTCGGGTCGGATGAATGGGTTCAGGCGTAGAGGCCGGAAGGCCGCTGCTTCGGCTCGCCGCGATCCTCGCGCTTGTCGGGTCGGCCCGGCTGTTCCCGCGCGGCGTCATGCGGCGCGTCGGGGCGGGGCTGCGAACGTCCTTGTCCGGTGCCTTGCTGGTTGCCGGTCTGGGCACTGCCGGTCTGGCTATGGGCCTGCTGCTGGTCCTGCGCCGCATGATGGCGCGGCTGTTCCTCGCCGCGCTGCTGTCCGAACAGGTTCGCGTCGGCGGAGCGCAGCGCGGCATGGGCGGCAGGCGCGAATGCGGCATCGCTGCTGGCGATCTGCGCCGACATGCCGCTGTCCTCGCGAGTCAGGCGGACCGCCAGCGGACCGAATTCGGCATGCGAGATCGTGGCGCGCACGGGACCCGCATGGCCGCTCTCGCGCGCATGGGCGATGGCCTGCACGAGCTCTTCCAGACGCTGCGATCCCTGGAACGCGTCGATGCGGTCGGGAAGGGCGGCGGAGGCAACGGCGACCGGCTTGGCTTCGTGCACAGGTGCAGCGACCAGTTGCACCTGCATGTCGCCGCCGCTGCGGGCGGTAAGGATCGTCGCCTGCGTTTCGCTTCGCTGGACGGTCGGCGTGGCTGCGGGGCGTTCGCCTTGGGCAGTTTCGGCATTCTCGCCTTCGGCTGGCTGCCTGTCCGGCGACGAACCATCGGGTAGCGCGAAGGGCTTCACTGCGGCGGCAGAGCCAGGCTGGACGGCTGCGGCCATGCGTGCCGGAATGTCGGTCGGCAGCGCCGTGCGCGGTGCCGCGGCAATCACCGGCTTGTCCGCCATTTCGCGGGAAACGACCGCCGCCAGCGCGTCCGGCAAGCCCTTGCCGTCCGTCTCCGAAAAAGGAGTTGCCGCTATCTCACCCGGCAGAGCAATCGTGAAAGCCGAGTCTATCGGTTTCGCCTGCGGCAGAAGGGGAAGCGGCAAATTCTTGCCGGTCCCTCCGGCAGCCGGTGCCGCCTCGGCCATGGCCGGCGCGGCATCCGGCAGAGCCGCCGCCGGCGCGGCCATCAAACCGATCAGCTCTAGAAACGGCTGAAATGCGCCGTTCTCGCCTTCATCGCCGTCAGTGCCCCCCTCGGCAACTGCCGCCCCATCGGCAGGAGTGGCCACAGAGCGAAGGGCGGAAAGCGAGATAAAGGGCAGGGCATTCATGGCGTCGTGATCCGCATGGCAAAGGTTCGCCCATCACCATTCAAGTTCTGTGCCAGTTTCTCCGTCTTGCAGAAGCTTCGGCGGGCTTTTCAGCGGAGAGAGCCTTGCGCTGCGCCTCCACGCGCTCGCTCACATGCGACAGGCGGCGGTCGGCGGTCAGCAGCTCGCCGCGCCGCGCATCGGCTCGCGACCGGGCGATGTCGATATCCTGCTCGGTCTGGCGCGTCAGCCTGCCGACACCGTCGACAAACGCGGTTATGCGCCGCAAATCGCCGCCCTCCATGCCAGCTTCGGCAGTGCGATAGCCGCCCGCCATGTCACGCGTCCTGTCGCGCAGGGTAAGCAGCTGGCCCAGCGTGCCCTCGGCCTCGGCCATCTGCATGGCCGCGCTGCGCCGCGCCACTTCGCGCACGCGCTCCAGCCGTTGCAGGCGGCGCAGGATCGCCGGATCGGGTTTCACGACGGCGCAGGCGAGATCAGCGCATGCAGCCGCTCCACGCTGTCCTCCAGCGAGCAGCCTTCCTCGACCGATTGCGCCAGAAACGCCTGTATCGCCGGCTGCATCGCCATCGCCCGGTCAAGCTGGGCGTCCGCGCCCGCGCGATAGGCGCCCATCAGCACCAGATCGCGGTTCGCTTCATAGGATGCGCACAATGCCCGCAAGGCCATCGCATCGGCGCGGTGCCGGGGTTCGGCGACATCGCTCATCACCCGGCTGAGCGATGCGCCCACGTCGATGGCGGGATATTGCCCGCGCTGCGCGATGGCCCGCGACAGCACGATATGCCCGTCGAGGATCGCGCGCGCCGTGTCGACGACGGGATCGTTCTCGTCATCGCCGTCCGCCAGCACGGTATAGATGCCGGTGATCGACCCGCCGCTCTCCGCGCTGTTGCCCGCACGCTCGACCAGTCGGTTGATGGTCGCCAAAGCCGATGGCGGATAGCCTCGCGCCGCGCCGGGTTCGCCCAGCAGCAGCCCGATCTCGCGCGCGGCATGAGCGACGCGGGTCAGGCTGTCCATGATCAGCAGCACGTTCAGACCCTGCGCGCGGAAATACTCGGCCTGGCTGACGGCCAGCTGCGCCGCGCGCAGCCGCAGGTTGGGCGCGTGATCGGCCGCCACGGCGATGGTGATCGCCCGCTGCCGCTTTGGCCCCGCCATATGCCGCGCGACAAAGCCCGAAACCTCGCGCGCGCGCTCGCCGATCAGGGCGAAGATCACGATATCGGCATCCGCGCCATGCGCGATCATGTCGATCAGCACCGACTTGCCCACGCCCGATCCGGCCATGATGCCGATGCGCTGGCCCTGTCCCATGGTCGCCAGCGCATTGATCGCGCGCACCCCGCAATCGAATCCGCGTGTCACGGAACTGCGATCCAGCGCACCGCTACGCCTGCCGCCGCAGGGCCAGAATGCCGCCGCGCGCACCGGCGGTCCGCCGTCGATGGGATGCCCTTCGCCGTCCACCGCCCTGCCCAGAAAGCCTTCGCCCACCGGCACCATGCCCGGTCGTCCCTCGGGATAGACCCGCGATCCGGGGCAGAGCAAAACGCTGTCGCCCAGCAGCATCATCAGCGTACGCCCGTTGCGAAAGCCGATGACCTCCGCCGTCATATCCTGTCCCTGCGTCTGCTCGATCCGGCACAGGCAGCCGATGGGCAGCGACAGTCCGGTGACTTCCAGCAATCCATTGTCGCATGCCGCGACCCGCCCGAAACACACGGGGCCGGGGGAGAGCGCCGGGATGTGAGGAGCCAGAACCTCGACGTTCAGCACGGTTTCAACGCTTCCGCGATGGCCTTGCGCCAGGTCGAGGGGCCATCCTCGACCCCGCCATCTGCGCTTTCCACCCGAACCTCGCCGCGTTCCAGCGCGGGGTCAGCGCGGATCGTCAGCGTTCCGGCCAGTTCAGGATCGATAAATGCGATATCGTCGGGGTGCAGATGAACGACGCGTTCTTCGGCCTCGCGTAGCATGGCGAGGCAGGCGGCGATCCGCCGGTTCAGCGCGGCTTCGTCCAACGCAATCGGCGCCAGCGTCTCGCTGCACAGCGCCAGCGCGATGTCGCGCAGCCGCTGTGACAGCCACCGCTCGTCCTCGCTGCCGATGATCTGTAGATGCGCGCCCAGTTTCTCGCGCGCCGCATCTTCGCGGGCCGCGATTTCCTCCGCTTCGGTCATGGCCGACTTGCGGCCTTCCTCGAAACCGCGGGCAAAGGCATCGCTTTCGATCCGCTGCCGCTCCGCCAGATCGCGTTCGCGCGGATCGGGCGGCTGCGGCGGACCGCCAAAGCGGACGGCGGGACGGAAACCGCCGCTGCCCGCCAGCGTGTCGAGCCTGGCTCTACGCGGAGCGTCAGACGAAATCATCGTCGCCCGATCCAAAGCTGATCGTGCCCGCTTCCGACAGGCGGCGCGCGGCGGCGATCATCTCACGCCGCGCGGCATCGACATCGGCAAGCCGCACCCGCCCGCGCTCTTCCATCTCGTCGCGCAGGCCTTCGGCGGCGCGTTCGGACATGGCGGCGAAGAACACTTTCAGATCGTCGTCCTGCAATGCCTTCAGCGCCACCACCAGCACGTCGCTCTCGATCTCGCGCAGCAGCGTGCCCATGTTCTGGCGGTCCAGCTTGAGCAGATCGTCGAAGGTGAACATCTCGTCCTCGACCTTGCGGGCAAGTTCGGCGTCGAATTCCTGGATCACCGGCATGATGCGGCGCTCTGCCGCCTTATCGGAATTGTTGATGATCTCCGCCGCCTCGCGCGGGCCGCCGATCTTCAGCACCGCCTGTCCGTGATGCTCGGCAATGCGGCGTTCCAGCACTTCCTCAAGGATGGCCAGCGCATCGCTGCGCACGGGCCCCAGCGTCGCTACGCGGCGCACGACCTCGCCCTGCACATCGTCGGGCAGCTGATGCAGCACCTTGGCCGCGATCTGCGCTTCCAGCTGGACCAGCAGCACGGCAATCGCCTGCGGATGCTCGTCGCGCACCAGCGGGACCAGCGATTCCGGCGTCAACCAACGGATCAGCTGCAGCGGGGAAGGGCGGACCTGTTCGGGCCGGATCCGCTGCATCAGATTGTCGGCCTTCACCGATCCGACCGCGCGGGTCATCAGGCTGCGCACCTTGCCGATCTGGTCATGGGTCGAGAGCTGGCTGTGGCCGATGCGGTCGATGAAATTCATCAGCGCATCGTCCAGATCGCCGCCCTCGACCTGCTCCAGCGCGCAGAGCCTGTTGCCCAGCACCTGAAGCTCTTCCGGCTCCAGCCGGGACAGCAGTTTCGCCGCCTGCTCTTCTTCGAGGATCATCACCATCAGCGCGGCGCGGGTTGCGGCATCGCCTGCGGGCGCCGTCATCATGTCGCTCATCAGATCGCCTCCGGAACCGGGTCATTGCCGCGACTGCCGCCAGTAGCGGCAGGCTTGTTCCCCAACATGTCGCGCAGGGCCGCCAGCGCATCTTCGGGCTTCTCCTCGATCAGCTCGCGCGCCAGCCCGACCTTGCGGCTCAGCTCGTCACGGCGAGCGGCAGCATCCATGATGGCAAGCAGCTTGCCGTCACCTTCCGCCGCGGCACCCCCCGCCATGTCCTGCTGGTTCTGCAGCGCGGGCACTTGCGCTTCTCTCCGTTCCTTCAGGCTCTTTAGGAACGGGCGCAGGCCCAGCAGGACGACCAGAAGCGCGATTAATATGGCCCCGCCAATGCGGAGAAGCCGTGCGAACCAGCCGGTTTCGTAAAATGCGGCGCCGCCGGCCTCGACTGCTTCGAAATTGCGGGCGATCACGGTCACCTGATCGCCGCGTTCGGCATTCGCGCCAACGGCAGAGCCGATCAGCGTCTTGATGTTCTCGATCTCTTGCGGGCTGGCATCGCCCAACGCTTCCTTGCTGAGCGCGACCGCCACCGACAGCCGCTTGACCCCGCCCGGCGCGCTGTTGGCGACCGATACCTCGCGTCCCAGTTCCCACGTGCGGCTCGCGCTGCTTTCCGCCGCGCCGCTGCCGCCCTGCGTCACCTCGCCGCCCTCGGGCGCGCGGTCCTGCGCCTCGGCCGCGGGGGGAGGGGTGTTGGACAGCGCCCCCGGAATGCCCGCCGCATTGCCCGCGGCAGAGGACTGGCTGTTGACGACGTTCTCGCTGCGCAGCGCGCCGTTGCGGTCATAGCTTTCGCTGGCCCGCGTCACCTCGTCCATGTCGATCTCGGCCTGGATCTCGCTGGTGAAATTGCCCTCGCCGAACATCGGGGTGAGGAGATGCGCGACCTGCGTGCGCAGCTTGTCCTCGATCCGCGCCTGCAGATCCAGCCGGTCGTCGGTCTTCAGCACCGGATCGGACAGCAACCGCCCCTGCTGGTCCGCCACGCGCACCGCATCGACCGACATGCCCGGCACCGATGCCGCGACCAGATTGACGATGGCGCGCACCTGCGAATCCGCCAGCTGCCGCCCGCGCCCCAGCCGCACCATCACCGAAGCGGACGGCGGCGTATTCTCGCGCACGAAGGCAGAACGCTCGGCCTCGGCCAGATGGACGCGCACGCTTTCCACGCCGTCGATCTCGGCAATGGTCATCTGCAACTCGCGCTCGCGCGCCACGCGCAGCCGTTCGCCTTCCATCGTCTTGCTCGCGCCCAAAGGCAGGCTGTCGAGCATCTCGATACTGCTGTCGGGCGCGCCGATGGATGTGTTGGAAGCCGCAACCATGCGGGCGCGGTAGAAATCCTCCTCGTCCACGGTCAGCACGCCGGTCGCATTGTCGATGCGCCAGTCGATGCCCTGCGCGTCGAGCAATTGCGTCACCTCGGCGCGTTCCGCATCGCCCAGATCGGAATAGAGCATGCGCTGCGGCGCGGGCGACAATTGCGCCCATGCCAGCGCCGCCAGCCCGACCGCGCTGACCGCGATGAAGGCGGGCATCATGCGCTGCACCGGCTCCTGCGCGGCAAAGCTGCGCAGCCGGGTCAGCACGGGACCGCCCGAACGGTCGAACAAGGGCGCCGTCAGGGTGACAGCGCGCGAACCAAGCCCCGGCTGCGGAACGGCGGGAAGGGTCTCAGCCATCTATCAGACCCCCATCCGCATGATGTCCTGATAGGCGGACAGCAGCTTGTTACGAACCTGCAGCGTGGCCTCGAACGCAACGCCGGCTTCCTGGCGGGCCAGCATCACCTGCGCCACGTCGGTGACTTCGCCGCGCTGATAGGCGGCGCTGACGGTATCGGCCTTCGTTTGCGCGGCATTCACGCTGCCCATCATCGCCTGCAGCGTCGCATCGAACCCCTGCGCCGGACCGGCAGCGCCAGCAGCGGCAGCCTCCGGCGCGTGGATGCCTTGCAGCGCGTCGCTGCGATTGATGATCTGGTTGCGCAAATCGATGATCTGCTGGACGCTCATGGCAGAGCCCGCACCGCTTACCGGCGACATTGCACGCCTCCGCTGGCACGGCGCTCGATCTCGACACCCGCCTCACGCATCGAGGCGAGGCGATAGCGCAATGTCCGTTCCGAAATGCCCAGCCGGTCGGCGGTGCGCAGGCGGTTGCCGCCGCATTCCTCCAGCGCTTCCAGAATGGCGCGCATTTCGGATTCCTGCTTCACGCTCGACAGGCAGGCTTCCTCGCGGGCAGCCGGTTCATGACGAACGGTCTTCAGCGGAATGACCCGTGCGGTCTCGCGCGGTTCCTCGCGGAAAAGGGCGCGGGCAGGGGCGCGGTCGAACATGATGTGGTTCGCGCCAATCGACGGCGCGCCATCGGCCAGCAGCAGCGCGCGGCGGATCACGTTCTCCAGCTCGCGCACATTGCCCGGCCAGTCGTGGTCCTTCAGCATGGCGATGGCGCTGTCCGCGATGCAGGGCACTGGGCCGATCGCGGGGCTGTGACGCATCACCATGGCCTGCGCCAGCAGGGCGATGTCCTGCGGGCGATGCTCAAGCGCTTCCAGACCCAGCGGAAACACGTTCAGCCGGTAATAGAGATCCTGCCGGAACCGTCCCTCGGCCACTTCGCGCGACAGGTCGCGGTTGGCGGCGGCGATGATGCGCACGTCGACCTTGACCGGAACGCTTGCGCCGATGGGCACGACTTCCTGTTCCTGCAAGGCGCGCAGCAGCTTGGCCTGCAAGGCCAGCGGCATCTCGCTGATCTCGTCCAGCAGCAGGCTGCCACCGTCGGCGGCGCGGATGAAGCCCTCGCTTGCTGCATTAGCCCCTGTGAACGCGCCCTTCTGGTAACCGAACAGCATGGCTTCCAGCATGGTTTCGGGCATGGCGGCGCAATTGACCGCGATGAACGGCTTGTCCGCCCGCGGGCTGCGCGAATGGACGAAGCGGCTCAGCACTTCCTTGCCGGTGCCGGTGGGGCCATTGATCAACACGGGAATGTCGCTTGCCGCGATGCGCTGGGCAAGGGCGAAGACCGCAAGGCTTTCCGGATCGCCCGCGATGGGATCTTCCGGCCCCGACATGGCGCAAAGCGCCGCAGCCAGCGCGCCGTCCGACATCGCATCTTCATAGGTGACCGCAACATGGCGCGCGCCCTTGCGGATGATGGACAGCTGCTCGCCGCGCGACAATTCGACGACGCGGGCCCGCGGCGGAGGAGGCGTATCCTCTGCTGCATCGCGGACGAAAATCTCGCCTTTGCCCTCGGCAGCAAGCGTGATGCCGCAGATGGCCGACATTCTCTGTATCAGCGCGCCGTGACGGGCACGCGCATTCTCGGTGTATTGAACAGCGGACACCAGGTTCCCCCCTTAATGCTGCAACGTTCAAGGCCGCTATTAAAGGGGGGATCGGAAACGAATTCCGCGAAACGATTAGGGAAAACCACCTAGTCGTTAAGCATTACATCCGAACCGGACCGAAATTTGGATCCCGCCCCTTAAACTCCCGCCGCATCGTCCGCTTTTCCCCGTGGCAGCCAGGCAATTGGGGCTTGGCCGACCGGGAATACTTCAGACCAGGAAGTCTCAAGACCAGGAGTTTCACTATGTCCGTAATCAATACCAATATCGCCGCGATGAAAGCGTCGAGCGCCTCCGTCTCGGCCAACCGCCAGCTGGGCACCGCCATGGAACGCCTGTCGACCGGCAAGCGCATCAACGGCGCCAAGGACGACGCGGCAGGCCTTGCCATCGCCACCAAGATGACGTCGGACGTGCGCGCCATGAACCAGGGCATGCGCAACGCCAATGACGGCATCGCCCTTGCGCAGACGACGGAAGGCGCGCTGAACGAAGTCACCAACATGCTGCAGCGCGTTCGCGAACTGGCCGTCCAGTCGAAGAACGGCACCTATGTTGCCGCCGACCGCACCAACATCCAGGCCGAAGTGACCGAGCTGACCGCGCAGATCGGCGACGTTCTTGCCAATACGCAGTTCAACGGCGTCGCCCTCTTCAGCACCGATGGCGCGACCGACGTGACCTTCTCGATCGCGACCGGTGCAAAGGCGACCGACGTCGTCACGCTGACCAGCAAGGCGCTGGACATCACCGACATGGATGCGGCCGCGCTCGACGTGACGACCGCCGCGCTGTCCGCGACGACGATCACCAATGTCGATGCGGCCCTGACCGACATCTCCGCCACCCGCGCCACGCTGGGTGCCGGCCAGAACCGTCTGGAAAGCGTCGTAAACAATCTCGCCACCAACTCGACCAACCTGTCGGACGCGCGTTCGCGGATCGAGGATACCGATTATTCGGCCGAAACGACCGCACTGGCCAAGGCGCAGATCCTTAGCCAGGCCTCGACCGCCATGCTCAGCCAGGCGAACCAGAGCCAGCAGAACGTGATGCAGCTGCTCCGCTAAGAAAGGGGGCGTCGCCCGCGTCACTTCCCCCCGATACGGGCGATCGTTCAGGCCCGGCGGTTACAGACCGCCGGGCCTTTTTCGTGTTCGGGTCACACGGATCAGGGCCTTGTGCAGGCCTTGCCCTCATATTCCCAGCGCACGGTTTCATAGGAGCTGCCGTTCCAGCCGATGACTGGGAAGCAGAAACCGGGGCCGCCGACTTCTATATCGGGCCAGCCGTCCGTGCCCGTGGTGTCCAGGAACTCAAGGATGCCGGGCCGCTCGTCCATGATGCGCCACTGCCCGTCCGCCTGACGGCTGACCAGCGTATAGCCCGAACCCGTCATGCCGAAACAATAGGTGCCGCCCTCGACCACCACCGCATCGGGCAGGCCGTCGCCGTTGAAATCGCCGCGCCCCGCAATCTGGCCGGGTTCATAGCTGACCGTGCCGGGGTCGCCGCATTTCGTCCAGCCGCCCGCGCCCTTGGTAAAGCCCGCGGCGGTGAAGATCTCGTCATCTGTGACGGCAGGCGCTTCCGCAGGCTGCGCCGAATTCGCGCCGGTCTCGGCGGACGAATCCTCCCAGCAGGCGGATTGTGACAGGATAAGAACGGGTAAGGCCCAGTAACCGATCAGGCGGCGACGTCGCATGGCGCGTATCCTTGCAATGGACCCCGCGCGTTTTACTGGATTGGCGTCAGACCGGCAATAATGCCGTGTCAGCCGGCCTTCATGTTCGAGAGCAGCCAGTCGAAAACCGACGGGTAAAGCGGATTGTCGAACTTCAGCCCGGCCTCGCGTCCACGGTCCACCCATTTGACGGTGGCGAATACCGGGGCCAGCGGCTCTATGCCGATGGAAATGCGGTCGCCCTCGGCCAGCGCGCGCGGGATCGAGGTGATCTTGCAGCCGCCCTCGGTCAGATCGGAAATGCGCACCGGCACGGCGATCCCGCCGCCGAAGCGATAGCGGCACAGGCCTTCGACGCTCTTGCGCTCCTGCCTTCGAACCAGCGCCCCCATCAGTCGAGCACCGTGATCGAGATCCGGCGATTGCGCGGATCGTTAGGGTCGTTCGCGATCAGCGGCTCGCGGTCGGCAACGCCCTCGATCCGGGCAAAGCGCGATTTGGCGATCCCGCCGCGCAGCAGTTCCAGCCTTGTCGCCTCGGCGCGACCGGCCGACAGCGACCAGTTGTTGCCCGGCACGCCGTCGCGCCAGGGCAGGGCATCGGTATGCCCGCGCAATGTCATCTGCGTGTTCTGCGCCGCCGCCGCCTCGGCAATGGCGTTCAGCAATTCGCGCGCGTCCGCCGTCAGCACCGTGGTGCCAAGGTGGAACATCGCAAAATCGGCATCGTCGACAAGATCCATGCGGATCCCCTCAGTCACCTGCACCAGCCTGACCTGCTTGGCGAGGCGGCGCAGGCGAGGGGTCGATTGCAGCATGCGCTCGACCGCGCGGCGGGTCTCTTGGGACTGTCCGGCCTTGCCCGATTCCAGCGGCGGCGAGATCGACATCTGCCCGCGCTCGGACCTGGCGTTCGACACGCTGTTCATGTCGGAAAACGACGCGCCGCCCAGCAGCCCGTTGCTGCCCGCGCTGTTCTCGCGCATCTGGACGAGCGTAGGGGAGAAATAGTCGGCGAGACCCTGCTTCTGCTCCTCGGTCGTGGCGTTCAGCAGCCACAGCAGCAGGAAAAACGCCATCATCGCGGTCACGAAATCGGCATAGGCCACTTTCCACGCGCCGCCATGATGGCCGCCAGCGACGACAGTGACCTTCTTGACGATGACGGGCCGGCTGTTCCTGCCGTCGAAATTCGGATCGACCGGGGCGCTTGCCATCCTACTTGCCCCGCATCGCGTCGAGCATCTCGTTCATGCCCGGCCGGAACCCGTGGCCAAGCCCCGACCGCGCGCTTTCGACCACCAGCGGCTGCGGCCATCCGTGCAGGCTGGCGATGATGACCTGCTTGACGGCGTGGAAGATCTGCTCGTCCTGCTCGTTGATCTGCTTCAGCCGCCCGGCCAGCGGGCCGATGATGCCATAGGCCAGCAGCACACCCAGAAACGTGCCGACCAGCGCCGACCCGATCATGCCTCCCAGCACCGATGGCGGTTCGTCGATGGACCCCATCGTCTTCACCACGCCTAGAACGGCGGCCACGATGCCCAGTGCGGGCAATGCGTCGGCCAGGTTTTGCAAGGCATGCTGCGGCTCGTGCAGCCCGTGGAAATGGGTCTTCATGGCATTGTCCATGACCTCTTCCACCGCATGCGGTTCTAGGGAGCCCGACGACACCACCTGCAGGCTGATCGCATCACACAGCAGGTCGATCAAAGGCTTGTTGGCAAGAAGCCGGGGGAATTCATTGAAAATCGCGGAGTTCTTTGGGTCCTGCACATGGCTCTCGACCGCGACGGGGCCTTCGTTGCGCAGCATCTTCATCAACCGGCTGCTCAGCACGATTACGTCGATGTGATCCTGTTTCGAATGCTTCGGTCCCTTGAACACCTTGGCGAATGCGCCGCCGATGGCCTTCAGTTCGTGCATCGAATTGCCCGCGACGACCGCGCCGAGCGCTGCGCCGCCGATGATCAGCATTTCATGCGGGACGGCATGCATGACAGGCCCCAGCGCACCGCCGGTGAGGGCGAACCCGCCGAACACCATAACAAGCAGGATGACGATACCGATGGCTGCGAACATGATGCTATTTCCGTAGCTTGCGTTGAAGAGTTCAGCGAATGTGATCGAACAGGCTCAGGCCCGACAGGCGCGTAAAGCCTGCCTGGCTGGCCTGAAGAACGGTCATGGTTTCCTGCAGGCGGATCATGCCCTCGGCGATGTCGACCCCGCCCTTGTCGGCTTCTTCGGTGGCGCGCATTTCGCCCAGATCGACCTGCCGTTCGCCGACGAAATCCAGCCAGACGAGGCGCGCGCCCAGCACGGTCTGGTTGGTCGCGATATTGTCGATTCCCGCGGTCAGCCCGCCCAGTGCGTCGCGCGCCGCCTGCGCCGTGTCGGGAACCGCGCCGCCCAGTGCGAGCGACAGGTCCTTCACCACGTTCAGCAGGTTCGCCGGCGTGCCCCCGACATCGATCTGGAATATCTCCGGCCCGGTGATCGAGCGGATGACGGTCTGCCCTTCGCCAAGCTCGACTTCGCCCGACGCGGCGGTGCCCAGATAGACCGCCTGTCCCGTGCCATCGACAGCATAGGCATCGCCTGTCGCCTCGCCGGCGAACAGCGCATGCCCGCCCGCATCGCGCGCATTGGCAAGCGAAACGAGCTGGTTGTGGATCTCCCCGATCTCGATCCCGATGGCGGCGCGCTGCGTGTCGTTCAGCGTTTCCGAACCCGCCTGTATCGACAGGTCGCGGACACGCGTCACCAGATCCGCGATCGACCGCAGCGCCGCATCGGCAAGTCCAAGATCGCCCGCCGCGCGATTGGTGTTCGACACGTCGACTTCGCCCAGCCGGTCCTGCCGGTCCAGCGTGCGCAGGCGCGAGGCCGCGACCGGATCGTCGGAGGATCGCTCCAGCCTTTTGCCGCTCGACAGCTGGCCCTGCGTCTTCTCGGCCTGGCTGCGCAGCGCGGCCATGTCAAAGCGCGACCGTGCGTAAAAGGCCGAGGTGCCGGTTCCGTAAATGCTCATGCGTGCCTCACCTGATGCCGAGGATGGAATCGAAAATATCGCTGGCGACCTGCATCACGCGGCCCGAGGCCTGGAACGCCTGCTGGAAACGGACGAGATTGACCGCTTCCTCGTCGAGATCGACGCCCGCCTGCGCCTGCAGCGCGACGCTGGCGTTGTCCGCGATGGTCGCCAGGGTGTCGCGCGTCGTGGTCCGCCCGTTCACCAGTGCGGACACATCGAACAGCAGCCCATCGAGATTGGCCGCCACGCCGCCTGCCGTCAGGGCATTGCGCAGCGCGGTCAGGTTCGACAAATCGCGGCTGTTCGCGGGCGATCCGGCAGGGGCGGTGGCGATCAGCGATCCGTCGGACAGGTTCAGCGTCAGGTCGCCCGCGCCGGTCCCGCCGAACATCGCCAGACCCGCGCTGCCGTCCAGCGCCGCGCCATTCGCCTGCGCCGTGTTGGCGGCGCTCATCATGTCCATCGCCAGCGCGTCCAGCCTGCCCGACACATCGGCCAGCTCGTCCAGTGCCTGCGCATGACCCGCCAAAGATCCCGCGCCCGGCACGATACCGACGCCGCCCACGGCAAAATTCAGGGTCCCGTCCGCCGCACTTGTCATCGAGACTGCGCTCGCCGTATCGCCGTTCAGCAGCAGCGGCCCGCTGGCATCGCCCGCGCGGATCTGCACGGTCTGGTCAGGCGCGATGGCGGTATGCACGCCGATCTTCTGCGACAATTCGCCCAGCAGCAGGTCGCGCCGGTCCAGCAGTGTCGCCTGATCTCCCGATCCTCCGGCGGCGCGGGCCAGCTTGGCATTGATCGTCGCCAGCTCGCCCGTCAGCAGATTGAGCTGATCGACCTCGGCCCCGGCTTCGAAGGTCACGCCTTCGCCCGCGGCCTTCAGCGCGGCATCGGCAAGGTTGAACACATCGGCCATACCCCGCGCGGCTTCGAGAGCGGCGGCGCGCAGCGAGCGGTCGACGGGGTTCGACGACAGGCGGCTCAGCGAGGCCTCGAACCCCACGACCGCCTCGTAGAGCCCGCTCTGTTCCAGCGCGTTCTCGATATGCGTCAGGCCCGACAATTCGGCATTGGCGCGGGCAAGGTCGGAACCGGTGCGCCGCACTTCGGACTGGCGGAACGCGTCGGCGTTGCGCACCACCGCGTTCAGCCGCACGCCCGCCAATGTCAGATTGCCGACGCCCGACATGCCGCCGGTCGCCATGACCTCGTTCATCTGGGCGGTGCGGCGGACATAGCCCTCGGACGAAGCATTGGCGATATTGTTCGCCGTCACGTCCAGCGCCTGCCGCGCCGTGCGCGTGCCGCTGCGGGCAATCGAGATGAGATCTGAAGCCACCGACCTTAACCCTTGATGCTCTTGGACATTTGAAACTCGATCATGTCGGCCAGTCCCAGCACGCCGCGTTCGGAGGCGATGTCGGCAAACGCGTCGTCGCGCATCTGCCTGAAGGTGTCCGACCCGTTCGATCCGAACAGATCGCTGCGGATCGAGCTGTCGCGCGCGGCGGACAGCATCTGGCGCAGGAAGATCGCCTCGAAATTCTTCGCCGCCTCGCGCAGCTGCGCGCGGTCGCCAAGCGGAGCAGGGCTGCCGCCATTGTTGATCGAAATGCTCACAGGATCACCATTTCGGCTTTGAGCGCGCCCGCCTGCTTCAGCGCTTCCAGGATTGCGACAAGGTCCGACGCGCCCACGCCCAGCAGGTTCAGCGCATCGACGATCTCGGACAGTGAGGCGCCGGGTTCGAACAGGGCGACCTGTCCGCCGGTCTCGCCGACATAGATCTCGGAATTGGGCTCAAGCGCGGTACGGCCGTCGCTGAACGGGCCGGGCTGGACGATCATCGGGTTCTCGTCGATCCGCACCGTCAAAGTGCCGTGGCTGATCGCGGCGGGCGACAGGCGGACCGCGCTGTTGATCACGACGGTGCCGGTGCGCGAATTGACGATCACGCGCGCGGGCGTCTCGGCGGGCGAGATCTCCAGCATCTCGATCGCGGCCATCAGGCTGGCGCGGCGGTCGCTGCCCGCGGGCAGTCGCAGCGCCAGCGTCACCCCGTCCTCTATGCTCGCGGTGCCCGGCAGCATGCGATTGATCGCATCGCGCACCCGGCTCGCAGTCAGGAAATCGGCGTTGAACAGATTATAGCGCAGCACCTCGCCGCTATCGAAGCCGGTCGCGACCGCGCGTTCGACGCTGCCGCCATCGGCGATGCGGCCCACGGTGGGAACATTGACGGTCAGCTTCGATCCGTCGGCAGCGGACACGCCCAGACCGCCCACGGCCAGATTGCCCTGCGCCATCGCATAGATCTGCCCGTCCGCCCCGTACAAGGGCGTCATGATCAGCGCCCCGCCGCGCAGCGACTTGGCCTTGCCCATGGTCGACACGGTCACGTCGATTCGCTGGCCGGGCTTGGCAAAGGCTGGCAGGTCGGCGGTAACGATCACCGCGGCAGCGTTCTTAAGCGCGGGCTGCACGCCCGGCGGCAGCTGCAGGCCCATCCGGCCAGAAACGCCCTTCATCGCCTGCGTCACATATTCAAGATTGTCGTCGCCCGTGCCCGGAAGCCCGACCACGATGCCGTATCCGGTCAGCTGGTTGGAACGCACGCCCTGGAACTGGCCAAGGTCGCGAACACGCTCCGCCTGCGCCGTCGCGGGCAGCAGGCCGGTGCAAAGGGCGGCAAGGATAAGGAAAAAGCGGCGCATCGCGGGCCTCGTCAGAAAGGGCTGATGATGGAGAAGAAGCGCGACAGCCAGCCGGGCTTGCTCGCCCGCTGCAACGCGCCCTTGCCAGAATATTCGATGCTGGCATCGGCCACCCGGCTCGACATCACGGTGTTTTCCGCGTCGACATCGGCCAGCCGGATGATGCCGCGAAAGCGCACCCATTCGTCCCCCTGGCTAAGCAGCATGTCCTTGTCTCCTTGCACCAGCGCGGTCCCGTTCGGGAAAACCTCGACGATGGTCACGGCCAGCGCGGTGGCGATCGTGCTGGTCTGCCCCGCGCTTCCACTTCCAGAGAACGACGCGGAGCCCGCGGCTTTAAGGTCGCTGGGGGAAAGAAACGCGAACGGACCGGTCACCGGGGGGATCAGCGCAAGGCTGCCGCTGCGGTCGTTTTTGGACCGCACGGACTTGGACGTGATCGTGCTTTCGATCAGCAATATGGTAACAAGGTCGCCCACCCGGTGCGCACGCGTCCCTTCGTACAGCCCGACATAGCCGGTGTAGGGCTGAAAGATCCCGCCATTCGCCGCGGGCGGCGAGGGCGGATAGGGCAGGGCAGGCTCGTACGCCATCTCGGCATCCTGCGCCTGCAAGGCCGATGCGCTGGCAAGCGCGACGAGCGAAAGGACTAGGCGCATGGTCACAGCGTCTGGTTCGCATTCTGCAGCATCTGGTCGACGGACGAGATCATCTTGGAATTGATCTCGTAGGCGCGCTGCGTCTCGATCATGTCGACCAGTTCCTGCACGACATTGACATTGCTGCCCTCCAGCATCCCCTGCTGCACATGGCCGCGCCCTTCCTCGCCCGCGACGCCCAGCAGGGCGGGGCCGCTGCCCGCGGTTTCCTCAAGATAATTGCCCGCAATCGGCCGCAGCCCGCCCGGATTGGCGAAATTGGCGATGGTCAGCTGGCCCAGTTCGACCGGCTCCGCATCGCCCGCCACCATGGCGGAGACGGTGCCGTCGTCGCTGATGGTCAGCGAGGTCATGCCCTCGGGAATGGTGATCTGCGGCTGCACCGCATAGCCCTGCGACGTCACCAGCAAGCCATCGGCAGAGCGCGTGAAATTGCCCGCCCTTGTATAACCCATCTGTCCGTTGGGCATTTCGATCTGGAAATAGCCGTCGCCGTCCAGCGCCAGGTCCAGCGCATTTCCGGTGTTGTTCAGCGTGCCCTGCGTCACGATCCGGCTGGTCGACTGGATCTGCACGCCGGTGCCAAGGTTCAGCCCCTCGGCATATTCGGTCTGGTTGCTGCTCTGCTGACCCGCCACCCGCGCGGCCTGATAGGCAAGCGTCGCGAAATTGGCGCGGTCGCGCTTGAAGCCGGTGGTGCCGACATTGGCGAGATTGTTGGCGATGACGCGCATGCGCGCATCCTGCGCCTCAAGCCCGGTGCGGGCGACGTGGAGTGCTGAACTGGGCATCGAAGAATTCCCTTATGAAAGACGCATCAGCCGCGCCGCGCTCTCATCCAGATCGCGGGCGGTGGAGACGACATTGGTGCGGATTTCGAACAGGCGCTGCGCCTCGATCATCTCGACCAGCACTTCGGAAGAGACGACATTCGACCCCTCCAACGCGCCGGTGATCAGCTTGGCGTCGAGGTCTTCGGGCAGTATCCCGCCGCCCCGAACGCGGAATTGTCCGTCGAGGCCCTTGACCAGATCGCTACCCGCGGCGCTCGCCAGCTTCAGCCGGCCGATCCGTTCGGGCGCGGCTTCGGGCACGGCGGGATCGGACAGCAGGATCGCCCCGTCGGGCGCAATCGCGACATCGCCGCCCAGCGGCACCGTCACCGGCCCGGCATCGCCGATCACCGGCAATCCGTCGCCCGTCTGCAGCACGCCGGTGGGCGAAATCGACAGATCGCCGCGCCTTGTATAGGCCTCGCTGCCGTCAGGTGCCTGCACCGCCAGCAGCACATCGCCCTGCATCGCGATGTCGAGCGGATTGCCGGTGTCGTTCACCTCGCCGTCCGCCATCTGCGCGCCGCGCACCTCGGTCCGGTTCTGGGCGCGAACCTCGACCGGCCCGCCGTCGAGGGTGACGGGGCGGGAATCGAAGATCTCGGCCTTGAAGCCGGTGGACTGCGCGTTGGCCATGTTGCTGGCGATGGCGCGCTGACGCACCATGCTCGCGCTCATGCCCGACACGGCGGAATAGATCAGCCGGTCCATGATTAGGTCCGCAGGTTGATGATCGTCTGGCTGATCTGGGTTGCCGTATCGATGGCCTTGGCATTCGCCTGGAAATAGCGCTGCGCAGTGATCAGGCTGACCAGCTCTTCCGACAGGTCGACGTTCGACCGCTCGATCGCGCCTGACATGATCCCCCCGTTGCGACCCACATTGGGTGCGCCATAGGTCGCCACGCCCGAAATGCCGGTGGAGGTCCAGTTGGACGACCCCATTTGCCGCAGCCCCGTCGGCGTCGTGAAATTGGCGAGCGCCACGGTGCCCAGCGCCGTGGTGGTGCCGTCGGCATAGGATGCCAGCATCGAACCGTCGCGGTTGACGGTGATGCCCGCAAACTCGCTGCCCGCGCCGTTCACCAACGGAACGAGAGCCCCGACCGGCGCATCGACGGCAGGATCGGCGCCGGGCGCGAAGACCTGCAGCACATTGCCGTCGCCGTCCTGCACATTGCCAGCCTCGTCGATGCCGAACCCGCCATTGCGCGTGTACATCGTCTTCCCGTCGGCCAGCGACACGGTGGAGAAGAACCCGTCGCCCGTGATCGCAAGATCGAGCGATGCGCCTGTCTGCTCGATCGGGCCGACGTCGAAGTTCTGCGTGATCGAATCCACCGATGATCCGATACCCACCAGCATGCGCGGATCCGCATTGGCCGAACCCGCGACCAGATCGGCGAAATTGGCGGAGGATTTCTTGAACCCGCTCGTTTCGGCATTGGCGATGTTATGGGCGGTGACGTTCAGGCCGGTCTGGGCGTTCTTCAGCCCGCTCAGCGAAGTGTAGAAGGACATGCGAGATTACTCCTTTTCGGCGGCCAGCGCCGCGAGGGCATCAAGTTTTGCGGAAATCTGTTCGAGCACGCTGGTCGTCTCGGAACTGGCGGACAGCTGCGAGAACTGCGCCATTTGGGCCAGCATCTCCTTGTTATCGACCGGGTCGAACGGGTCCTGGTGCTGCATCTGCACCGTCATCAGCTTCAGGAAATCGGACTGGTCGAGCGAGGCGAAACCGCCGCCCGAAGACGCGGGCGCAGGCGCGCTGGCGGAATTTACGGAGGAAATCGTCATTTGAGCCTCATCGTGTCGAGCATCAGCTGCTTGGTGGTGGAAAGGGCCTCGACGATGTTTTGGTACTGGCGCGACGCTTCCAGCATCTCGACCATCTCGGCATTCTCATCGACGGGCGACACCCAGACCTCGCCATTGGCGTCGGCCAGCGGGTGGCCGGGTTCGTAGCGGCGGGGGGGTGCAGTATTCTCGCGCACGACCGAGCGGACGCGCACGGTCGACTGGCCGCTCGCGCGGTCGAGATCCTCGGCGAACACGGCGCGCACGGGGCGATAGGCCTCGCCCTCGCTGGCGGCGACCGAACCGGCATTGGCAAGGTTCGATGCCGCCGCGTTCATGCGCACCATCTGCGCCGACATGCCGCGCTGGGCGAGGGAGAAGGCATTCAAGGGACGGTCGGCCATGCTCACTCTCCCCGGATGGCGCGGGTGACGGTCTCGACCCGTCCGCGGATCAGGTCGAGCGTGGCGGCATAGCCCACGGCGTTTTCGGAAAAGGCGATCTGCTCGTTCTGCAGCTCGACCGTATTGCCGTCGAGAGAGGCGATCACCGGCACGCGAAACAGGGTCGCGCCGTTTGCGGCCTGGTCGACGCTGCCGCCGCCCTGCATGCGGGCCAGCGCGGCGGTGACGTCGATGTCGCGCGCCTTGTATCCGGGGGTTCCGGCATTGGCGATGTTCGACGCCAGCACGCCCATGCGCTGCGAACGCAATTGCAGCGCGGCCCCATGAATTCCGAATAAATCGCCGGGCATGATCCCTGCCTTTCCTGCTGCGAAAGATTTCGCCTATCTCGCAAGGGGTAAAAGCAAGAGCCGTGCCAATTGCCAAGAATGGCAGGAAAACCGCGGCTTGCACCGTTCGCGCGGGGCGAAGCGGCAAGCGGCGGCAAACGCGCGGCAACATCTTGCCGCTGGCATTGCCGCAAAACGCGGCCCCTCTGAAAAAATCGCCGCGCGATCCGTCTTGCCCGTCACGACCGATGAGTCACCACGCCGGCAGAGGGCAGCATTCTTCGATGGATTTCAGCGCGCTTGTCGATCCCCTGTCCGCCGCCGTCGTCATTGGCGGCACGGCGCTGGCGACCTTGCTGCGTGCAGGGCTGGGCGAATGCCGCGCGACGATCGCCACCGTGCGCCATCTGGCGACGCGCGAATTCGACGAGGACGCGCTGCGCAGCGATCTCGCGCGCATGGTGCAGGATGTGCGCGTCGACGGGCTGGTGCGCACCGAACCCTATTATTTCCGTGACCGTGCCAGCCAGAAGGCAGCCAGGGCGATGGTCGATGCGCGCAATATCGCGCTGTTCCACAAGCAGATGGCCCGCTTTCGCGCCTTGCGCATGGCCGACAACCGCCGCGCCCATGCAACGCTGGCGATGGCGGCGGAGAACGCGCCTGCCTTCGGGCTAGCAGGCACCTTGCTGGCGCTGTCGCAATTGCCCGCCGATCCGGGGCAGGGGATGAACACCGCGCTGGCCGGGGCGGTGCTGACCACGCTCTACGGCGTGCTGCTGGCGCAGCTGGTGCTGACCCCGCTGGCCGAGGCGATCCGCCGCTCGGGCGAGGCCGAGGAACAGGCCCGCGACGAGCTGATGCGCTGGACCGCATGGCAGCTGGAAGGCGCGGTGGTGCACCCCCTGCCGCTGCCTGACGCGGCAGAGGCGGCCTGATGCCTGCCGCTCTGCCTATGATCGGTCACGCCAAGGCGGGCGGCGCGGGCTGGGCAATCATGCTCGCCGATCTGGCGCTGATCCTGTTCATCGTCACCGCGTCCTATGCGGGTGGAGGCAAGTCCTCCGACGCGTCCAATCTCGACCCTATCCCCCAGGCCATCTACCGCGCATCGCCCGATGCTCCGCCCATCGCCGACTGGATCGCCGCGCAAGGGCTGGGCAAGGGCGCGAGACTACAGATCACCATGGGCTATGACCCGGCCCACCCCGAAACGGCCATGTCCGCCGCCGCCGCACTGGCCGCACAGGCGGTCGCGGCGGGCGCAGTCCCGCGCATCGTCCTGCAACCCGACGGCGGCCAGCCGAGCGCCGTGCTCGCCTATGATGGCTAGGTCGCTGTTTTCACTGTCCTATAGTTTTCACTGTCCTACAGGCAGGCGGCGGGTTAGCTCCTTCCTGCTCTTTCAAATGCGTGAAATTTCTCCGCAGGTCCCTGCTGTCACTTTTGGGCCGAAACCCGCGCATTTCCGCGGTGCAGGGCCGGGTTACAACCGTTGTAGGACGTGTCACCTTTGTCACTTTTCGGCGCGGGTTCGATGCATCTGGCACGGGCTTTGCAGGAGCATGGCAAAACCCGAAAGGCCATTGTCATGATCTCCGCATACGCCCTTATCTCCCTGCTCCTGTCCGCTCCCGGTTCGGCCGCGGCGCAGGATGTGCAGGATCTCGCCGCGCTCGACCGCCGGATCGCCGAGTTCACCGGCGCGCCGATCGGCGAGGAAGGCGGCGCAATGCAGCCGCTCGACCGCAGGCTGAAACTGCGCCCCTGCCACGTGCCCGTCGACATAGCCTGGCGCAGCGAGCAACGCGATACGGTCATGTTGCAGTGTCCCGACGCGGGCGGATGGCGGCTCTACATGCCCGTCCATGCCCGCCCGGCGGCTCAGGCAGCGGCGGCGCGGCAAGACGCGGTGCAGCGCGGCGATGCGGTGTCGATCTCGGTCGCGGGGCAGGGCTTCTCGATCTCCCGCCCCGGCGAGGCGCTGGAAAGCGGCGCGGTCGGCGACTGGATCAAGGTGCGCCCCGCCATGACCGGCAATCGCCGCGCCGACATCA
The DNA here is from genome assembly GCF_983967925.1 of Croceicoccus sp. Lineage (NCBI taxonomy): Bacteria > Pseudomonadati > Pseudomonadota > Alphaproteobacteria > Sphingomonadales > Erythrobacteraceae > Croceicoccus > Croceicoccus sp. The sequence goes on along the minus strand of NZ_CFETID010000001.1, from coordinate 22,869 downwards.
TGCGCGCCCGCGTCACCGGCCCCGGTGTCGTCACTCTGACGACAGGATAGGGGCCGACCGGACAGGGGCAATTTGCAAGCGGCCCTTAAAGATCTCTTTCAGCGTCCGTCATGGTGTTCGGACCGCTTTTAGGGAACCCGCGAAATGGCATCGTACGATATCGGACCGATCCGTCCCCACATTCCGGGCGAAACGCGCCTTTCGTCCGTGCGCGCACCGGCAGGCGCCCCGACCGAACCGCGAAAGCAGGTAACATCGGGCATCGTCATGTCCGAAACGCTCGATGTCGGCGAAGCGCCGGTCGACAAGGACCGCGTGGCCGAAATACGCAAGGCATTGGCGGATGGCACCTATTCCATCGAACCGCGCAAGATCGCCGACGCCATGATGGCAATCGGGATCACGGGCGGCATGACAGGGACCGAACGATGACCGTCAATGCAAGGCTGAAGGACGCGCTGCGGCAGATGCTTGCCGTGCTGGAAACCGAACGGCAGGCGATTGCCGGTCTCGACCTCGACGCCATCACCGAAGCGACCCGCACCAAGCTGGGCCTGTGCGACCGTCTCGACGAAGCAGACCTCGCATCGTTCGACGAGGAATGCCGTGCGATGAGCCGCGCCGCCCGCGACGCGAACGAGGTGAACCGCCAGATGCGCAATCTGGTCGCCGCCAATATCGCCGCGCGGATCGACATGCTGAGTGGATCGCCGCGCCTTTACGGCGCGAAACGCTATGCCGACATGCGGGCCTGACACGGCATGAGGTGAAACTGGCACGCTAATTGCTTTGTCAATCCTGTCACGACAACCGACAGGATCGACCCCGATGAGTGGACCGCCCGTTTCAGCCGCGCATGTGCCAGCACCCGCCGGCACCGGTGCCTCGATACGCGCCGACATAGCCCGCGCCGCCGAACGCACCGGTGAGGATTTCAATTTCCTCTTGGCGCAGGCCAAGATCGAATCCTCGCTGAACCCGCAAGCAAAGGCCGCTACCTCCAGCGCGGCGGGGCTGTTCCAGTTCACCAATGCGACCTGGCTGTCCACGCTGGAACGCCACGGTGCAAAGCACGGGCTGGGCTGGGCCAGCGCCGCCATCGCGAACGGGCGGATCACCGACAGCAGCTTGGCGGGCCACATCATGGGCCTGCGCTATGACCCTGCCGCCTCGGCCCTGATGGCGGGCGAACTCGCGGGTGACAACCGCGACGAGATGATGCGCACGCTGGGCCGCCAGCCGAACGCCGCAGAGCTTTATCTCGGCCATTTCCTCGGCAGCGGCGACGCGACGCGCTTCATCTCGGCGCTCGCCCGCAATCCCGATGCCTCGGCAACCGCCCTGCTGCCCGCGGCCAGCGCGGCCAATCGCGGCATATTCCGCACCGGATCGGGCACCGAACGCAGTCTTGCCGAAGTCATGGCCATCATCGAAGCGAAGGTCGAAGGCGCGATGACGGGCGAGCTCGGCGCAGGCTTGCCGCCAGTCGAACGCGGCATTCCCGCCCCGCCGCCAGCGCGCGCCATGCCGGTCACCACGCAAATCGCGGGCGGCAGGTCGATGAGCGACAGCCTGCAGTCGATGTTCGGCAACAACCCGCAGGCGGCGCCGCCAGCGGTGAAGGCTGCCTATGCGCGCTTTGAAAGATTCGGCCTGTGACCGCCGCAGGAAGCGCAAGGCGCAAAGCGGACCTGGCCGCCATGGCGCTGCCGGGCGGCATCATCGCCCTGATGCTGCTGATGATCGTTCCGGTTCCTGCGATCCTGCTCGACATCTCCTTCGTGCTGAACATCGCGCTTTCGGTCGCCGTTTTGATGGCGGCGATGAATGCGCAAAAGCCGCTGGATTTCTCGTCCTTTCCGTCGGTCCTGCTATTCGCGACACTCCTTCGCCTCGCGCTCAACGTCGCGTCCACCCGCGTCGTGCTGGTCCACGGCCACGAAGGCGGTGCGGCGGCAGGCCATGTGATCGAGGCGTTTGGCGCGTTCCTGATCGGCGGCAATTTCGCGGTCGGCATTTTCGTCTTCCTGATCCTGATGATCATCAACATGGTCGTCGTGACCAAGGGCGCGGGCCGCGTGTCCGAGGTTTCGGCCCGCTTCACGCTGGATGCGCTGCCCGGCAAGCAGATGGCCATCGATGCCGACCTTGCCGCCGGCATCATGACCGCCGATGAAGCCAAGGCCCGCCGCCGCGAAGTGGCTACCGAAGCGGATTTCTACGGTTCGATGGACGGTGCGTCGAAATTCGTGAAGGGCGATGCGATCGCGGCGCTGCTGATCCTGGCGGTGAACATCATCGCGGGCCTGTGCCTTGGCATGATCACCCACGGGCTCTCCGCCGGCGAGGCGGCAGAGACCTACATCCAGCTCGCAATCGGTGACGCGCTGGTGGCGCAAGTGCCGTCACTGCTGCTGTCGATCGCGGCGGCGGTGATCGTGACCCGCGTGTCGGATGCCCGGGATTTGGCGGGCCAGATTGGCGGCCAGTTCGCCGACCCGCGAAGCTGGCTGCCGGTGGGTGTGGTGCTGGCCGCGGTGGGGATGATCCCGGCGATGCCGCAGTCGATCTTCCTGCCTGCCGCGGGGGGCGCGTTCTGGCTCGCGCGCAGTCTGAAAAAGCGGGCCGACAAACCCGCGATCGAACCGGTGGCCGCAGCACCGGCGGATCCGCACAGGATCGATCTGGGCGATGTGTCGGATATGACGCTGGTCAGCCTCGAACTGGGTTACGGACTGGTACCTCTCGTCGACGAGAAAAAGGGATCGCCGCTCATCGCTCGTATTACCGGCGTACGCAAGCAGCTGTCGCGCAATTTCGGCTTTGTCGTCCCTCAGTTCCGGCTGCGCGACGCGCTCGACATGGCGCCTTATGATTATCGGATCATGCTGGGCGGCGTGGCACTGGGCGGCGCGTCGGTAGAGCCCGACCGCCTGCTCGCCATCGACACCGGCGAGGCGTCGGCCACGCATCGCCTGAAGGGCACGGAGACCCGCGATCCCAGCTTCGGCTGCCCCGCGCTGTGGATCGATAAAGGCAATCGCGATCATGCTACGGCCGCCGGGTTTCTCGTCGTCGATCCCGGAACGGTGGTAGCGACGCATCTCAACCAGCTCCTCGGCGAAAGGGCGCATGACCTGCTGGGACCGGACGAAGTGCGCGAATTGCTGGAAGCGACGAAGCAGCACTCGGAACATCTGGTCGAAACCTTTCACCCTCAGCCGTTGTCGCTTGCCGCGGTGACGCGGGTTCTGCGCAGCCTGCTGGAGGATGGCATTGCCATCAGCCACCCGCTGCCGATCTTCGCCAGCCTGTCCCGCGCGGTACAGGGCACGCAGGAACACGAAGCGCTTGTCGACAGGGTGCGCTCCGATCTTGGTGCTACGATCGTAGGGCGGATCTGTCCCCCGACGCGGTCGCTGCCCGTGATCACGCTGGACGGCGCGCTGGAAGGCGCCATCCTGCAGGGGCTGCGCGATCCGGTGACCGGTTGGCCAGTGATCGAACCCGGCCTTGCCACGACGATCGCGCGGCGGGTGAAGCAGCTGGTCGACGAACGCGGGCCCGGCGCTTTGCCGCCTGCGCTGGTGGTGCAGCCTCAATCGCGCCGCGCCATCGCCTCGCTGGTGCGTCAGCGGACCCCCGAATGCGTGGTCATCTCGATCGGCGAGCTGCCGGCCAGCCAGCCGATCGAGGTGATCGAGATCATTGGATCCGACGCAGCCATTCCTGAAACCGAAACCCCCATGGAGATGGCCGCGTGAAGCACGATCATTCCGCTTTTTCGTATCCTGACCGCGCACAGGCGCGTGTCGCCTATGGCAGCACCCCTGCAGAGCTGATCAGGAAGTTCATGCCGATGGTCAAACGGCTCGCCTGGCATGCCTATGGAAGCGGCCGGCCGGGCATGGAGGTGGAGGATCTGGTGCAGGCGGGCCTTATGGCGCTCACCGAATGTATCCAGCGGCACCAGGGGCAAGGCGATCACGCTTTTGCCGCCTATGCCAAGACGCGCGTGCGTGGGGCGATGTTCGACCTTATCCGGCGGGAGGCCCCGACGACGCGAACGGCGGCGCGGAAGCGGCGCGAGATCGAGAGCGAGACGCAAAGGCTGGCTGCGGTGCTCGGACGGACACCCGGCGAGGCCGAAGTGGCTGATGCCATGGGCATGGACGCACAGACGCTTTCCGCCATGCGGTGCAGCAGCCAACCTATGCGGTTCGACCCCATCGACCTGTGCTATTCCGACAGCAATAGCGCCTTTGCGGACGACGCGCCCGATGCCGATGACGAAATGGTCGCAGCGGAACAGTCGAACCGTCTTTCGGTCGCGATCGGCTCGCTTTCCGAACGGCTTCAGCTGGTGGTTCAGCTCTATTTCGTCGAGGAACTCAACCTGTCGGAAATCGCGCAGGTACTGGAAGTCAGCATTCCGCGTGTTCACCAGCTCAAGGCGCAGGCGCTCGGCCAGCTCAATGCCGCCATGCAAGTCGGCGATGATTAGGCGAATCGCGCCATTTTTCAGTGCGGATTCGGCGGCGGCTTGACAGGTGGATCGGGCCCGCAATTCGGGGCGTCCACCTACTCCTACGGATTAGTTCCACGCTTCGTGGCATTCCTGCCTCATCCGATCGGGTTAACAATGCGTCAACTCATCGCATTTATCGGACGTTAAGCATCCTGTGGCCTTTTCCGCACATGACCGCCACAAAACACTGTTATGAACGCGCCATGAGCAGCGTATGCCTAGCCCTGATCCTCACGGCCTGTGGAGGAGGAAGCGGGTCGGAGACCTCTGCGACTGACAAACCGCCCGTGGTGATCGCGCCTGATTCTTCAGGCAAGTCACCATCACCCACACCGGCGCCATCACCAACACCAACACCAACACCAACACCAACACCGTCTCCGAATCCAGCGCCGACCCCCACTCCTTCACCCGCACCCGCACCTGCACCCACACCTTCCCCGGCGCCTTCGCCCGCGCCAAGCGGCAGCAGCAACATCACCGTGAATTCGGTCTATGTCGGCAATCAGCCGGCTGCGCTCGGTAGCTATGAGGCATGGCTCGGCGCCCGGAGCGAGGCGGTTCAGCTTCATACCGGCCGGGCAAACTGGACCGATTGGGAAAGCTCCATCGGCTGGCTGGCCAATGAGTGGAAGGATGTGAACCGCACGAAGTACTGGACCATCCCGCTGTTCGAGCAGGGCGGCAATCTCTATGCAGCCGCCGCCGGCGATTACGATGATCACTATCGCAATGCCGCGCGGACACTGCTCGACGCGTCGCCGGGTAACGGGCCGATCCATGTCCGTACGGGCTGGGAATTCAACGGCAACTGGCAGCCCTGGGCGGCCGCCGGCAAGGAAGCCGAGTACCGCAACGGCTTCCGCAAGTTCGTCGAGGCATTCCGTTCGGTCTCGAACCGTTTCCGTTTCGAATGGGCGCCCAATATCGGCGATCTCGGCATGAACCCCGAGGATGCCTATCCGGGCGACGACGTGGTCGATATCGTCGGCCTCAGCTTCTATGTGCATCCGGACGATCCGGGCGGGCCCGACAAGACATGGGATTTCGCGGTCACGCGCAGCTATGGCCTGCAATGGCAGCAGGATTTCGCGCGTTCGCACGGCAAGAAGACGGCCATGTCCGAGTGGGGCGTAAGATCGAACGATTCCGGTCTGATCGTCGACAAGGCAGCGGAATGGTTCGACCGCTATGATTTCGTCTATCAATCCTATTGGGATTCGAACGCCGATTATCCGGGGCAGTTGAGCCGGGACCAATATCCAAGCGTATCGGACGATTACCGGGAACTGGTCGAACTGCTGGAGTGATGCAGACCGGCATGGGCGTGGGAAGGGCCCGTTGCGGCACGAAAGAGCGAGGCATCTAGCCCCTTTGAATGCTGCAACTGCGTCCTCGCCGTCTTGACGGCATTTCCCGGAATGGGCGACAACGGCCGGAACGCAGGGCCAGCACCCCGGGATTTTGCTTTGTTCCACTGTCGCTTATCTCCATTCCTATGGCACGGCCCGGCGCATTGCGGGCGTCGCGGCCATGCCCGGTCTGCCACTGGCCATGAGAAGCGGACATCGTGACGACAATCGGACTGGGTTGCAGTCGCTTCGGTTCGCTCGTCGGCGGGACGGATGCGCAGTCGGCGCGCGGCCTTGTCGAAGCCGCGCTCGACATGGGGGTTCGGCATTTCGATACGGCCGATATCTACGGACAGGGGGACAGCGAGAGGTTTCTGGGCCGCTTGCTTGCCTCCACGCCGGACGCGGTCATCACGACCAAGGCGGGTCAGCGGTTCCCCTTGGCAAAACGGCTTGTGCTGACCGCAAAACCGATCCTGAAGCCTTTGATGGACCGGCGGGCAGGCCTGACCAGGGCTGCGGCGGCCAGCAGGGCAGGGCTCCTTCCACAGGACTGGAGCCGGGGGCATCTCGAAAAGGCGATCGTTGGTTCGCTTCGCCGTTTGCGGCGCGAAACGGTCGATAATTTCCTGCTGCACAGCCCATCGGCAGACGTCCTGGGTAAAGGCGATGCCATGGACCATCTCGTCAACTTCAAGGATCGCGGCATGGCGCGGCGGGTCGGTGTCTCGATCGACGACGCCGCAGCTTTCGAAGCTGCGCTTGCGGACAGCAGGGTGGAAGTCGTGCAATTGCCGCTGCAAGTGCTGCTGTTGGATCCGCGCCTCAAGCAAAAAGCCATGGCCGGCGAGGTCGAACTGATCGTGCGCGAGTTGTTCGCGGGCCGGACCGACCATGACATCGACGCGGCGATGGGTTCCGTACCCAATGGGGTGAGCGTGGCTCTTGTCGGTACCGGCAATCCCGATCATCTGCGGCAGGCGCATGACGCCATGGCGAAGGCCCGGTCATGCTGACCGACCTGACGCGGCAGAAGCTGCCCGACGACACCGCATGCGACATCTGCATCGTCGGGGCAGGACCCGCCGGAATTGCCATTGCCCTCGAACTGATGGGCAGCGGCAAGGACGTCATCCTTCTCGAAGCTGGCGGCGAGAAGCCAGATCCCGACAGCCAGTCGTTTCTCGAAGGGGAAAGCCGGAACCCCGCGCATCCCGAACCGTCGCTGTACCGGCACCGGCGTGCGGGCGGGGCGTCCGCAATCTGGGGTGGGCGATGCCTCCCCCTCGATCCCGTCGATTTCGAAAAGCGGGACTGGGTGCCGCTGTCCGGCTGGCCGATGGATTACGAGGAACTCGTGCCGTTCTACCGGCGGGCTCAGAACGTTCTCGATGCCGGTGAGTTCGATTATCGATCCGCATCCGCCCTGCCGGATGGCCAGCTGATCGACGGATTCGCCGACGGCGCGATGAAGACCGATGTGATCGAGCGGTTCAGCCTGCCGACCGACGTTTTCGCCAAGTATCGCGAGAAACTGGTGGCGGCAGCCGATGTCAGGATGGTCACCAATGCAGCCTGCGTCGATCTGCCTCCGCGCGGCGATTTCAGCGGCGTCACGGGCTGCGTGGCGACGGCACCTGACGGAACGCGGCAAACGATCAGGGCCGCGCAGGTGGTAGTGGCTGCGGGGGGCCTCGAAACCTATCGCCTGCTGGCCAACAGCTGGTTCGATCAGGGCGGGATCGGTAACCATTCCGATTTTCTTGGCCGGACCTATATGTGCCACCTTGAACTGTCGGCGGGAACCTTGAGGCTGACGCCGAAAGGCAGGGCGGTGAGCCATGGCTTCGAAATGACGCGCGATGGCGTCTATGCCCGGCGCAAGTTCACGCTGTCGCCGCAGTTTCAGCGGGATTACCAGGTCTTGAATGCGTCGGTACGGTTGCACCATCCGGGGATCGTCGATCCTGCGCATCGCGACGGCATCCTGTCGCTGATGTATGTGGCCAAGAATACCGTCATTCCCGAATATCGCAGGAAACTGGCGATGGTGGATCATGTGGCCGCCGCCGCGATGGAGCATCGCACCGCTTTCTGGACGGGGCACATGCGCAATATCGTCGCCGGTGCGCCGCGCGTGGCAGGATTCGGCATCGACTGGATCAAACGCCATATGCTGGCCCGGCGCAAGCTGCCCTATGTCGCGCTCAAGAACGGCGAGGGACGGTACGCCCTCGACATGAACGTCGAGCAGGAACCGCAGCGCGCGAGCCGCGTCACCCTTTCCAGCGAACGCGACCGGCATGGCATGTTTCGCTTGCAGATCGACTGGAAGCCGTCGGAACTTGACGTGGCCAGCGCAAGGGCAGCCTATCGCGCCTTGAACGACAGCCTTGCGGAAAGCGGCGTTGCGGAGATCGAGGAGAGCCTGCCCGAACTGGCCGAGGCGGCGCAGAATCCGGTTGCCGTTGGCGGTCACCACATCGGGCTAACCCGCATGGCGCAGGATGCCTCGAACGGTGTGGTCGATCAGCACTGCCGTGTCCACGGGCTCGATAATCTGCATGTGGCGAGCGCGTCGGTATTTCCCACCAGCGGCCACGCGAATCCGACCCTGACGATCGTGGCTCTGGCCTTGAGACTGGCTGATCGGCTCAAGGCGGTGGCGGCGTGAGCGGCCCCAGAGTCCTGTGGCTGGCGCGCGCCATGCCCCTGCCGCTAGACGCGGGGGACAGGATGTACACCGGCTTTCTCGCGCAAGCGCTGGCAGAGTCGGGCGCGCATGTCTGTTTCGTCGGGCTGCCGAGCCCGGACGCGCCCGATGCAAATCCGCAGGACTACCTTTCTTCTCTTGAGTTCAGGATCGTGCCGGGAAAACCGGCATCGCAATATCGCGCGCTGGCCTCGTCCCTGCCGCTTGTCGCGGGCCGTTTCGGTACGGGCGAATACAAGCGGGTTCTGATCTCGCTGCTGGAGGAGCAGTGGGACGCGATCGTACTCGACCAGTATGCCTTGATCTGGGCACTGCCGATCCTTCGGACGAGGGCGGGCAAGCGTCCTCCCGTGATCCATGTGGCTCATGATTTCGAGACGCAGGTTACCCGCGATCTCGCCGCAGCCTATCGCGGCAACCGGCTGCGTAAGGCGGTGCTCGCGCTGAATGCCCGCCGTACCGCAAGGGCAGAGCGTGCGCTGGCCGAAGCGTGCGAGGCAGTCGTCACGCTGACTGCAGAGGACGCCGACGCCTTCCGTTCGATCGGTGCAGGCGGCGATCTTGCGGTCATACCGCCGGGCTATAACGGCACCCGCGTCGGGGCGCGCGGGATAGACCGGGATACTCCTAGGCGCGTTGCCATAGTCGGATCGTATCAGTGGATCGTGAAGCAGCATAATCTGCGCGCATTCCTCGATGTCGCCGACGCCTTGCTCGACCGGGCGGGCATCGAACTCGCTATCGTCGGCGGCGCTCCCGACGATTTTCGGCGCAAGCTTGAGGCAAGCTGCAAGGCAAGCCGTTTCCTGGGCTATGTCGATGATTTGCCAGCTTTCCTTCAGGCATGCCGGATGGGATTGGTGATCGAAGCTGTCGGCGGCGGCTTCAAGCTGAAGGTACTCGATTATGTCATGACCCGCACGCCTGTCGCCGGACTGGAATCGGCGCTTGCCGGGCAGGCCAGCGAGGTGGTCCGCCATTGCCTGAAGGCGCCGAACAGCGCAGCGCTTTGCGACGAGATCATTGCCGCCATCGACGATTTCGACCGGTTGAACGCGATGCAGGAGGCAGCGTTCGAGGCTGCATCGCGGCAATATGACTGGGCCGAAAACGGCAAGCGCCTGCTTTCCCTGATACGGTCCCTGTCGTGAAGAACCTTCGCGGATCGATTGCGTGGGGTTCGGCAGAAGCGTTCGTGGCACTGTTCACCGCCATCGTGGTCAGCCTCGCGGCGGGCAGGATCATCGGCCCCGCCGCATTCGGCCTCGGCAGTCTGGCCTTTCTTATCGTATCGCTGGCCGAAACAATCATCGCCATGCCGTTTAGCGAGGCGCTGGTCCGGCGCCGCTATTGGTCGGTACGGATCATCGATGCCGCCTTTGCCGGCGCGATGATCGCCGGAACCGCCGTGTTTCTGCTGCTGTTCCTGCTCGCGCCGCTGTTTGCCGACTGGCTGGACGAGCCGGACCTGACATGGCTGATCAGGGTTCAGGCGCTGACCTGTCTGCTGCTCGGCATCCGCGGCATTCCCGAGGCGGTGTTTGCGCGCAAGCTGCGTTTCAGGATCCTGTCGCGTTGCAATATGACGGCGAAACTGGTCGGTGGATCGCTCACCATTGGGCTGGCACTGGCCGGGTTCGGTGCCTGGTGCGTCGTTCTGGGCAATGTCGGATTTGCGTTCGTGGCAGCGGTGACCATGCTGGCGTCGCAATCGCGCATGCCCCGGTTCAGGCCGCATTGGGGCTATACGAAAGAGCTGACCTCGTTTGGCGTGTTCAGCGTGACCGATGCGTTTCTGGGGGCCGCCACGCCCCGCGTGTTCAATGTCCTGCTGGGTTATTATTACGGCGTCGTGCCCGTCGGTCAGACAAGCATTGCATTCAGGATCAACGACGGTGTCGGGGCCTTGCTGGCGATGGTGACGCAAAGGCTGGCGCTGCCGATCCTGTCGCGTGTCGCGCATGACCGGGACAGGCTGGCCGCGATGATATCGCAGGGGTCGCGCATGGCGTTTCTTGTGACCGGACCGGTGTTCGTCGGAATGGCGTTCGTCAGCGCCGATCTGATTGCCGTGCTGCTTGGGCCGGGATGGGAAGGGGCGGCGATCGCGCTTGTGGCGGTCAATATCTGGAGCCTGCTCAACTTTTCCTGCGTGGTCTGGGGCGCTGCGGTGAAGGCGCTGGGCTATCCGGGGCGCTGGGTCATGGTACAGGCGCTTGGGTTGCCGATCACCGGCATAGGAACCATTCTGCTCGCATCGGTCGGGCTGGACATTCATTGGACGCTGATGCTGTGGCCATTGTTCGGCCTTGCCTATTTCACCGTCGGGGCGCTCGTTCTCCATCGCAGCGGCGGGATCGCATATGTGGATCAATTCAGGCCATTTATGCGGATTGGATTGGCCTTGCTGGGGATGGGGGCCATGCTGTCCTTCATCGATCTAGAATTCGAGATTGACGGGATCATGGGGCTGGCGACGAAAATCGTGACCGGCGCAGCGGTTTACGTGACCCTGATCCTGCTGCTGGAAAGGAGAACCGTCATGCAGATCGTGCGGCCCAATGCGGCTCAAAAGGCTATTTGACCCATGACGATTTCGCGCACGTCGCCGTCTTGCTGCGATGCAAAATAGATTGCTGACATTGCCCTTGAAATGCGCCACCATCTTTTTCGCTGAATGGGCCACGCCCAGCCGTGTCGTATGGCCGGAGGTACTGCAGTGCAAGATCGGCTACTTCTTCTCGATCCCTTCCAGCGTTTCGTCCAGCGCGGCGCCCCGCCGCAAGGCAGGCTGGCGGCAGAGCGGGCTGACGTGACTTTGCCCGGACGCCGCATGAAAATCCTGATGCTTTCCCATGTCGCCAACAATCCCAATGGGGGCGCATCGCGGATCTATCACATGCTGTCGGACGCGCTGCGCGCGCGCGGACACGAGGTTGCTCTTTACCACGCCGAAGATGCGGGCGTGCAAGGCAAGGGTGTGGGCGACCTTCTCAAGATACGGCTCGTGCTCCCGCGGCTGATCAGCGCCATGGGCGAGAAGAAGAACCCTTCCGATTTCGATGTGATCATGTCCTCGTCCGGCATGGCCGCCCCCCTGTTTGCCCGCTTGCGCAAGAAGGGGGGCAGACGGCCCTTGCTGGTGAACCATCTCCACGGACTTGCCGTGTACGACGACCTGGCCAACCGGGCCGAAGATTGGATCGGCAACTGGTCGACCAGCACGATGTACCGGCTGATTACCGGCCGAATGCAGAGGCGCTGGGACTGGCAGGGTATCGCGACGTCCGATCTTACCGTCGTCCAGAACCGCAAGGACCTCGACTGGGTTGGCGCGCGTATGCCGCCCGGTCACGAGCTGTGCCTGATCCCGGCGGCCATTCATCCCGAATTGCTCGCGGCCAGCATGGAGCAGCATGACACGCCACGCGATCCCGACCAGTTGCTCTGGCTTGCCACGTGGGAGGCGCGCAAGGGTGCAGCCTATGTCCCCCGCGCATTCCGCAAGCTGAGATCGGTCTTTCCGGCGGCCAAACTCGTCGTGGCGGGCGCGAAGCAGCATGCCGACGAAATCGTGGCCGAGTTCGACCCTGCCGATCGCCCGAATGTGAAGGTCATGGGGCGCTATGATCCGGCAGCGCAGGCGACCATGTTGCGTCAAAGCTCGCTGTTCCTGTTTCCCAGCATATCGGAAGGTTTCGGGCTGGCCTTGCCGGAAGCGATGGCATTCGGCGTGGCGGCCATTACGACCAATATGGGATTCGGCGGCGACTGGCTGAGCGATGGCAAGGACGCCCGCGTCGTGGCGCCCAGTGCGGAACATCTGGGTCAGGCGATGATCGACCTTATGCGCGATCCAGAGGGGCGCGAAGCCATGGCCGAGCGTGGCCGATTGCTGGCACGCGAGTTCACGCTGGAACGCATGGTCGAAAACTACGAAACGGAATTTGCTAGGCGGCTAAAGGTCTGACAGGCGGCAGCGGGTCCGCTGCCGGCGCTTCATCGGCCAGCCTCTCCGGAAGCGCGGGTCTGCGCGGTTTCAGATTTGCCGCAAGCAGGGCAGGCAGCAGGACATAGACGGGGACGCTCAATCCCCCGCCGCCAAGATTGTAGTAGAGGAACAACAGCGTAGCGATCCTCGCGCTCGACCCGCCCCCGAACATCGCCGTGACCATCAAGGCTATCAGAAGCAGGGTGGCGACGAAGCCGTATTCATAGGCCATCTTCGACAAAGGCAATGTATCGTCGCCCACATCGCCTATCGGTGCCCGTCCGGCGCCATGACCGACGATCACGCGTTCGGGCTCCTCCACCAGTTGACCCAGCTGCTGCATGGGCCGGACATAGCGGTTATAGGCCGAGGAGCCCGGCATGCTGAATTCCTCGATGCGCCGACCGGTCACCTCGGTCCACCCAAGCGCCCCGGCGACTACGCCCGTAGCGGCAAGCAGAATGGCGGCAGCCAACCAGATCCTGGCGGGGGCACGGACAGCCAAAACAGGTGCCGCAAGCGCCAGAATAAGCAGTCCCGAGCCCGCCAATGACGCGAAGATGGCCGCGACAAAGATGGCCATGAACCAGATCCGCCGAAACATCACCAGTTCGACCACAAGCGCGATGGCGAGGAACTGCGAAACGAAGCTGGCCTCCAGGAAGAAGAACCCGTTCGGCTTGATGTAGGGAGAGCCATAGTCGAATGGCTGAAGATAGTTATATCCCGGAAACAGCAGGCTGGCCGGCACGAGTTCGCGAAGGCTGGGCCAGGCGGCAGGACCCAGCGTGAACTGGACCGCATGTTGCAGGAAGACCAGAGCGGCCACACCCATCATCGTGGCCTGAAAAAACCCGAAGACCCGTTTCAGGGTTTGGGAATCCACCGGTATCTCGATCACGAATGCCGCATAGAGCACGAGCACGAGCATCAGCGCGGGCGCGTCGGCAATCGCCCCGCTGAGCATTTGCGAAACGGCCATGGCCGCCACCATGGCTCCGTACAGCAACAGCCGAACCGGCGAGATCGTCAGTCCCAATCCGAAGACGATCAGGCAAAGGCTGGCAAAATAGATCGGAAGACACAGTTGCACCGACGATCCGGCGAAGGGAACGCCGAAGCCTTGCAGGATGACCAGCGCAACAATGTTGGCCGCACCGAAACCGAACGCCGCATTGCGCGACAGCTGCGCCTGCCGGTCGGTGGTTTCGGGGTGAATCGCGGTCACGGCATTGGAACCGGTAAGTCATGCCACGCAATCCGGGCAAGCCATGCCTCGCAATCCGCCCGTCCATAGCTGATCAGCAGGGCGCCTTCATGCTCGACCATGCCGCCCACAAAATGGATCGCCGGGCGGCCGATAACGAATGGCGGCCCTTTTCGCATGGTTTTGAAATCTCGCGAAATCCAGACGCAGTAGTGCACATAGATCGTGCCGGAAATCAAAGGCTGCACCCGGCGCCTGTGAAAGATGAACAGCCAACCGCCCTTGTGCGGAATGCCTTGGGATGATCCTCCGGTCGTGAAGGATATATCGCTCGCATCGCAGCCGGCACCGTTCACGATGTCATATCCCGCAGCATTATCGGCCGCGCGCAGAATGATCAGCGGATCGATGGAGTAGACGAAGTATAGCTGCCCATCCTTTTCGAACGGAGCCCAGTTCTTCTCCTGCCCGAATCCGAATGGCGAGGGCATGTCCCGCGCGCGCAGCAGGGACAGCGTTTCGTCGAATTCGAACGATTTCATAACCGCCCGCCCGCCCGCATGATGCGTTCCGCTGGCAAACAGCCGGTTTTTGATGACCAGCATCCGGATATCCTCGACGCCCGCGAAGCAGTCCGACATCTCGCTCAGCTCGACATGATTGGCGGGATCATCGCTCCAGCTGATGACGCGGTTGCGGCTTTGCCAATCACTGCCGACAAGGAAATCGCTTTTCAGCGTCCGTTCGTTCCGGAGGCGGTAATTGACGCAGCGGATATTGGCGACGAAGCGATTGCCCAGTCGGGCCAGGGACGGATTCGTCGGAAGAAAGTCCTTAGGCGGGGCGACCAGAGCACCGAGATCGATTTCCTCAACCGGGGTAACGGTACGATAGCGTAGCGGCGCGAGACGCGCCATTTTCTGTACCGATTTCATCATTTCTAAGGGACTGGTCCGTTCGTCATTTACCGGCAAAGCGCCGCATCATAGCTGGCTTTGTAGCGGCAAATTTCGTCTGTACGTGGTCAACCCGGTAATGAAACCGGCACCCCAGGAAAAATGCATGATGGGCGCCGCGATGATCCCCGCCAGCGCGCAGCGGGCCTTCAACTTGTTGTAGATGAGTATCGTCGCAAACCCGACGGCGAGCAGGTAGATCAGCGGCACGATCAGGAACCACGGCGACGACAGCGAAAGCGCCATGCACATCGAGACGACGAGCACCGTGAGAGGGGGGAGCAACTGGCGCAGCCGCAGCCCGTTGCGGTGTTTCATCAGATTGCGCGCACGCCCCGCACCATAGGCGAAATATTGGCACGCCAGAGCCTTGGGCGTCGAGCGGGGGAGGTAGGTGATCGTCGAATCGTTGCTGAACCAGATCTTCCCGCCAGCCGCGCACAGGCGCACGTCGAATTCGGCATCCTCGTTGGTGGCGAAACTCTCGTCATATCCGCCGATGGTCGCGAAATAGTGCCGGTCGAACAGCGCATGGTGACCATGATCGACAAAGCGCGAATCCCCGCCCACGCGGTGAATGGCGCCGCCCGTGCCGATAATGCTGTTCGATACCATTCCAACCGCGCGCTGAAAGCACGTCTGTCCTTCGGCCTTCAGGCGCGTGACGACGCTTTGCGCGCCCGATGAAACAGCCGCATTTAAAAGCTTTTCGACGAAATCCTCGGGATAGACGGAATGCGCGTCGGCCCTGATGAAATAGCGCGTGTCCGGATCGAGTTGCGACACGGCCAGATTGATGCCGGAGGATTGCAGGCGATTGGCATTATGGATCAGCCGAACCCGGTCATCCCTGTCGGCATAGTCGCGAACGATGGCGCAGGTGGCGTCCGAGCTTCCACCGTCGACGACGATGATTTCCTTGCAATAGCCCAGCGACTGACGGGCAAGCGCATCAAGGGTTGCCTCGATGTGATCCTCCTCGTTCAGTGTCGGGATGATGATCGCAACCAGTGCGGTTTCGGCATCGGTGGCGAAGTCGAATGCAAGATTACCCATAAGCACCCCGCATCACGGAAGAGATCGCCCGCCGCCCGATGACGAAAGCCGCCGGCACCGAAATGCCGGTAGCGTCCGGTCCGGAAAATCTGGCGAATCTCAATGCCACGTCACACGACCTCCAGTTCAGTGTCAGAACAACCGCAAGCGTATCGGGGCTAATTCTTGCGCACGCTAAAACATTTACAAAGCATGCATTTAGGCAATGCTTGTCATGCAATACGCGATACGTCGAAAATCTCTTTGAATGCCCCAGAACTCGAATAATACCGTCAAATTAACCTGATGTTCAATTCATATTGCAGTGCAGCAATCGTCAATCCGAAAAATAATCGTCATACTTTCCGTAATCCTGCCCCATAGCGGCCTTTGCGGCCTTGCCGGCCTTTCGGAAGGTCAGGATGGCGCCAAGGTTTGTGATGCCATCCGCTTCCAGCCGCGCGACCGCTGCGCGAGCGGTTGCCGCGGGCGTCGAATCCGCATCGATTGAGAAGATGGTCCCGTCGGCGAGAGCCGCCACGGTGCGTGCGTCTGCGACTGCCAGCAATGGCGGCGTATCCAGAAGCACCATGTCGAATTGGCCACGCAGTCTTGCCAAGAGCTGGGCCATCGCCGCGCTCCCAAGGATATCGCGCCCGACATTGTCCGCCTCGGAAGCCGGGAGGACATCGAGGCCCGATGCGGTATCGGTCAGGATCGCCTCATTCAGCGACACCCGTCCGTGAATGACATCGCTGAGCGAATGGGGCGAGCTGAGACCGAGATCGCTGGAAAGAGACCGCCGCCTCAGGTCGCAATCGATGACCAGAACTTCATCGCCCGATAGCGCGGCAATCCTGCCGAGGCTGATCGCCAAAGTCGTCTTGCCTTCGCCGGGCACGGCCGAAGTAATGGCATAGACGCCGGTCTTGCCTCTGACATCGGCGCGGATCGCCCGACGTATCTGCCGCAGCGATTCCGCATATTTCGACGTGGGGCGGGCTATCACATAGTCCCATACATTCTCGCCCGAACCGGCCTTGCGCCGCTGCTTTGCCGTCACGGGGGGCAGGACACCGCCGCAGCCGATTCCCACACGCTTTGCCACGTCGTCCGGCGACAGGATCGTTTGCCCCGACATCTCGCGAAAGCCGACCACACCGGCGCCAAGCAGCCCTCCGACGAGCGCGCCCAGAATGGCGAACAGCGGTCGGTTCGGAAAGCTGGGATCGTCCGGGGCGACAGCCTTTTGCACGATCACGCCTGCCGGAATGGCCCCCTGCTGCAACTGGCGCGCATATTGGGCCGCCTGGGTCAGCTCCTGATAGGCTTCCCGCTGGGCCAAGGCTTCGCGTTCCAGCCCCTCCGCAGCCACGGACTGCCGCGCATCGCTGGCCTGCCTTGCGCGCAATTCGTTCAGCTTGCTTCGCAGGCTGGCCGCGCTCGCTGCCGTCGATCGTGCGTTGGCCGCGAGATTGTTCTCGATGCGGGTCGCCTCGGCCCGCAACTGGGCATCGATATCAGCCAGTTGCTGGTTCGCCTCGATCATGGCGGGATGGTTGGGACCGTATTTGGTCACGATCTCGCCGCGCTCGCGCATGATGTCGGCGCGCTGACGCTGCAACTCGGTCACGACGTCCGAGCGCATGTTTTCCGAAAGCGCCTCGATACCGCCGCGCGCGATTTCGCGCTGCGCCGAGGAGAGCCGCGCCGCCGCCTCGGCGGCCTGCGCCTCTGCCGTTGCCAGCTGCATCGAGATCGGGGCGATCTGCTGCTGGGTTATCGTGCCCGCGCTGTCGTCCGAGACGATGCCGCGCGAGGCACGATACTCGGCCGCGGCGCGCTCCGCACTGTCGAGATTGGAACGGACCTCGGAAATCTGGTCCTCGATATTTTCCAGCTGCTCGCTGCCCGTGGTTTCGTTGCTGCTGTGCCGCAGGTCGAGGTAGGATTGGGCGATGGCATTGGCGAGGCTGGCCGCCAGGTCGGGGTCGGGCAGGGTTGCGGATATGCCGACCAGATAGCTCTGCCCCTCGCGCTCGACATCGATCGCATCGCCCACCGCCCGGATGGCGGCATTACGGAATCCGGCTTCATCGAGCGGAGCATCGGCCTTGACGATTTCCGCTACCCTGTCGGATCCGACGCTGTCTATTGCAGCGCCGAGTACGGAGCGCGAGCGAATGAGATTGACCTCGGTCTCGATCAGGGCTTGATCCGGTGGTCGATCCGGATTGTTCGCGATTTGCGCGGTGCTGCCGGGATTGGGCTCGATGCGCAGCTTCGCCTCGGCAGAATAGCGCGCGGGAAGAACGAAGCTTGCCAGGATGACCAGCAGCGTGACCGCGACGAGGATTGCCGCAAACAGCATCCAGCGGTGGCGAAGCGCCCGCGCAAAGTCGCCCAGCGAAAGCGACGAACGTTCCGGATGTTGGCGGGATTGGGTTCCGATCCAGCCTGTGAGAAGGCTTTTCGGACTACGGTGCGGAAGCACGATAGACTGTGCGACAGTTCCATCGTTCATGTACCGGCCCCGATCGTTGGCTGGTCGTCAAAAATCGCCAGCACGCATTGCTAATAACCATATGTTTACCAAGTCCTTCGCCAACGCAGCAAGAGAAATTGCGGCGCAGTCGGGCGGCACGGCCTCATCCCATGTGGTTAGTTAGGTGATGCCAATCGCGGAGGTCATTCATCTCTGTCGGGTCGCTTTTTCAATCTGGATAGGACGTTTGATCGACTGAAAATCGATTGTGCAAGGCCGAACGGACGCACCGCGGATCCAGCACCTGAGATCTTGTATAACTTCATGAAATTCAGCGATAAATATCGAAGGCTCGCGAATCGAAGGGTTGCGCTATCGTTGCGTTCGTGTCTTAGCTTGCGTGGTCCCGCGGCGGCGCAGGCACGATGTCTGTAGCGGTCACGCGATCTCCAGATCGAAAATTCCGATTGTTGGTAGTATAAATTGATTTCTGCGATGACGAATGAAGCACATGGAAAGCAGGCTGCGGACCGCGCCGTCCGAGAAGAGGAGCAATTTTTCGAAAGTTCGCTCGCTTTCAATTTGCGACGCAGCTTTAACAAGATCGTCGATAATATCGATGCAGCGTTATCGGACTGTGCGTTGAGTTCCCATCAATTTGGCGTTCTCACTACAATTTATTTCGGTCGCGCCTCGACGCCCAGTGAAGTTGCCAGGCTGCGCTTCCAGAATGGCGCTGCCATTACCTATACGCTTGATCGGCTAGAGCAGCGTGGCTTGCTCCGCCGGTCCCGCTCAACCGCCGACAAACGCGTCATCACGCTTGTCCTTACCGAGGAGGGACGAGAGGTTACCCGGCAATGCATGAACAAGGCACTTGCAGCACAGGATCGCATGGCGGCGGGGCTTCGGCCCGATGAACAGGCGATGTTGCTTTCGCTGCTCCGTCGCATTTGCGAGGAATAGCGAGATTTTCTCGTCGCAGAGAATATGCTTCTTACGGGTTCTCCCCGAAATGTCGGTCGTTTCGCGGAAGGCGAGGTAGGGCTCTTCCAAATCGGTCGGTGGGCACGATTGGCTCGCCTTTGGCTGGGTCATAGCCCAGAAAACGAACGACCGCTTCATGCAAGGGCTGATCGAAACGCAGGCCGGCATTCCTTTCGTCATGCCAGACCACCAGGCCCGACATGCGAATACTGCCATCCTTCAGGTGAACGCGGTCACCTTTGATGATCCGGTTCAACGGCATTTCGATCAGGCAGCCCGAGAGCGACACGTTGTAAAGAACGGCCGTGAACGTCCGGCCGTCGACGCGGCATTCGACTTGTCGATCCGAATTAAATCTTTCATGCCCCCGACGAGACATCGCAAAATCCTGTTCTGCTGCGCTTCCGTCTCTATCAGATGCTGGTTAAGGACAGGTTCCCAACACCTGCTGGCTGATTGGGATGGCCGAGAGGTACTTGTCGGCAGGTTCGCCTGATCGTTACTTTGTAAGAATAGAAGATGGCGTTGACGGGGGGGGGCAATTTCGGAGCAACAACGGTCCCGGCCATTGATCTGGCTTTTGCGTGCGTCCGGTCCTGTCGCCGCCATTGTGGTCTGGATCCTGCTGGCGAATGCGCAGGATCTGGATGAACAGGCCCGCATTGTCGCTGCCGTGGGCACGATGATGGCGATCTGGTGGATGACAGAAGCCATTCCGCTCGCGGCGACATCATTGCTTCCGATTGCCTTGTTTCCCACCCTTGCGGGCCTGCCGGTTGCAGAGGTGACGGCACCTTATGCCAATCCCATCGTGTTCCTTTTCCTTGGCGGGTTTCTGCTGGCGATCGGCCTCGAAAAATGGAACGTGCATCGACGTTTCGCGCTTGTGGTGATGCGCGTGATCGGTACCGGGCCACGCAGCATCATATTGGGCATGATGCTGGCGACTGGGTTCCTGTCGATGTGGGTGTCGAATACCGCCACCACATTGATGATGCTGCCGATCGGCGTTTCCCTCATATCGCTTGTCACGGACGGCCTTGGTGAAAACGAGGAAAAGTCCACCCATGTCGAGCAATTCGGCGTCTGCATGATGCTGGCGATCGCGTGGTCGGCCAGCATGGGAGGGCTGGGGACGCTGCTCGGCAGCCCGCCCAATGCGATCATCGCGGCCTACGCCCTGACCGAGCTGGGCATCAGGATCGGCTTTCTCGACTGGATGGTGATCGGCCTGCCGACGGCTTTCGCATTCATCCTGATCGGCTGGTTCCTGATGACGCGGGTGTTGTATCCGTTTCGGCTGGATGGGCTGAGCGATGGTCACGATACGCTGGACCGCGAAATCGCCGCACTCGGACCCGTTCGCAGGGGAGAGAAGATGTCGCTTGGCGCCTTTGCCGCTGCGGCGTTCTTCTGGATCGTACCCGGTCTTGCCGCAGGCATTATCGCGATGCCGCCATGGCTGGCGGCGATCGACGATGCCGTGATAGCAATCGCGGCGGCCTTGTCCCTTTTCCTTTTGCCCGCGAACGCAGACGGGGACGCGGTGCTGGACTGGAAGGATGCGGAGGAAAGCCTTCCCTGGGGCGTCCTTCTGCTGTTCGGGGGAGGATTGAGCCTGGCGTCGGCAGTGTCGGCGACCGGTCTCGACGGCTGGATGGGATCTTTCGTCGGCGATATGGCTACGCTTCCCGTCGTCCTGCTGATCGCCGCAATCGTTGCCCTGGTCATCTTCCTCACCGAAGTCACCAGCAATACGGCGACCGCTGCGACCTTCATCCCCATTCTAGGTGCAGTCGCGATAGCGATGGACATGGATCCGATGTCTTTGCTTGTCCCCGCAGCCCTGGCGGCCACATGTGCCTTCATGCTTCCGGTGGGGACGCCGCCCAATGCAATCGTGTTCAGCACGGGAAGGGTGGGCATCGAGCAGATGGCGCGGGGCGGGGTGGTGTTGAACCTTGTCGGCGTGGTTCTCATCACGCTTGCATGCTATCTTCTGGGAGATGCCGCCATGGGTCTGCGATACTGACCTGTTTCAAGTGTAGCGAGCGGGTCACTGCCTTCATCGCGCGATACGCCCGGGCAGCCGAGGGACATTCGCGGTCCCATCAAGGCGAATTGGATCTCGCAGGCTCACGGGTAGTGCGGGCCTCATACCGGCCGCCGTACGGCCAGATTACATGGGCTTGCGTCAATAGCGCGGCCGGCGTGGATCAAGAGGAGCAGTTGCGTTCGCCCCGCCCCCAGATTCGCATACGATCGAGTAAATCCGCATCCTCATTCGCCACGGCCATCTTGACGCAGGTGCCTAGATTGATGGAAGGTTCAGCGGTGCAGCAGATCGAACGGGGCCTAAGGGCGATCTGGCGCCGCTCTCAGGGAAAACCCTGATGTGCCAGAGGCGCACCATGCACGATGATGACACGATGAATTCAGCCGCAAGACCAGGGATCGTCATCCGGGGGGCAGTGACATGAGCAGTCCTATTCGCCGAATAGTATTGGCCGACGATCACGAAGCCATTCGCCTTGGTGTCCGCTCGGCGCTCTCCGTTCATCCGGACTGGCGCGTGGTGGGAGAGGCTTCCAACGGGCGCGACGCGCTGGAACTGATCCGGACGCTGCAGCCCGATATCGCCGTTCTCGACTATTCGCTGCCGATGATGAACGGGCTGTGACGTGCTCCCCTGATTGTTACCATTCAGAGGTAGAGTCTCGGTCCTTCATGATTGATGTTTGATGGGATGGCAACGTGTCTGGGGGCATGCCCCCAGACACGTTCGCCGGCGATCTCGGCGGGGGTCTTCCCGCCCAGTTTCGAGTGTGGCCTGACCGTGTTGTAGTCGTGCCGCCAGGCGGCCAGCACGAACCGGGCATGGGCCAGCGAGGTGAACAGCGTCTCGTTGAGGCATTCGTCCCGCAGGCGGCCGTTGAAGCTCTCGACGAAGCCGTTCTGCATCGGCTTGCCCGGTGCGATGTAATGCCACTCGACCCGCCGCTCCTGCGACCAGCGCAGGATGGCCGACGAGGTCAGTTCGGTGCCATTATCGCTGACCACCGTGTGTGGCTTGCCACGCACCCCGATCAGGCTGGTCAGTTCCCGGGCCACCCGTGCACCGGAGAGCGACGTATCAGCCACCAGCGCCAGACACTCCCGCGAGAAGTCGTCGACCACGCACAGGATGCGGAAGCGCCGACCGCAGATCAGGCTGTCGGAGACGAAGTCGAGCGACCACCGCTGGTTCGGTCCATCGGGCAGCACCATTGGCCTGCGCGTGCCCAGTGCCCGTTTGCGACCACCGCGGCGGCGCACCCGCAACCCTTCCTCGCGGTAGATGCGCAGCAGCTTCTTGTGGTTGGGCGTCATGCCTTCCCGCGCCAGCAGGTAGCCCAGGCGGCGATAACCGAACCGACGACGTTCTGCCGCCAGCTCGCGCAACCGTTGCCTCAGCGCCTCGTCATCCGGCCTCGTCGGCTCGTAACGGATCACCCTGCGGCTCACACCGACCAGACTGCACGCCCGACGCTCGCTCAGCCCGTGCTGCTCACGGGCATGGACGACGGCTTCCCGCTTCGCGCCGGGCGTTACCATTTTTTTGATGCCAGATCCTTC